>CAMDGQ010000059.1 GCA_945897955.1 Tepidiphilus sp. J10 | reverse complement strand
CGCCTTTTCAATCGCGGATTCGGAAGCGGCGGCGAGGCTGCCGCGCGCGTAGTCGATGGTTTTTTCAAACATGGCGGGAAGTCTCCTCAGCGTTTCTTGAAAGCCGACTCTTCACCGGAAATCAGTTTGCGGATGTTGCTGTGATGCCGTGCCAGCACCAGCAGTGACAACACCGCCAGGATGCCGGCCAGAAAACGCGATTCCGGGCCATGGCCGAGCAGATAGTAGCCGTACACCGGCGCCAGCGTGGCGGCGACCAACGCTGACAGGGAAGAAACCCGGGTGATTGCGAACACCACGCCCCAGGTCAGGATGGTCAGCCCGCCGAGGCGGATGTCCAGCGCCAGCAGAACGCCGAGGGCCGTCGCCACGCCCTTGCCGCCCTTGAAGCCAAAGAACAGCGGAAACAGATGACCGAGAAACGCGGCCAGCGCGGCCAGATAGGGGATGTAGATCGGCAAACCATAGGCCTGTGTGGCCCATTGCGCCAGAATCACTGCCAGATAGCCCTTCAACGCGTCGCCCAGCAAGGTCAGCGCGGCGGCGGATTTTTTGCCGGTGCGCAACATATTGGTCGCGCCCGGATTGCCGGAGCCGTGGCTGCGCGGATCAGGCAAGCCATAGACGCGAGCGACCAGAATGGCGAAGGAAATCGAGCCCAGCAGGTATGCGGTGATTAAAAGAAGCGTGGATTCAATCATTTGCGAAGAATATTGGGGTTGAAGTTATTTGCGTAGAATGCGCCGCTTTCAGCGAGTGGCCTGTCACAGGCAGGGACTGGGGCGGAACGGATATGGACATACTTTTTTTGCGTGATTTTCGCCTTGAAACCATTATCGGACTCTACGAATGGGAGCGCAAAGCGCCGCAACCGGTGATGCTGGATATCGAGATCGGCCTTTACGACCACAAGGCCGGTCATACCGACGATGTGGCCGACACCATCGACTACGGCAAAGTCGCCGCGCGGATACAGGAAGTGGTGGCGACGCGCGAGATTCGCCTGGTGGAAACACTGGGCGAGCTGATCGCCGACATCGTGCGCCGCGAGTTTGGCGCGCCCTGGGTACGGGTGGCGGTGCGCAAACTGGCGATCCTGCGCGGCGTCAAGGAACTGGGCATCATCGTCGAGCGCGGCTCGAAGATCTGAATCTCAACTCCGTCTCGCCAGCATCAGAAACACGGGATAAGTGCGCGCGCCGGTTTCGGTTTCCTTGACGATCTCGAACACCGTACTGAAGTCGATGCCGTTGAATCCGGCCTGAACTGCCCGAGTCGTCAGTGCCGCACGATCGAAGCCATGATGCACATCGACATGGCTGCCATGAAAGGATCCGTCTTCCTGGTCCAGATCGGCGATGCACAGCCAGCCGCCGGGTGTCAGCAGGTCGTGGAAAACCTTGAGGATGGCGTCGGTGTCCGGTATGTGATGCAGCGTCATCGACGAATAGATCAGGTCGTAACGCTCGTCCGGCATCGGCGCGGCGGTCAGATCCATCAAGCGGGTTGCCATGTTGCCGACGCCCCAGGCGGCGATCTTTTCTTCCGCGACGGCCAGCATGCCGGCCGAGGTGTCCTTCAGCGTGATATGGCCGAGCATTTCCCGCAGCGGAAAGCTCAGCATGCCGGAGCCGCTGCCGTAATCCAGCGCGTGCATTGAGGTGTTCAGCGGCACGGCGGCGGCAATGGCGGTGGCGATCTTGTCGGCGCGATCCTGGAACACCGGGTTTTCGTCCCACTGCCGCGCCTTGCTGTCGAAGTGCGCGCTGTCGAGGATGACCTTGTTCATCGCTTGCCACCCAGCAGGGAACCCAGCACGCCGCGAATGATGGCGCGGCCGACCTGGCTGCCGACCGAACGCGCCGCGCTCTTGGCCAGCGCTTCGACGACACCTTCACGCTTGCGACCTCCGGCGCCGGTCGCACCGCCGAACAGATCGCCGAACATGCCGCCGAGGCCACCGCTTTCGGCCGGCGCTTCGGCCGCCGCTTTGGCCTGTGTTTTTGCCTGACTCGCGGCTTCCGCCTGTTGCGCGTTCTGGGCCGCGCGCGCCTTCAGGACTTCGTAGGCGGATTCCTGGTCGATGGTTTTTTCATAGATGCCGGCAACCAGCGAGTTCTGCATCAGTTGCTGGCGTTTGGCGCCATCAATCGGGCCGATCTGGCCGCCAGGAGGCACGATGTAGGCGCGTTCCACGATACCCGGCCGGCCTTTTTCATCCAGACAGGACACCAGCGCCTCGCCGACGCCGAGTTCGGTGATGGCGGCGGCTTCATCCAGAGCGGTGTTGTCGCGCATGGTCTCGGCGGCGGCCTTGACCGCTTTCTGGTCGCGCGGCGAAAAGGCGCGCAAGGCGTGCTGGACGCGGTTGCCGAGTTGTGACAGCACCTTGTCCGGCACGTCGGTCGGGTTCTGGGTGACGAAATAGACGCCGACGCCCTTCGAGCGGATCAGGCGCACGACCTGTTCGATCTTGTCGACCAGCGCGGTCGGCGCGTCGGTGAACAACAGGTGCGCCTCGTCGAAGAAGAACACCAGCTTGGGCTTGTCGAGATCGCCGGCTTCCGGCAGGTTTTCGAACAGTTCGGACAGCAGCCATAACAGCAGCGTGGCGTACATCTTCGGCGCCTGCATCAGCTTGTCGGCGGCGAGGATGTTGATCACGCCCTTGCCCTTGTCGGTCTGCATCAGGTCGGCGATGTTCAGCATCGGCTCGCCGAACAGCTTGTCGCCGCCCTGGGTTTCCAGGCTGAGCAGGCCGCGCTGAATCGCACCGACGCTGGCGGCGGAGATGTTGCCGTATTCGGTGGTGAAGTCTTTCGCGTTCTCGCCGACGAATTGCAGCATCGCGCGCAGGTCTTTCAAATCGAGCAGCAGGAGGCCGTTGTCGTCGGCGACCTTGAACACCAGATTCAGCACGCCGGTCTGGGTCTCGTTGAGTTCCAGCATGCGCGCCAGCAGCAGCGGGCCCATGTCGGAAATGGTCGCGCGCACCGGGTGCCCCATCTCACCGAAGGCGTCCCAGAAAGTCACCGGGAAGGCCTGATACGCGTGGTCGCCCAGGTTAAGTTTCTCCACCCGCTCGGCAACCTTGGCATTGCCGCCGCCGGCTTGCGAAATGCCGGACAGATCACCTTTCACATCGGACATGAAACAGGGCACGCCGATGGATGAAAACTGTTCCGCCAGGGTTTGCAGCGTCACCGTCTTGCCGGTGCCGGTGGCGCCGGTGATGAGGCCGTGCCGGTTTGCCATGGCGGGCAGCAGGAAGAGTTCGGCGGCGTCGTTCTTGGCGATCAGCAAGGGCTGGGGCATGGCGGCTCCTTTGAAAGAAGCCGCATTCTAAGAGGCGACCTTGCGGCAAACAATGAAGCGCTAAAGCCATCCGTCGGATAGCCACCCGCGCCGGTGTAAAATCCGGCCATTTTTCGTAGCGGGTAGTCACCATGGCCGGACATTCAAAGTGGGCAAACATCCAGCACCGCAAGGGGCGCCAGGATGAAAAGCGGGGCAAGATTTTTTCCAGATACGCCAAGGAAATCACCGTGGCGGCGAAGATGGGCGGCGGCGATCCCAGCTTCAATCCGCGCTTGCGCGTGGCCATCGACAAGGCCAAGTCCGAGAACATGCCGAACGACAACATCGACCGGGCGGTGAAGAAGGGTACCGGCGAACTGGAAGGCGTCAGTTACGAAGAGATCCGTTATGAAGGCTATGGTCCCGGCGGCGCGGCGGTCATCGTCGATTGCCTGACCGACAACCGCGTGCGCACCGTCGCCGACGTGCGGCATGCGTTCTCGAAATGCGGCGGCAATCTGGGCACCGATGGTTCCGTCGTGTTCCAGTTCAAGCACTGCGGCCAGATCATCCTGGCGCCGGGTGCGAACGAAGATCAGGTCATGGATGTGGCGCTGGAAGCCGGCGCGGAGGACGTGATCAGCAACGAGGACGGCTCCATCGAAATCATGACCGCGCCGACCGGCGACTTCGCCACCGTCAAGGAGGCGCTGGAAAAGGCCGGCTTCAAACCTGCGCTGTCCGGCGTGGTGATGAAAGCCTTGAATGAAACCGATGTGGCCGGCGACGACGCGGTCAAATTCCAGAAAATGCTCGACATGCTGGACGATCTCGACGACGTGCAGGACGTCTATATCTCGGCGATCCTGCCCGAGTGAGACTGCTTGGCATCGATCCCGGCCTGCGTGTCACCGGTTACGGCGTCATCGACAAGGTCGGCCAGCAACTGACCTATGTCGCGAGCGGCGTGGTGCGTACTGAAACAGGCGAGTTGCCCGGACGCATCAAGATCATTTTCGAGGGCGTCAGCGAGGTGCTGGCGCAGTTCCGGCCGGATGCCAGCGCGATCGAAAAGGTGTTCGTCAACGTCAATCCGCAATCGACGCTGCTGCTTGGTCAGGCGCGTGGCGCCGCCATCGCGGCGCTGACTGCGGCCGGGCAGTCGGTATTCGAATACACGGCGTTGCAGGTTAAACAGGCGGTGGTCGGAAATGGTCACGCCCAGAAGGAGCAGGTGATGCACATGGTGAAACGGTTGTTGAATCTTCCCGCCGAGCCGGGCGCCGACTCCGCCGACGCGCTGGCCTGCGCGATTTGCCATGCGCATGGCGGCATGGGGTTCGGCGGCTGCGGTTTTGGCAGCCTTGCCGACCCGACAAGTGCAGGCCGGCGTCGCAAGGCCGGGAGAATGTCATGAACAAGGTTGCCGCAGCGCCGATGGAGCCGTCTCGCGATGCATTGGCGAATCCGGTCAAGCGTTATGTGCTGGCGACGCGGCCGGCATTTCTGACCATCGCCTTCGCCGGCTGTCTGCTCGGTTTTGCCAGTGCGCTGGAAAGCGCATTTTCCTGGCCGCTGGCTTTGCTGACCCTGTTTCTGGCGGTGGCGACGCAGGCCGGCGTCAACGTCTTCAACGACTATTACGATCACCTGAACGGCACCGATGCAGCCAATGTCGATCGGCTGTTTCCGTTTACCGGCGGCTCCCGCTTTATTCAGAACGGCGTCATGTCGCCGCGCCAGATGCTGCTCTACGCATTGGTGTTGTTCGGCGCGGTGATTGCCGGCGGCTTGTGGTTGATTGCTACGCGCGGTATCGGGCTGTTCTGGATCGGGCTGGCCGGTTTGCTGATCGGTTGGGCCTATTCCGCGCCGCCGCTCAAACTGAATAGCCGGGGGCTCGGCGAGATCTGCGTCGCGGCCGGATTTCTGCTGATTGTCGCGGGCGCCGACTTCGTCCAGCGCGGCACGATTGTCATGACGCCGTGGCTGTACGGCCTGCCTTATGCCTTGCTGGTGACCAACATCCTCTACGTCAACCAGTTTCCCGATCGCGCCGCCGATCTGCTCGCCGGCAAACGGCACTGGGTGGCGCGGCTTGAACCCGGGATCGCGGCGCGCGGCTACTGGCTGATTCTCTCGCTGGCGATAGCGGCGTTGCTCTGGCTGGTTGCCAGCGCGCGTTTGCCCGCGTTGAGCCTGATTTCCCTGCTGGCCGCGTTGCCTGCGTTCAAGGCCGGCAAGGTGCTCAGCGCCCACGCGGGGGAGCCGGCCAAGCTGGTGCCGGCGGTGCAGATGACCATCCTTGCGGCGCACCTGCAGCCAGTGTTGCTGGCCGCCACGCTGGCCTGGACCTTGCTGGCATGATCGGCCGCCTGAGCGGCACGTTGCTGGAAAAACATCCGCCGCAGGTGCTGCTGGATGTCGGCGGCGTAGGTTACGAGGTTGATGTGCCGATGAGCAGTTTCTACAACCTGCCGGCGATCGGCGAGCGCGTCACGCTGGTGACACATTTCGTGGTGCGCGAGGATGCGCAGCAGCTATACGGCTTCCTCAGTCAGAAGGAGCGCGCCGCATTTCGTGAGCTCATCCGGATTTCCGGCGTCGGCCCCAAACTGGCCTTGTCGGTTCTCTCCGGCATGAGCGCGGACGATCTGGCGCAGTGCATCGTCATGCAGGATGCCGGCCAACTGACGCGCGTGCCCGGCATCGGCAAGAAAACCGCCGAGCGGCTGCTGCTTGAACTGAAAGGCCGCCTGGCAGATGCCTTGCCGCAAGCCGGCGGGGTTTCCATCAGCGCCGGCGTGACCCACGATGCATTGGGCGCACTGCTGGCGCTGGGTTACTCCGACAAGGAAGCGCAGCCCGTGCTGAAACAGTTGCCGGAAGGGCTGAGCCTGGAAGAAGCCATCCGCCAGGCGCTGAAGCTGCTGGCCAGAAAATGATGTCTCGCCGCGATGCTTGAACCAGACCGCCTGATTCCCGATCGCCTGATCGCCCCCGCGCCCGCTTCGCGCGAGGAAGAAGCCTTCGAACGCGCCCTGCGGCCGCAACGATTGTCCGAATATGTCGGCCAGGCGCGGGCGCGCGAGCAGCTCGATATCTTCATCACGGCGGCGAAAAACCGTGGCGAGGCGCTCGACCATGTCCTGCTGTTCGGTCCGCCCGGTCTTGGCAAGACAACATTGGCGCACATCATTTCGCGTGAAATGGGCGTCAATCTGCGTTCGACTTCCGGGCCGGTGCTGGAGCGAGCCGGCGATCTGGCGGCTCTGCTGACCAATCTGGAACCGAACGATGTGTTGTTCATCGACGAAATCCACCGTTTGAGCCCGGTGGTGGAGGAAATCCTCTATCCGGCGCTGGAGGATTACCAGCTCGACATCATGATCGGCGAGGGGCCGGCGGCACGTTCCGTGAAGCTGGATCTGCCGCCGTTCACGCTGATCGGGGCGACCACCCGCGCCGGCATGTTGACCAACCCGCTGCGCGACCGCTTCGGCATCGTCGCCCGCCTGGAGTTCTACACGCCGGAAGAACTGGCGTTCATCGTCGCGCGTTCGGCGCGCCTGCTGGGCGTCGATACCAGCGAAGAGGGTGCGGTGGAAATCGCCCGCCGCTCGCGTGGCACACCGCGCATCGCCAATCGCCTGTTGCGTCGGGTGCGCGATTACGCCGAGGTCAAGGCCGGCGGCAAGGTCGATGTCCTGGTTGCCGATGCGGCGCTGAAAATGCTGGAAGTCGATAGCGTCGGCCTCGACGTGATGGATCGAAAACTGCTTTCGGCAATGCTGGAAAAGTTTGCCGGCGGGCCGGTCGGCCTGGAAAATCTGGCGGCGGCGATCGGCGAGGCGGCGGATACCATCGAGGATGTGCTGGAGCCATATCTGATCCAGCAAGGTTTTCTCGCCCGCACGCCGCGCGGCCGCGTTGCCCAACCGCTGGCCTGGCGGCACTTCGGTTTCATTCAGCCCGGGAGCGAACAAGGTGTCGCGGATCTTTTTTGAACCGAGTGGGCCAACCCGGTTGGTCGCTTGTTTGAGGCAGCTTGCTTAGCTTTCAGGCCATGAGCGCGGATCAGCATTTTCCTGTTTCCACATTTGGCTGGCCGGTACGGGTCTATTGGGAAGACACCGATGCCGGCGGCGTGGTGTATTACGCAAACTATCTGAAGTTTCTCGAACGTGCGCGTACCGAGTGGTTGTCGCATCTGGGCCTGGAGCAGGACGCCCTGGCTCGCGACGCCGGCGTGGTTTTTGTCGTGCGGCGGGTGGAAGCCGACTACCTCGCGCCCGCGCGCTTCAATGATCGGCTTTTGGTGCAGAGCGAACTGGCCGAGTTGGGCAATGCCAGTCTGAGCATGCATCAGCAGGTGATGCGCGGCGCCGAGATACTGCTGAAAGCGCGGGTCAAAGTGGCTTGCGTGGACAGAGGCAATTTCCGCCCCGTTAGAATGCCGGCTATCGTGAGACAAGCATTCGGAGTCGTGACCTGATGGATATCGCCTTGAGCCAGGATATGTCGTTCATTACCCTCATCCTCCAGGCGAGCTGGGTGGTGAAAGGTGTGCTGCTGCTGCTGCTGTTTGCCTCGGTAGCGTCGTGGTGGCTGATCTTCGAAAAGATTTTCACATTGCGCCGTGAGCGCTTGCAGGCGGAAGTGTTCGAGCGCGAGTTCTGGGGTGGCGGCCATATTGAAATCGTCAAGCGCGCCGACGAAGAAGACCGCCGCAGCAGCCTCGAAGAAGTGTTTCGCGCCGGTTGGCGAGAATTCCGGGTCAAGCGCAAATTGAATGTCGCGCCGCAGACCGTGATCGAAAGCGCCCGCCGCGCAATGCGTGCGGCCTATCAGCGCGAAATGGATCAGGTCGAATCCTACTTGCCGTTCCTCGCCACGGTCGGCTCGGTGTCGCCTTACATCGGCCTGTTCGGCACGGTGTGGGGCATCATGAATGCGTTTCGCGGCTTGTCGAATGTCGCTCAGGCCACATTGGCGCAAGTCGCGCCCGGCATCGCCGAAGCATTGATCGCCACAGCCATCGGCTTGTTCGCGGCGATTCCGGCGGTCATTGCGTACAACCGTTTCACGCATGACATTGACCGTCTGGCCAGTCGTTACGACATCTTCATGGAAGAGTTCTCCAACATCCTGCAACAGGAGATGGGACGCACATGATTCCGCGCCGGACACGCAAGGCGGTCAACCAGATCAACGTCGTGCCGTATATCGACGTGATGCTGGTGCTGCTGGTGATTTTCATGGTCACCGCGCCGTTCATCAATCCGAATCAGGTCGAGCTACCCAGTATCAACAAGAGCGCGGCGGCGCCGGTTGCTCCGTTGGAAGTCGTGATCAAGGTCGACGGCGGCTTGCTGTTGCGTGATCGCGGCGCCAACGAAGAGGGCGAAACCGTGTCCGAAGATCAGCTCCAGTCCGCGATCCGGGCGCGCCAGAAAATTACGCCGAATCAACCGGTGGTCATTTCGGCGGACAAGAGCGTGCGTTACGAGTCGGTCATGCGCGTGATGGACACGCTGCAATCACTCGGCGTGGCGCGCGTTGGTCTATTGGTCAAACCGAAACAGCCATGATTGCGCCGCAACGCCTGCAACATCTTTCTTCCGGCGGACTTGCCCTGTTGGTGCATGGCATGTTGCTGCTCGGGTTGATGGTTGGCGTATCGTGGAAAAACCCGCCGCATTTGCCCATCGAGGCGGATTTATGGACCGAATTGCCGTCGCCGCCACAAGCCATCTCGCCGCCGGAATTCGCGCCGCAACCGGAATCGTTGCCTGAACCGGCACTCGAACCAGCTCCGCCTACCGCGCCCGCTGCGGTGCTGCCGGATCAGGCCCAGATTGCGCTGGAGAAAGCCGAGAAAAAGAAGCTGGAAGAACAACGCCTTGAGGCGGCGCGTCAGGCTGAATTGCAGCGGAAGATCGAACAGAATCTGGCCGAAGCCAAGCGTGCCGAAGCGGCTCGCCAGGCCGAGCTGGAGCGTGTCGAGAATGAGCGGCTGGACAAGGAGCGCGTTGAAAAGGAAAAGCAGGAGCAATCCCGGCGCTTGATAGATCAGGAGATGGCGCGTCAGATGCGTGAAGAACTGGATGCCGAGACTTCCCAGTTAAGCGCCCTGCAAACGCGCGCCAAAGCCAGCCAGCAACAGCGGGTGGTACGCGATTTCCAGGAGCGGATACGCGCCAAAATCAGAAATGCGCTGGTCATGCCACGAAATCTCAAGGGAGATGCCGAAGTGGTTTTCCAGGTCAATCTGTTACCCAACGGCGAGGTGCTGCGCGTCAAACTGGTCAGAACCAGCGGGCAACCTTTGTACGATAGCGCGGTCGAACGTGCCCTCTTCAAGGCGTCTCCTTTGCCGTTGCCGAAAGAACGCGAAGCCGCACAGGCATTTCGCGAAGGCTTGACGTTGAAGTTCCGCCCCTCTGAAGATGCTGCCGTTCTCCCTTAACCCGCGCTGATTCATCGGGCGCAAACCGTGTTCAGGAACATGTTCATTCGTCTGCTTGTTGCCGCATTGCTTGTGTTGTCGGCTGTTCCAGCCTGGGCCGCGATGACCATCGAGATCGTCGGTGGCGCCTCGAATCGAATCCCCCTGGCGGTCTTGCCATTTTCCGTCAAGCCGGGCAATGGTGTTCTCCCGGCGCCTGTTGTCGCCGTTGCTGAGGTGGTTGCGGCGGATCTGGGGCGCAGCGGCTATTTCAGGATGGTGGATAGCCAGGACAGCGCCTCCCCCCCCGACCCGCAATCCCTATCCTTGCCGGTGTGGAAGGGACGGGGGGCCGATGCGGTGTTGATGGGGCAGGTGCTGCCGGCAGAGGGGGGCAGGCTGGAGGTGCGCTTCTGGCTGCTGGACGCGGTGCGTCAGACGCAGCTTGCAGCCATGGCCTTTGTTTCCAGCCCGGCTGGTTTGCGGGTGGTGGCGCACAAGATCGCCGACCTGGTGCATGAGGCTTTGCTTGGCGAGCCGGGCAGTTATTCCGGTCGAATCGCTTATATTCTGAAACGCGGCGGACGTTACGAATTGCAGGTGGCCGATGCCGACAGCCAGAACGCGGTGACCATCACCACTTCGCCGGAGCCTTTGATTTCTCCGGCATGGTCACCGGATGGGCAGCGTTTGGCCTATGTTTCCTTCGAAGACAAGAAACCGGTGATTTATGTGCAAAATCTGGCTGATGGTGGACGCCGAGCGGTAGCCAAGTTTCGCGGCTCCAATTCGGCGCCGGCCTGGTCGCCTGATGGCCGCAAGCTTGCGGTCACGCTTTCCAAGGACGAAACCTCGCAGATCTATATGCTCGACCTGGATAGCGGCGCCGCAACCCGCTTCACTCAAGGCGGGGCGCTGGATACCGAACCGTTGTTCAGTCCGGATGGCCGTTGGCTGTTCTTCACTTCCAACCGTGGCGGCACGCCGCAGATTTACAAGGCTTCCCTCGACGACGGCGGCATCAAGCGGGTCACCTTCGAGGGCGCTTACAATGTATCACCTGCTCTTTCCCCTGACGGAAAGACCCTGGCGTTCATCCATCGGCGTGAGACGCGGTTTCATGTTGCCGTGATGGATCTGGCCAGCGGCCAGATGCAGGTTCTGACCGATACCGTGCACGATGAATCACCCAGCTTCGCACCCAATGGCCGCCAAATCCTCTATGCCACCCTGGTCAATGGACGTGGCGTGCTGGCGACGGTCAGCGTCGATGGCAAAATTCGCCAGCGCTTGTCGCAAAGTGGCGATTTGCGCGAGCCGACATGGGGGCGCTGAAGTGTTATCTTCGCTTGGCTCAGACAGCGCTACGATATCGAACTTGTATGTTTACTCCGTGCTTCGGCTGCAATTTGCCGTGTGCATCACTGATTTGAACCGGGAGATCCCATGAAATATCTGCTTCATTTTGCGCTGGTCAGCTTGCTGCTTTCCGGCTGTGCCGATACCCCATTGAAGGAGGCGAGTATCGAAGATCGCTCGGTAAAGACCGTACCGAGCCAGTCCGATCCCGCCCAAGGCGGGAGCACACAACCGGGCGATGCGTCCGCTGTCGGAACGGCAGGCGCACCGGGTGCAGGCGTTTCGTCCCGAGCGCTGACAGAAGGTGCAGGCAAGGCGCCGACATCCTCGGGCGTCGAGACGCACGGGGTTGTAGTGCAGAGCCCTGAGGCGATACCGCTCACCGCAACCGGGGAGAAGATGGCACAGGCCGACTCTGCCAAGGGGGGGGCGCAGGCGGAACACGCCGATGCGCTGAAGTTTGACCCCCAGCAAGTGCTCGATCCAAAAGATCCGAAAAGCCCGCTGGCGCAGCGTCGCTTGTTGTTCGATTACGACAGCGCGGCCATACGCGACGAATATCGCACCCTTCTTGAAATGCATGCCCAGTACCTGAAGAACGAAAAGTCTGCCAGGTTGATTCTGCAAGGCCATGCGGATGAGCGAGGCAGTCGGGAATACAACCTGGCATTGGGGCAAAGGCGCTCGGAGAGCGTATACAAGGCGTTGAACCTGCTTGGTGTGCCGGATGCCCAGATGGAGGCTGTATCTCTGGGGGAGGAAAAGCCGGTTTCCGAAGGGCATGATGAAACTTCCTGGGCGCAGAACCGTCGCGCCGAATTGCTCTACCAGGGCGAGTGATAGCGCAATGCAGCCGCGTATCGCAGCCTTACTGCCAGTGTATTTTCTGGTTTCAGGCGTTTGTTTTGCCGGTCCGCTTGAGGATGCACTGACACGCGTGTCCGAGCTGAGTCAGGTAGTCCAGGCACAAAATGAGCGCCTGTCCAGACTTGAAGCCCAGCTCCAGAACCAGGGTTTGCTGGGTTTGCTGAATCAGGTCGATGCGTTGAAAACCGATGTCGCTCATCTTCGTGGTGCGCAGGAAGAGCAGGCGCATCGCCTGGAGGCTGCCGACAAACGCGCAAAGGATCTGTTTGCCGATCTGGATGACCGTGTCAAGGAAATAGCCAGTCGTCCAGTTGCAGCACCGGCCGATGCCGTTCGTTTGCAGTCTTCGCAGACCCTGGTGGTCGCACCCGCCGTCCCGGTCATGAAAGTGGATGCAGAGTCCGAAGCCAGGTCGTATGAAGTCGCCCATACGTTGATCAAGGTCGGAAAATATATCGAGGCGATATCCGCTTTCGAAAACTTTGTTAACCAGTATCCATCCGGCGCGCTTGCCGCGAACGCCCTTTATTGGAAAGGGATTTCGCAAGTGACAGGCCGATCGGATTTCAAGGGGGCTGCGGAGAGTTACCAACGCTTGCTGCGCGATTTTCCGTCCAGCCCGAAGGTGCCCGATGCATTGCTATCGCTTGCCCGGGCTCAAATTCAGCTTGAACAAAAAGAGGTTGCAAAGGTGACCTTGATCCAGCTTCTGGAGAAGCATCCGGTCAGCAAAGCTGCGGAAAACGGCAAGAAACTTCTTGCCACACTCAATTAAGTATTTCGATCTTGTCTGATAGTCGTCTTCGAATCAGCGAGATTTTTTTCTCATTGCAAGGTGAGGCAAGCCGGGTGGGCTTGCCGACAGTTTTCGTCAGGCTTACCGGATGCCCCTTGCGATGCGTTTATTGCGATACGGATTACGCTTTTCAGGGCGGCGAGTGGATCAGTGTCCCGGCGATCATCGCTCAAGTGCGGTCCTATCCTACCCGCCATGTCACAGTCACCGGAGGCGAGCCGCTGGCGCAGAAGGCTTGCCATGAATTGCTTGTCAGCCTTTGTGATGCCGGATTTGATGTCTCGATGGAAACGAGTGGTGCCCTTGACATAGGCGGGGTCGATGGTCGCGTCTCCCGTATAGTCGATCTAAAAACCCCCGCTTCCGGCGAAGTCGAACGAAATTACTGGCCGAATCTGTTGTTTCTGAGCCCGCGTGATGAGGTGAAGTTCGTAATCGCCGATGAAGCCGATTACATCTGGGCCAGGAATATCTTGCTCGAACATCACATTCATCAGCGGTGTCCGGTTCTTTTTTCGCCGGTATGGGGTCGAGTCGCACCTGCCGATCTGGCGCAATGGCTGTTGCGTGACGCGCTGCCGGTGAGAATGCAGATTCAATTGCACAAAATATTGTGGCAAGAGGCGAAAGGGCGATGAGACGGGCAGTCGTTTTGCTGTCAGGCGGGCTGGATTCCGCTACGACCTTGGCGCTGGCCCGGCACGATGGTCTGGCTTGCCACGCGCTGAGCCTGGATTACGGTCAGCGCCACCATGCCGAACTGGCTGCCGCGCGTGCGGTGGCCGAAAGCCAGGGGGCGGTCGAACATCGAGTCATGCAGCTGAATATGGGCTCTTTCGGCGGTTCGGCATTGACCGATGCTTCCATCGCCGTTCCCGAATGTGCGAGCGAGGGTATTCCGGTCACCTATGTACCGGCGCGCAATACCATCATGCTCGCCCTGGCGCTGGGCTGGGCCGAGGTGCTCGATGCCGAAGCCATATATATTGGTGTGAATGCACTTGATTACTCGGGCTATCCTGATTGCCGCCCCGCTTTTATCGATGCGTTTCAAGTGCTGGCCAATCTGGCGACCAAAAGAGCTGTAAATGGCTTGCCGATTGATGTTCGGGCGCCGTTGATACACTTGTCCAAGGCGCAGATTGTTCAAATGGGCGTGCGTTTGGGCGTGGATTACCGGGAAACCGTTTCGTGCTATCAAGCCGATCCTGACGGGCGAGCTTGCGGCCGCTGCGATTCCTGCCGTCTGCGCCGTCAGGGATTTGAACAAGCCGGGTTGCCGGACCCTACGCGATATATCGATTGACGCATTGCAACACTGCTAGCTGGCAATTGATAATGCATTGCAATTGCAGTGCTCTGGAACCTGTCGGTAATTGGTCGTCGATAGCTAAAATTGGCCCCAACCCGGCTGGTTTTTCCCGGCACAGCTTCCGCATAACATTGCCATGCGGAAAAGTGGTAATAATTGGACCACTGCGGTCGATTTTCAGCCGACAAAGCCAAGGCTGATGGCCGCTAGCTCCCCACCCTGCCCCTAACAGGAGATGAAGCAATGGATGTTGTAGAAAACCCTGCAATGGTTGTTGCCTGGTCAGGCTTTTTTCTGGCGCTTGTTTTCGGGTTTGTTGCAAACAAGACCAGCTTTTGCACCATGGGTGCGGTCTCGGATGTTGTCAACATGGGTGACTGGGGGCGCATGCGGGCCTGGCTGCTCGGCATTGGACTTGCCATTCTGGGAACCAATCTGTTGGCAAACTTTGGCTATGTTGATCTCGGGCAGGCTTTCTATACACGTGGAACGGTGCATTGGCTGGCCGCGTTGGTAGGCGGGTTGACCTTCGGTCTGGGCATGACGCTGGCTGGTGGTTGCGGCCAGCGCACACTTGTCCGATTGGGTGGCGGCAATCTCAAATCCATCGTTGTATTCATATTTCTTGGCTATACCGCGCTGGTGACCATGAACGGCATCCTGCGCGTGTTTGTAGACGCTGTCCTGCGGGCTGATGCTGTCACACTGCATCTTGATGGCCTGCAAACCCTACCTAGCTTGCTGGGCATGGCTGACAAGGTTTCACAACTAGCCGTGGCGATTGTTCTGTCATTGCTGATTCTGGCATTTGTTTTTGCCAACAAGGAGTTCCGGGGTAATCGAGACAACCTGTTGGCCGGCATCGTGGTGGGCGGTGTTGTTGTCGCCGGCTGGTATGCAACGGGGTATCTCGGATTTGGCGAGGATGCCGAGACCATGGAACTTACCTATATGGGTACGGATTCAAGAGGTCCGGAGTCGATGACATTTGTCGGTCCACTAGCCTACACAATGGACCTCTGGGCTTATTGGCGTGACAAGCGCGTTACATTTGGTGTTGCCAGCGTGTTTGGCGTCGTGATGGGGTCATTCATCTATTCCGTGTTCAGTCGCAGTTTCCGCTGGGAGTATTTCAACTCGCCACAAGACATGTTCCGGCATATCCTAGGGGCTATCCTTATGGGGTTTGGTGGCATTACTGCAATGGGATGTACGATTGGTCAGGCAGTAACCGGGGTTTCTACTTTGGCGATCAGCTCATTCATCGTATTCTTCGGCATCGTTGCAGGTTCGGCCATCACCATGAAAATTCAGTATTACCTGATGATGCGAGATGCCTGATTCAAATGTTTCATTTAAGCGATGCAATATGCAGCCGATAATGAAAGTGGTTAGCGCTGATATGCGCTGTAGATCGAAAGGGATTTCAATGCGTAAGCTCTTGATAGGTTCTCTGATGATGGGAATGGCGGCAATCATGGCTGCACCAGTCCATGCAGATTCCGAACCGACCAAGGCGATCAATTTCGAGTTCGTCGACGTCAACGGCAAGAGTTTGAAGTTGTCCGACTTCAAGGGTAAATGGGTGCTGGTCAATTTCTGGGCGCCTTGGTGTCCGCTCTGCTGGGTTGAAGTGCCAACCTTGAACGAGTTGAACAAGCGAAAGGATTTTGTGGTGATTGGTGTCGGCCTCGACTACGGGCCTGATGAAGGCGTAGTCAAAGACACGGCAGAACGCCACAGCATCGAATTTCATGCCGTAGTCGCGGGAGGCGCTAGGCGTAATCCAGATAGTCCGTTCCGTCAGGTTGGTCCGGTTGATTTTTACCCGACTTCTTACATTTACGACCCCAATGGTGAAATTGTGATGTTCATTCCTGGTCAGGTTCGGATGAACAAGATTCTTGCTTTCATGGAAGACTACAAAACCAAAAATACCCAATATGCCGGAAGCAAACAGCCTGCCACTGCCGCACCGGTTTCGCCGATTCAGGAAGTGACGTATTCAAAACCTGCATCGCCTGCTCCATCAAATGTTGCACCGGCTACCAAGAAGCCTAGGCGCACAACGACTTACTGAGTTAAAGATGTCCGGTTAGTGTTGACGGACTGGTGCTTTTTCTGAATAATCACGGGCTTTTCCGGGTCGGTAGCTCAGTCGGTAGAGCAGCGGACTTTTAATCCGTTGGTCGCGAGTTCGAGTCTCGCCCGACCCACCAAAGCGGGCTGTTAGCTCAGTTGGTAGAGCAGCGGACTCTTAATCCGTAGGTCGAGTGTTCGAGCCACTCACAGCCCACCAAATAACTCAAGACCGATAGATCCGGGTCGCAAAGAGGTTGATGCGGCACATTAGTCTTCCGGGCCTTGGAAAAACAGGACTAGGCCCGTCCGGATCTGGTCGAAGTCGGCGCATAAGTCCGGTCATAGCGGTTCTCGGCTTTGCCTTGTTACACGCAGGCACCCTTGGCGATGGCTCTTATCTGCTCAACGTTGAACTACCTCAGCTCGGGACATTAGCTGGACAGGTAGTGCATTCGGTCTTGTCCTTGCGTTCTCCCACTCAGATTTTGTCCGGCTTGCTGTGATGCGTCCGCAGGTTGTCCACGATCAGGATGTCTCGGCGCTAGAGTTGAACGCCTCATCAATGATCATCCAGCACGTTCTGCCCTGGCTGCGGAGTCAATCAAAGAAAGCTCCTGACGCGTGCGTGTCTATCATGCAGGCCACCGAAGTGACCCTGATTTGGCGGAGAGAAAGGGATTCGAACCCTTGGTACGGAAGAACCGTACGCCGGATTTCGAATCCGGTGCTTTCGACCACTCAGCCATCTCTCCGTTTGAAGCAGCAAAGGTGTAGCGCGGATTCGCGTTTTGCCTTGTTTAGCCTTTTGGGCGTCTGCTGATTCTCAACTCCTGTCAAGACTGGTCTTGTCCAGGAAAGGGCGGCATTCTAACTGCATTCCCTATAGGCCGGTACTAGAAATCATGACTCGGTTGCAGCGGATCAGGCGTAGTTTGGCGTTACTGGCGGGGCTGTCCGGATTGGCCTTGCTGGTGGGCTGTGCGCCATCTCCGTTGCCGCCGCCGGAGCGAACCGGCGAGTTGGTGGTGGTGACACGCAACAGTCCGACGACCTATTTTCTTGATGCCGATGGCAAGCCCGCCGGCTTCGAGTATGACCTGGCGAGCCGATTTGCCGAGGCGCGGGGCTGGAAGGCGAGGTTCATTCTGGCGGATACGTTGGAAGACTTGCTGGCAACCGTGGCTCAGGGGCAGGCGCATATCGCTGCGGCAGGGCTGACAGCGAGCGAACAGCGGCGGCGCACGCTGCGCTTCGGTCCGACCTACGGCCAGGTCAAGGAATGGGTGATTTGCGGCCCCAGCAGCAAGTTGCCGAGACGTATCGAAGATCTTGTCGGGTTGCGTGTCGAGGTCGTGGCCGGCAGCAGTCATGTGGATCATCTTGCTGCTTATAAGCGACGTCTGCCCGAGCTGAAATGGGTGGATGTGAATGTGCCCAGTTCGGAAGAATTGCTGGAGCGGGTGGAAATCGGTTTGGCTGATTGCACCATCAGCGATTCCGACAGCCTGGATGTGGCGCGCAATTTCCATCCCGCTTTGCGCGAAGCATTCGTGCTGGCCAGCGCGCAACCGCAGGCCTGGGTGGTTGCGCGCGGCATGAGTTCGGGTTTTTCGCGCCATCTGGCGACGTTTTTCCGGAGCATGGAAAAGGATCGTGCCCTGGCGCATTTGCGCGAACGATATTTCGGACATGTCACGCGTCTCAACGAGGCGGATGTGCTGGGTATTCTGGAAAAGCGGGGAACGCTGTTGCGAGATTACAAACCTCATCTGCATGCTGCGCAGAGCGAAACCGGGCTGGATTGGAGGTTGCTGGCGGCGGTGGCCTATCAGGAATCGCAATGGGATGCACATGCGGTTTCCTTTACCGGTGTGCGTGGTTTGATGATGTTGACGGAGCAGACCGCCGACCGGCTTGGCGTGAGGGATCGACTTGATCCGCGCGAGAGCATCCTGGGCGGGGCGCGCTACATCATCCTGCTGCGCGACAGTCTGCCCGAGACCACGCCGGAACCCGATCGCACCTGGATGGCCCTGGCGGCCTACAACATCGGCAGCGGACATTTGCATGATGCGCGCCGACTTGCCAAGGCGCTGGGCAAGAATCCGGATAGCTGGGCCGATTTGAAGGCGGTGCTGCCCCTGCTTTCCCGACGCGAACATGCCGGGAAGCTGAAATACGGATTTGCGCGTGGCGGCGAGGCGCGGGCGATGACCGAGAACGTGCGGATTTACTTCGACATCCTGGCCAAGTACGAGAAGCCATACAACGGGTTTCTGTCATTCGATTGAGCAGCGAATGCAGATTCCGGAGCTACATGCCTTCCCGTACAAACCGAGCGATGAAGGCGCCTTGATAACCCGCCGGCAAAGGGATGCGCACGAAATGACCATTGCCGGGCGCGACATTGACGCAGGCGCCGTTTTTGTCACGCATGGCTTCGATGGTGAGTTCCACATTGCCGTTCGGGTGGATCAGTTCGATGCGGTCGCCGACGGAAAATTTGTTCTTCACTTCGATTTCGGCCATGCCGTCGGCGTTGTAGCCCAACACATCGCCAACATACAGGCTGCGGTCGGATTCGGAATGGCCGCGCAGGTAGTTCTGGTATTCGCGATCCGGGTGGCGTTCGAAGAAGCCGCCGGTGTAGCCGCGATTGGCGAGGCCGTCGAGTTCGCGCAGCAGGGACGGGTCGAGCGGCCGCCCGGCGACGGCGTCGTCGATAGCGTGGCGGTAGGCCTGTGCGGTGCGCGCGACGTAGTAGGGCGATTTGGTACGGCCTTCGATCTTCAATGAATCGACACCGATTTCGGTCAGGCGCTGGACATGCTCGATGGCGCGCAGGTCTTTCGAGTTCAGGATGTAGGTGCCGTGTTCGTCCTCCTCGATCGGCATGTAGCTGCCGGCGCGCTTTTCCGGTTCTTCGAGCAGGAACACGTCGCCGTCGGGGCCGACCTTGCCCGGCTTGGTGTTGAACTCCCAGCGGCAGGAGTTGGTGCAGGTGCCCTGGTTGGGGTCGCGGTGGTTGAAATAGCCGGACAGCAGGCAGCGGCCGGAGTAGGCGATGCACAGCGCGCCGTGCACGAACACTTCGAGTTCCATGTCAGGGCATTCCTGGCGAATCTCGGCGACCTGGTCGAGCGAGAGTTCGCGCGACAGGATCACCCGCGAAATGCCCAGCTTCTGCCAGAACTTCACGGCGGCGTAGTTGACCGTGTTGGCCTGTACTGAAAGATGCACCGGCATTTCCGGCCAGGCGTTGCGGATCATGTCGATCAGGCCGGGGTCGGCCATGATCAGCGCGTCCGGCTTCAGCGCGACCACCGGCGCCATGTCGGCGAGATAGGTTTTCAGCTTGGCGTTGTGCGGGAAGATGTTGCTGACCACGTAGAACTGTTTGCCCCGGCGGTGCGCGTATTCGACGCCGATGCCGAGCGCAACTTCATCGCGGAAGCTGTTGTTGCGGGCGCGCAGGCTGTAGCGTGGTTGGCCGGCATAGACCGCGTCGGCGCCGAACGCGAACGCGGTTTCCAGCATGGCTTGCGAGCCGGCTGGCGCCAACAGTTCAGGCCGCTTCATCTGGGCTTGTGAAAGATGTTGCCGATGTGCAGCGGATAGTCGCCTGCGCGCCGGTCCGCGTAATACTGCTTCAAGGTATGTTCAATTGTGCGGAAGGCGAGTTGATCCCACGGGATTTCTGCCTCGGAGAACAGTCCGGCTTCCAGGCTTTCCTCGCCGGGAAAGAAGTCCAGGTGCAATAGTCTGGCGCGGAACACCAGATAGACCTGATTGATGTCCGGCAGGCTGATCATGCTGTACAGATTCAGCACATCGACGCGCGCGCCGGCTTCCTCCAGCGTCTCTCGCGCCGCGCCCTCGGCCGTGGTTTCGCCGTTTTCCATGAAGCCGGCGGGCAGGGTCCAGAGGCCGTGCTTCGGCTCGATGGCGCGGCGGCAGAGCAGGATCTTGTCTTCCCACTCCGGAATGCAGCCAACCACCATCTTGGGGTTGTGATAATGGATCGCGCCGCAACTTGTGCAGACATGGCGCGGGCGGTTGTCTCCGGCGGGAACTTCGACGCGGACCGGGTTGCCGCAGTGGGAGCAGAAATTCATGTTTGACGCGATGAGGAATCTGGGCGAAGTTTGCAGCATCAACGAAGCAAAACAAAATATGGCACATGACCCCTGGTTGATCGAATTGAATGAGGCGCTGCGCCGGGCGCGCAACCCGATGCAGGTGCGCGACATCATCGAGCGCATCGAGGACCAGTACGATTCATTCGAAGGCCCCGGCCAGGAACTGCTTGAGCAGTTGCTGGAATCGGCGCGCCGCCGTCTGGCCGTGCTGCTGGCCGAACTCTCGGCCTGAATCGTGTACCCAAGCTATTACGCGCTGCGTCGCGTCAACCCCTATCGTGGCGTGGTCCACATCGTCGATGCCGGAGAGGCCATCGCGCAGACCTTCGATGGCGTCACCTGGCATCTGCGCGCCGATGATGGTTATGGCTGGGTGCGGCCGGCCGGGGTCTGGGAAGATGGCGTCGGCCTCAAACTCGGACAGCAAGCCGGTCTGGAAGACATCATCGCCGCGCTGGAAACCCGCCCGACGCTGCCGTTCCCGATTTTCGACACCTTCGAACTCTGGCTGCTCGATCGCGAAAGCGGCCTGCCGCTGGCGTTGTTGGCGACGCGGCGCGGCGGCATCGAGGGCGCCGAAAAGGGCGATGGCGAGTGGTATCCGTTTGCGCTGACCTACACCGGCTTCCATTCGCCGGCACTGGCGCAGCGTGACGCGATAGCCCGCAACCCGAGCGACGCGCATCGCGATTGTCTGGCGCACCTGGTCAATCAGGCGGCGCGGCCGCATGCCATGACGCAATGGTTCCAGCGCGGCCAGGATGGCGTCGGCAAGGGCATGACCGGCCTGCGCCTGCCCTATGAATGGCGCGCCAGAACGGTACCTGCGGAAGATTTTCCGGAACTGCTGGTACGCGAATCCTGGAATAGCCGACTGGAACAGTCGGTTATTAGCGATTATCATCGCTGGCTTTCGCCCCTCCTGTTGCTGTGGCCGCGATTAAGTTCGACCACGCGAGCGCGACTGGAACTCGAAGCCTGTGACAAGCCGCAATGGCTGGCGCGCGTGCATCGCCTGCTGCCTGGCCTGATCAATGCCGACCAGGTGCGCGCCGCGCTGGTGGCGGCCCGGCTGGAACAGGCGCAAGCCGGCGCCGGCGGGCAAGATGACTTTACGAAACTCGGATAAAAACCATGCGTCCCTCCCAAATAGAAACCATCCTCGACCGCGAATTCATCAGTTGCAATGCCGGCCAGCACACGCCGGTAATGCTTTGGGGGCCGCCTGGCGTGGGCAAGTCGCAGATCATCGCCGGCATCGCCCGGCTGCGTGGCGTGCCGCTGATCGACCTGCGCCTGTCACAGATGGAGCCGACCGATCTGCGCGGCATCCCGTTTCGCAATAATGACAATGTCGAGTGGTCGATTCCGTCGATGCTGCCCGACGCGCGCCGGCATGGTCCGGCCGGCATCCTGTTTCTCGACGAGATCAACGCAGCACCACCGACGGTGTCCGCCGCCGCCTATCAGCTCATCCTTGATCGTCGTCTGGGTGAATACGTTATTCCCGACGGCTGGGCGATTTTTGCTGCCGGCAACCGCCAGGGTGACCGCGGCGTTACCTATGCCATGCCGGCGCCGCTGGCCAACCGCTTCACGCATTATGAAGTCGAGGCCAACCTTGATGACTGGGTGCGCTGGGCGCTGAGTGCCGGCATCGACGCAAGCATTCTGGGTTTCCTGCGCTTCCGCCCGGACATGTTGTTCCACTATGACGCGGCGCATAACCCGGTCGCGTTCCCGAGTCCGCGTTCGTGGGAATACACGCATCGTGCGCTGCAGAAATTCGGCGACCGGCCCGACCTGCTGTCCGACGCGTTGCAGGCCTGTGTCGGCCATGCCTGTGGCGTGGAACTGAAAGCGTTCATCGACAATATGGAAAACCTGCCGGATATCGACGGCATTCTCGAAGGCAACGTGATCGAGGTACCCAGGGGAATCGACCTGCAATACGGCGTCGCCGCCGCGTTGGTGAGGCGGGCGAAGGAGACCGCCGGCGATGTGAAGAAACTGTCCAACATCCTGAAATACGCGCGCAACTTCCCGCAACGCGAGATGGGCGTGATGCTGGTGACGGATTTGCATCGTGCGGTCGGACAACCGCTGTTCAAGGTGCCGGAATTCGTCGAGTGGGCCAACAGCGTCGCGGAACTGATGTTGTACGACTTCAAGCCCGTGGCTTGATTTCGGATCGGCGGATGCATATGCAAGACCTTTCCGCGCTCGAAACCAAGCTCGCCGCCGCGCGCACCCGGCTGATTCTGGAGAAGCCGTTTCTCGGCGCGCTGGTCATGCATCTGCCGCTGAAGGCGGCGGATCCGAAGTGGTGCAAGACCACGGCCACCGACGCACGCAATTTCTATTTCAATCCAGACTACATCGCCCGTCTGACCCTGGAGCAGACCCAGTTCGTGCTGGCGCACGAGGCGATGCATTGCGCGCTGTCGCATTTCAATCGCCGCAACCATCGCCAGAAGCATCGCTGGGATGTCGCCTGCGACTATGCGGTCAACATGATCCTCGACGACGAACGCATGCACGGGCCGGACAACGCATTGATGAACGCGGCCTATCGCGGTCTGACGGCGGAGGAAATCTACCCGGTGCTGCACGAAGACCCGCCGGAAGAAACGCAGGACATGCATCTGTTCGACAACGAGCCGAGTGAGGGCGGTGGCGAAGGAGAACAACAGGAACAGAACGACGCCGATCAGGGCAAGGGGCAGGGCGAGAAATCCGATTCGACGCAAGGCGAAAGCGGCGGCAAACCGGATCAGCCCGACGAAAGCCAGGACGGCAAGACGGAGCAAGGTAGCGAGGCTCGGTCGGCCAGCGAAACGCAGACGCCGCCGCCCCCGCCGGCCGACCCGGACAAACTCGACGAACAATGGAAAAGCCGACTCGCAGCCGCCGCCCAGGCGGCGCGCCAGGCCGGCAAGTTGAGCCAGTCGATGCTCCGTCTGGTGGACAACCTGCTGGCGCCGCAACTGCCCTGGCGGGCGCTGCTGGCGCGCTACATGGTTAACGCGGCACGCGACGACTACAGCTTTCAGCGCACCTCGCGGCGTGAAGGCGAGGCGCTGATGCCGCGCCTGTACAGCCAGAGCGTCAATGTCATCGTGCTTCTCGATACCAGCGGTTCGGTGACCCAGGACGAGTTGCGTGAATTCCTCAGCGAAATCGACGCACTCAAGGCACAGGTGCGCGCCGAAGTCACACTGCATGCCTGTGACGACAAGCTGGCAGCGGGCGGTCCCTGGCGTTTTGCGATGTGGGAGTCGATGCAGCTGCCGGATGAAGTCTCAGGCGGCGGCGGCACCGACTTCCGACCCGCCTTCGAATGGATTGCACGCGAGCATCGCAACCCGGATTTGCTGGTCTATTTCACCGATGCCGAAGGCCGCTTTCCCGAGCGCGAGCCGGCCTATCCGGTCGTCTGGCTGGTCAAGGGCAAGGCCGCAACCCCGTTCGGTACGCGAATTCAGTTGAATTAAATCAATAAACCGGCAAAAACGCCCTTCTGGAGACATGACAAAAGCACCTGTTTCATGTCAATGTTCGCGCCGCCCTATCGTCCATTTGTCAGGGTGTGCACTAGGCCGAAAATATCAGGCTTGGCTGTGCACCATGATGGATTGAATGGCGTTTTTATAAGCGCTCGTTGTGATGTCATCGTATCGGTGGATTGTCGCAAGATGGTTCAACCGGAGCGGGCATAAACTGAATCGTTTTTATATATTGGAGACAACTGCATGAACATTTTGCGCAGAAACGTACTGAAGGGCGCTGGCGCAGCCGGCGCGGTGAGCGTGGCCATGGCCGCCGGACTGCTGACCCCGGGCGCGGTATTCGCGGCCGAGTGGAACAAGGCCGTATTCGACAGCAAGGATCTGGGTGGCGTGATGAGCGCGGTCGGCGGCGCCGGCGCGGCAGCGGGCGATATCAGCGTGAAAGCGCCGGACATCGCGGAGAACGGCGCGGTTGTACCGGTTGAAATCACCTCCAACATTGCCGGCACCGAGTCGATCATCATCATTGGCGAGAAAAACACGCTGCCGATGATCGCCCAGTTCGACCTGTCGAACGGCGCACAGGGCTTCGTATCCACCCGTATCAAGATGGGAACCACCGCCAATGTTCGCGCCGTGGTGAAGGCGGGCGGCAAGATGTACACCGCCGCGAAGGAAGTGAAAGTCACCATCGGCGGCTGCGGCGGCTGATAGCTTGTTCACTGACTTGACCGAACCCGTTAAACCCTAGGAGCAAGAAAATGGCAGAACCGATGAAGATCCGCGCCTCGATGGCAGGCGACAGCGCCGAAGTGAAGTGTCTGATGAACCACCCGATGGAGACCGGCCTGCGCAAGGACGCGAAGACCGGC
>CAMDGQ010000058.1 GCA_945897955.1 Tepidiphilus sp. J10 | reverse complement strand
CCGAAGGTGGTCGGCGCGGCCTTGATCGAATGGGACATCGCCGACTGGATATCGACACCCAAATTTGCCATCGTGATCATTCTGGTCATGTATCTGGTGGCGGCCTGGTTCAATCTGTACATCCCGCAACTGCCGCCCGATCACCGCACGCCCAAGCGCAATCCGGTTTTCCTGCTGCATGATTTCTGGCATTCGTTCAAGTTGCTCTGGAAGGACCCGCTTGGTCAGGTCTCCCTGGCGGTAACCACGTTGTTCTGGGGCGTAGGCGCAACGCTGCGCCTGGTAGTGCTGGCCTGGGCGGCGTTCAATCTGCAATTCGACCTGACCCAGGCTACACAACTGACCGCCATGTCCGCCGTCGGCATTGCCGTCGGCGCCGCACTGGCAGGCAAGTGGATACAACTGGAAAACTCGGTGAAAGTCCTCCCGGCCGGAATCATTCTTGGTTTTACGGTAGTGGTCATGATCTTCGTGACCGACTGGCGCATCGCGGCGGTTCTACTGTTCTTCGTCGGGGTGCTGTCCGGTTTCTTTGTCGTACCGCTGAATGCGCTGCTGCAACACCGAGGGCACCTGCTGATGGGTGCAGGCCACTCCATCGCAATCCAGAACTTCAATGAAAACCTGGGAATCCTGGTGCTGCTTGGCGCCTACACGCTGATGGTCGGCCAGGGCATGCACATCCACTGGGTGATCACGATCTTCGGCCTGTTCATCAGCCTGGTCATGACCCTTATCTGGCGTCGCCACCGCCACGACCAGGTGAAGTAGCCCGCTTCCGACAATCAGGCCAGCAACGGAATTTCCGCGCTGAAGCGGCCCTCATCCAGGCCGCATAAAAACAGGCTGCATACCCGACCCTCGCAAGCCCATTGTTCGGCCAGTTGGCCGACAATTTCCAGAAACGTGGCGAGCAGCGCGGCCGGAATGGCATCGGCATGTTCGATCAGGAGCGAGATTTGGCCACTTCGCCAACTCATGTCGCGCAGGCATTCTTCCAGCGCATCCCAGTTTTCACCGAAATAGTCCGGGAAATCCAGCGCGCCGGCGATACCCGCCAGCAAGGCCTGCTTGTCGCTCAACGCGCGCCCGTCCAGCACCGGCTGGAAGCCGAAGCCGGAATGCGAAACGCGGAAGATGCCGTTCAGATCCGGCCGTTGCAGCACCTCGGCAACGGCGTATTCGATTTCGGACAACCCGTTCATTTCAGCGCGCTCCACCCGAGGTCTCCCGAATACGTTTGAAGGAACGATAGTGATCGGCGGTGTACCAGTATTCCCCCGTCCTGCCGGCGATGATTCGACGCGCACCGCGATGGTTCAAACCCGGCGTCGGCACGGTGTACTCGCGGTAGTAATTGCGCTGTTGCGGCGGCAGCAAGCCCTCGCGGTTGCCGAACGGAATGCCGTCCCGCGAATACGGAAACGGGCCGCCGCGCTTGATCAGAATCAGAGTCTGGCGCGCCTCCGGCGGCAACTGATCGACCCGGATCTCCGCACTCGCCGCCGGCTTGCCGGACCACAAGAAGGCATGCCCCAGCCCGGACGCCAAGCCCAGCCAAATCAGCAGAAGGATGGCGGCAATCCGCCCCAGCCGGATCATGGCGTCAATCGTTGGCGTGGTCAGCGATGAAGGCCTGGATCACCGCAGCATCGGGATTCATGACCTCGACCCGTTGCGGCAGCGCCTCGATGTTCTCCAGGCCGGCCGGGCGTTCCGGCTTGCGCCCCAGCGCCTCGACGATGCTGTCCTCGAACTTGGCCGGCAAAGCGGTTTCCAGGCAGACCAGCGGAATGCCGGCGGTGCGATGTTCCAGCCCTACCTTCAAACCATCAGCGGTGTGGGTGTCGATCATGACGCCATACTTTTCCCATGCCATGCGGATCGTCGCCAGGCGGTCGGCGTGGCTGCTGGAACCGGACACAAAGCCGAATTCGGCGACCTTGGCCTTCAGGCCGGCCGCGTTCAGATCGAAAGCCTCGCCGGTATCCACCGCACGCCACAATTCGGCGACGCGCTCACCGTCGCGGCCGACCAGATCGAATATGAAACGTTCGAAGTTGGAGGCCTTGGAGATATCCATCGACGGGCTGGAGGTATGCAGCGTTTGCGCCGAAGTGCGCGGGCGATAGACGCCCGTGCGGAAGAACTCGTCGAGCACATCGTTTTCGTTGGTGGCTACGATCAGTTTGCCGATCGGCAGGCCCATCATGCGCGCGATGTGGCCGGCGCAGACATTGCCGAAGTTGCCGGAAGGCACAGAAAAATCGACCTTCTGCCCGCTATCGCCGGTTACCGCGAAGTAGGCCTTGAAGTAATAGATGATCTGCGCCGCGACCCGCGCCCAGTTGATCGAATTCACCGCGCCGATGCGATATTTCGCCTTGAAGGCATGGTCGTTGGACACAGCCTTGACGATGTCCTGGCACTCGTCGAACACACCACGCACCGCGATGTTGAAGATGTTGGCGTCTTGCAGCGAATACATCTGCGCCTGCTGGAAGCGGGTCATGCCATGTTCCGGCGACAGCATGAACACGCGCACGTTGTGCTTGCCGCACATCGCGTATTCCGCCGCCGAACCGGTATCGCCCGAGGTCGCGCCGAGAATGTTGATGTCCTGCCCGGCCTGGTCGAGCGCGTACTCGAACAGATTGCCGAGCAACTGCATGGCCATGTCCTTGAACGCCAGCGTCGGGCCGTTGGACAGTTCCAGGATGTAGAGGCCGCTGTCGTTGTCGCCCTCCAGTTTGCGCACCGGTGCGATCTGGCTGAAATCAGAATCCATCCGGCCGTGGCTGTATGCCTCGGTGGTATAGGTTTTATCCACCAATGCTTTCAGATCATTTGGCTCGATGTCGTCGGCCAGGCGGGACAGGATGGCGAAGGCCAGTTGCCGGTAATCCATGCCGCGCATGAATTCGAGTTCGGCGGCGGAAAACTGTGGATAGGTTTCCGGCAGATACAGGCCGCCGTCGGGCGCGAGGCCGCCAAGGAGGATTTGCAGGAAAGATTGCTTGGGCGCTTGGCCGCGAGTGGAGAGATAACGCATGGTCAGGTCGGGTTGCTGTCGGATTGATTCAGTGTGTCCAGGTCAACCTGGAGTTGAGCTTGCAGATTGCGGTAACCAGGGTGGTCGGGTTGCAAGGCTACCAGACGCGCGGCCAGATCGCCGCCTTCCTGGAAAGCGGCACGCGCGGCGGTGGGGTCTTGCAGGGCACGTTGCAGCTGGCCGTACAGGCCAAGCGATTGCGCCAGGACTTCCAGCGCCTGTGGTGTGTCGCCTAGTGCCGCGCGCAGTTGCCGGCGCAAGGCCAGGCTTTCCGCGTAGGCCGCGCGCGCGGCTGCCAGATCGCCCAAGTCGCGGGAGACCTGGCCTACCCTTTCCAGGGAAACCGACAGGTCGCGCAGCGCCTGTGGCGCGTCACCCAGCGCGGCGCGCAGTTGTCGGCGCAGGTCCAGGCTTTCCGCGTAGACCGAGCGCGCCGCTTCCAGGTCGCCCAGGTCGCCGGAGACCTGGCCCACGTTGTTCAGGGAAACCGACAGGTCGCGCAGCACCTGCGGCGTGTCGCCCAGCGCAGCGCGCAGTTGCCGGCGCAGGTCCAGGCTTTCCGCGTAGACGGACCGCGCCGCTTCCATGTCGCCCAAGTCGCGCGAGACCTGGCCGACGTTGTCTAGGGAAACCGACAGGTCGCGCAGCGCCTGCGGCGTGTCGCCCAGCGCGGCGCGCAGTTGCCGGAACAAGGCCAGGCTTTCGCCGTTTGCTGTTCGCGCCGCTTCCAGGTCGCCCAGGTCGCGGGAGACCTGGCCCACGTTGTCCAGCGAAATCGACAGGTCGCGCAGCGCCTGCGGCGAATCGCCCAAGACGGTACGCAGTTGCCGGCTCAGGTCCAGGCTTTCCGCGTAGGCCAAGCGCGCTGCTGCCAGGTCGCCCAGGTCGCCGGAGACCTCGCCGACGTTGTTCAGGGAAATCGATAGGTCGCGCAGCGCCTGAGGCGTGTTGCCCAAGGCCGCACGCAGTTGTTGGCGCAGGTCCAGGCTTTCCGCGTAGGCCGAGCGCGCCGCTTCAAGGTCGCCCAGGTCGCGGGAGACCCCGCCCACGTTGTCCAGGCCAATCGACAGATCGCGCAGCACCTGCGGCGTGTCGCCCAGCGCCGCGCGCAGTTGCCGGCACAGGTCCAGGCACTCCGTGTAAGCCGATCGCGCAGCTTCCAGGTCGCCCAGGGCGCTGGCGACACGGCCCACATTGTTCAAGGAAACCGACAGGTCGCGCAGCGCCTGAGGCGTGTCGCCCAAAGCTGCACGCAGTTGTTGGCGCAGGTCCAGGCTTTCCGCGTAGGCCGAGCGCGCCGCTTCAAGGTCGCCCAGGTCGTGGGAGACCCCGCCCACGTTGTCCAGGCCAATCGACAGATCGCGCAGCACCTGCGGCGTGTCGCCCAGCGCCGCGCGCAGTTGTCGGCTCAGGTCCAGGCTTTCTGCGTAGGCCGAGCGCGCCGCTGCCAAGTCGCCTAGGTCGCGGGAGACCTCGCCCACCTCGTTCAGGGAAACCGACAGGTCGCGCAGCGCCTGCGGCGTGTCGCCCAGCGCGGTGCGAAGTTGCCTGCCTAGGTCCAGGCTTTCCGCGTAGGCCGACCGCGCCGCTTCCAGGTCGCCCAGGTCGCGTTTGACATTGCCAAGCGCATCCAAAACGGCGGATAGGGCTCGTCTGGCATTCGATTCATCCGTCTTGCCCGGAAGCAGAGCTTGCCGGGCGACCCCTAATGTCTGCTCGGCAATTCGCGCTGCCTCCTGGATGGCCCCCCGCGCCATGGCCGCTTCAACGGCGGCCAGGCCGTCTTGCACGGAAATCCTGCCGGGATCTCGGGATGCCTGGTATTGCCGCGCCCATTCCGCTTCGGAGGGAGTTGCAACGCTGATCTGGATCGGCACTTCCAACCTGCCCACCTCAGTGATCTTGTACTCACGCGAGTCCGGAGCAGGCGAGGGCAAACTGTAGGTGGCGACACGAACCGCCCACAAATCGGGAGCGATGCCTGGCAGCACCGCCTTGTCCTGGTCGGGCAGGACAAGGATCAACGGGCGGCGAACCTCCTGTTCGAGCCGGTATCGCCGCTCGTTCAAGCGGATCAGGAGTTCATGGCGTTTTTCGCGCCAGTCCGGATCAGTGCCATGGCGCCAGAGTTCCACCCAGATGGGCGGCCTGGCGTTGTCGCCGACCGGGCGCTGGGCAAGGATGGCATCCACCAGGCCCATGGCTTCGTCAGGACTGGCGGGCGCCAGACGCAAGGGGCGAATGCTGGACAAACGCAGAGCATCTTCCAGCCGGATGAACACGGTATCCACCGGATAGGGATGGCCGGCAAAAAGAAAGATCGGGGCGAACCCTTCCGCCCACTGCACATGCAGACGGAGTTCCGCCCAGATCGCCTCAAGCGTTGGCGATGGCACCGGCCAGGGGGCTCAACTTGCCTCGCAGCAAGGGGTGGACGTCGTACCAGTCCTGGCCGTTGCGGTAATTGAGCATGTATTTGCCTTGCAACAGACGGGCGACGATGGGCAGTTCGTCCAGATTGGCCAATTTCGGGTCGTGCGTGCGGGCGATATGGGCCAATCTTTGCTGGTCATCCTCAGCGATCGGCAACATGTCGTTGCGCACCGCGTCCTCGGCCTGGGCCAAGGTGGCCTCGTCCGCCTTGCCATCCGCGATGTAGGGCAGCTTCAGGCAGACCTGGCGCACCATGCGGAAGAAATCCCGCAGGTCTCCCCCCGAGGAAAGTGCCAGGCGATCCACCTGTTCCCTGCTCAGGAATTTTTCCCAGTCCTGGAATCGTTTTCCCAGGATATTCCGCATCGCCGAGAGGCCCTGCTCCGAGCACACCGGTGGCTGGTCTGGTTCAGGGCAACACTGGTAGATGTGCATGCTGGGCAGGATGTAGACGCGACCTCCCGCATATTGCGCGCCCAGCCCACCCGCCAAGGCACTCAGATAGGGCGGCACGGTGTACACGACGGACAGACCGGAAAAGCGCAGTTTGTCCGCATGGCTGGAAAAAACCGTTTCGGCGCTCTTGAAGACCTCGTTGATATCCTCGCTGTTGCCGACACCGCGCAGCCGTTCCACGGAATCGACGATGAGCACTACTTTGAGGTCGGGATTGCGTCGTTCCTGGCGGATAAATTGGACGGCCTCCAGCGCGAAATCCTTGGCCTGCTTGGCCAATTGGGCGACATGGCCGCGGGTGTTTTTCTGGAGCAGCATCTTGAAGCCCGGGTCGTCGCGCAGGGCAAGTTGCAACTCCACGCCTCCGGCGGGCAGGGTGACCTCGCCCAGGTTGACCTCTGTTTGCAGGAAATCGCGGACGCGTTCCAGATAGCCGCGATCTCCGGGAGATTTGTCGTTGAAACGCGCCTTGATCTTCTCCGACAGCGCGCCCATGACCGAGACCAGGAAATCGGAAATCTCCAGGCGCACGGTCAGATTCAGGAATTCCGACATGTCGGCGTAGAAAACCTCACAACCCTGGGTTTTCAACAACTTGGCCAGCCGCAACAGTTCGGTGGTCTTTCCCGTGCCACGGTTGCCGGAAAAAAGATAGGCCCCCGCCGCCTCGGACCAATCGATCTGGTCAGCCAGTTCTTGCACCGGATCGCCGCCGCCATCGCCATGTATGCCCGGCACATAAAACATTTCCGGCAACGCATGGGGAACCAGTCCTTGCTGATCGAAGGCGATGGGTTTGTCCATATCCAGCGCGTTGTAGAGCGCCTTGGCTTGCTGTCGGATATCGTTCATTTCGATTCCCTCAAAGCCACGAGCAAAATAACTCAGCCCTTCAACTCTTCCATGCGTATCCGGGTGACCTTGCCGGTGATGCTGTCGAGCGCTTCGATTTTGGTGATGGCGGCATCGACGTCGCATTCACGCGCGACATGGGTGAGGATGACCACGTCGGTACGGTCTTCGCCTTCCTCGGGTTCCTTTTGCATCATCGCGTCGATGGAGATGTTCAGGTCGGCCAGGATGCGGGTCACGTCGGCAAGCACACCGGGTTTGTCGAGCGCGCGCAGGCGCAGGTAGTAGGCGGTCTCGACGGCGCTCATCGGCAGGATGGGCAGGTCCGACATCTGGCCGGGCTGGAAGGCCAGGTGCGGCACGCGGTGTTGCGGGTCGGCAGTATGCAGGCGGGTGACATCGACCAGATCGGCGATCACCGCGCTGGCGGTCGGTTCGGCGCCGGCGCCCTTGCCGTAGTAGAGCGTGGCGCCGACGGCGTCGCCCCAGACCAGGACAGCGTTCATGGCGCCCTCGACGTTGGCGATCAGGCGCTTTTCAGGGATCAGGGTCGGATGCACGCGCAGTTCGACGCCTTTCTCCTGACGCTTGGCGATACCGAGCAGCTTGATGCGGTAGCCCAACTGCTCGGCATATTTGATGTCGACGGCGTCGAGTTTGGAGATGCCCTCGATGTGCGCCTTGTCGAACTGGATCGGAATGCCGAAGGCGATGGAGGCCATCAGCGTGGCCTTGTGCGCGGCGTCGATACCTTCGATGTCGAAGGTGGGGTCGGCTTCGGCATAACCGAGTTTCTGTGCTTCATTCAATACGGCGTTGAACGAGAGCCCCTTGTCGCGCATCTCGGACAGGATGAAGTTGGTGGTGCCGTTGATGATGCCGGCAATCCACTGGATGCGGTTGGCGGAGAGGCCTTCGCGCAGCGCCTTGATGATCGGGATGCCGCCGGCGACGGCGGCTTCGAAGGCGACCATGACGCCCTTCTTCTGCGCGGCGGCAAAGATTTCATTGCCATGCACGGCGAGCAGCGCCTTGTTGGCGGTGACCACATGCTTGCCGTTCTCAATGGCTTGCAGCACCAGTTCCCTGGCCGTGGTGTAGCCGCCGATGAGTTCGATGATGATGTCGATGTCCGGATCTTTCACCAGGCTGAAGGCGTCATCGGTCAGTTTGACCTGGCCGTCGGTCAGCGTGCGCGCGAGTTCGAGATTGCGGTCCGCGACGGCGGTGATGCGGATCGGGCGTCCGGCGCGGCGGGTAATTTCTTCCTGATTGCGCGTCAGAACGGTCCAGGTGCCGCCACCGACGGTGCCGATGCCGAGCAGGCCTACATTGATTGGTTTCATTTCAGCAATCCATCTTTCTTGAACATGTCACGCAGGCCGCGGATGGCCTGACGGGTACGCATTTCGTTTTCGATCAGCGCGAAACGCACATGATCGTCGCCATAGTCGCCGAATCCGACGCCGGGGCTGACCGCCACCTTGGCTTCGGCCAGCACTTTTTTGGAGAACTCCAGAGACTTCATGTGCGCATAGGGTTCCGGAATCGGCGTCCACAGGAACATGGTCGCCTTCGGCGCCTGCACATGCCAGCCGACTTCGTTGAGGCCTTTGACCAGGGCATCGCGCCGCTTCTGATACATCAGGCGGATATCCTCGACGCAGTCCTGAGGGCCTTCCAGCGCGGTGATCGCGGCGACCTGGATCGGCGTGAAGGTGCCGTAGTCGTGATAGCTCTTGATCCGTGCCAGCGCAGCGCACAGTTTGGCGTTGCCGACCATGAAGCCAACCCGCCAGCCGGGCATGTTGTAGCTCTTCGACAGCGTGAAAAACTCCACCGCCACATCCTTGGCGCCCGGCACCTGCATGATCGAGGGCGCTTTGTAGCCGTCGAACACGATGTCGGCATAAGCGATGTCGTGAACCACAAAAATACCGTATTCCTTCGCCATCGCGACCACCTTCTCGAAGAACTCGAGTTCCACGCATTGCGTGGTCGGGTTGCTCGGGAAGTTGAGGATCAGCATCTTCGGGCGCGGCCAGAAATCCTTGATCGCCTTCTCCATTTCCTCGAAGAAATTGACGCCCGGCGTCATCGGCAGATGGCGGATGTCGGCGCCGGCGATGACCGGCCCGTAGATATGAATCGGATAACTCGGATTCGGCACCAGCACGATATCGCCGCGATCCAGCGTCGCCAGTGCGAGGTGGGCGATACCCTCCTTCGAGCCGATGGTGGCGATGGCTTCCTTTTCCGGGTCGAAGTCCACGTCGTAACGCGCCTTGTACCAGTTGCAGATCGCCTTGCGCAGACGCGGAATACCCTTCGATACGGAATATCGATGGGTATCGCCACGGCGGGCGGTTTCGATCATTTTCTCGACGATATGCGGCGGTGTAGGCTGATCCGGATTGCCCATGCCGAAGTCGATGATGTCTTCGCCCCGCCGCCGGGCGGCCATTTTCAGTTCGCCGGTGATGTTGAAGACGTAAGGCGGCAGTCGTGTGATTCTAGGGAACTCGTCCATCGCGGGGCTTTGTAAAGTAGGGCTTCGGAAAAGCGTGTAATGTTACCCGAGTGCCCAATCCACGGGCAATCCGATGCACCACGCGGCTGCCCGTTCCGCGCCGCATCCGAACATTCATCCAGCCATCACACCGCCATGAAGCTGCATTTATCGCGAAGCGCCAATACTTATCTGATTTCCGGTTACGGCAAGGATCACATCCTGGTCAACGGCGAGCGCCACGAATCGAGCCTGATCGTGCTGCCCGACGAAATCGTCCGCAACTGGGCGAGCAATCTGGATCAACTCGCGCCGGAACATTTCGATCTGCTGGCCATGCGCGCGCCGGAAATCATTCTGCTCGGCAGCGGCGCCAGATTGCGTTTCCCCTCGCAGGCCCTGTATGCCGGTCTGATCAAGGCAAACATCGGGGTAGAAGTCATGGACACTCCGGCGGCGTGCCGGACCTACAACATTCTTGCGGCGGAAGGCCGGCGCGTGGCGGCGGCGTTGATCCTGGAAACCTGAACCGGCTTACTCGATGCGGGTCTGCCGCATCGCTTCCGCGTCGCGGATGTAGAGCGTATCGCCGTCCACTTCCACGCAACCGATGTCGGTCAGTTTGTGCAGCAGGCGTGAAAAGGTTTCCGGTTTGACGCCGATGCGAGAGGCGATCACTTGTTTCGGCGCTTCCAGTTCGACCTTGTGGCGGCCTGTTTCATCCGGATCGGAGTGGTCGAGCAAATATTGCAGCAGTCGATCGGCGCCCTTCATCAGCGTCAGGCGGTCGATCTCGTTGACCAGTTTGTGCATGCGCGCGCTCATCGCGGCAAGCAAGCGGAAACAACGATTGGCGTCCTGCGCCAGCCACTCGCGAAAACTGCGGCCATCGAATGCGATCAATCTGGCCTGGCTCTGGGCTGATGCATTGACCGGGTAACGGCTGCCCATGAACAACACGGCCTCGGCAAAAAAGCGATTCGGGCCAATCAGGTCAATGACTTTTTCGTCGCCTTGCGGTGAAGCACGGAACAACCGAACCACGCCTTCCGCCACCCAGTAGAACGCCTCGGCCTGGTCGCCCTGGCTGAACAGATGCTGGCCCGGCGTCAGGTTCAACGTGGAAGCATGCGCGATGGCCTCCAGATACTCGTCATCATCCAGACCGGAGAACAGATATACGCGGCGCAGCGTTTCAAGGTCGGACTTGTTCAGAACAACTGTCACGGTCTGCTTGCAGGCATTGAAGCGGGCGTGATCTCGCCAAAGCGGCGAATCGCGGCGAAGTCGGCCACGTCCTTTTCCGGCTGGCGGGTATCGGGTTGCAGCACAGCCAGCAAGTGGGCAATGCCGTATTCGCGCGCCGAGCGCAGCACCGGCAGGCTGTCATCGACCAGCAGCGTGCGTTCCGGATCGAAAGGCTCGCTCCGTCGCAATGCCGCCCAGAAGGCTGGGTCTTCCTTGGCGATGCCGTATTCATGCGACACATGCATGGCATCGAAATGCACCGCCAGGCCGGTGCGATCCATCTTCAGATTCAGACTTTTGCGATGTGCGTTGGTGACCAGAACGACACGCTTGCCAGCCGTTTTCAATGCGGCAAGAAACTCGACGACATCCGGATGCACCGCAATCAGGTGCGACAGTTCCTGCTTCAGTTGCACGATGTCGAGTTCGAGTTGTTGCGTCCAGAAATCGACGCAGTACCAGTCCAGTGTTCCGGCTTTCGCGTCAAACCGCCGAAAGCACTCGGCATGAGCCTCGGCGTGCGGCATGCCGTGCCGTTCGGCGAATTTTTGCGGCACATGGACCTGCCAGAAATGGTTGTCGAAATGCAGGTCGAGCAGGGTTCCATCCATATCGAGCAGAACCGTATCAATCAGGCTCCAATCGAGTTTGGGGCTCATATCAGCCCCTCTTTCGACATACCGCTCCGACGCAGAATGCGGCGCAAAATCTGCAACGCCTCCAGTTGAATCTGGCGCACACGTTCACGTGTGACGCCCAGGTGTTTCGCCAATTCTTCCAGCGTCGCCGCTTCTTCGTCATTGAACCCGAACCGGCGCTCGATCACCCAGCGGTGCTTGTCGCCGAGTTCCGCCAGCCAGCTATGCACGTATTGCTCCAGCTCGGCCATCTGCAGCATGTCTTCCGGCCGCTCGGAATGCTCATCGGCAATCGCCTCGCCGATCGACAAGGTCGGGTCGATATCGAGCGGCGCATCCAGCGAAGCTACGCGATCATTCAGTGCAAGCAGGCGTCGAACGTCTTCCACCGGTTTACCGGTCAGATGGGCGATTTCTTCCGGGCCGGCATCCGGCACACCATGCATTTCGAGATGGCGCTGAGCGCGCAGGAAAATATTCAGTTCCTTGATGACATGCACCGGCAGGCGAATGGTACGAGACTGGTTCATGATCGCCCGCTCGATGTTCTGGCGTATCCACCAGGTTGCATAAGTGGAGAATCGGAAACCGCGTTCAGGCTCGAATTTATCGAGTGCGTGCATCAAGCCCAGGTTGCCTTCCTCGATCAGATCAAGCAGCGACAGCCCTCGATTGAGGTAGTGCTTGGCGATATTCACCACCAATCGCAAGTTGTGTTCGATCATCTTCTGGCGCGCTTCGAAATCTCCCGCCCGCACCCGGCTGGCAAGCGCGCGCTCTTCCGGCTGAGTCAGCAATCCCTCGCGGCCAATTTCATTGAGATAGAGCTGCGTAACATCGGGAACCTCGTCGAACTCCAGCTCGGCATCTGCACGCGGCGCGTCAGGCACGATTTCCGCGTCGAGTTCAATCTCTGCGGCCGGGTCCGACTCCGGATCAACCGACTCCAGATCATTATCTTCCCGCATTCTCTACCTCAGCTCGGTTTCGGCAGGTAATTCAGCGGATCCACAGGTTTGCCAAACTCGCGAATCTCGAAATGCAACTTGACTCTATCCGCATCGGTATCGCCCATTTCAGCGATTGACTGACCTCGTACCACATTCTGGCCTTCAGCCACCAGAATACGGGCATTGTGAGCGTAGGCCGAAAGCATCGTCTTGCCGTGCCGGATGATGATGAGTTTTCCATACCCCCGCAAGCTTGAGCCCGCATACACCACCTTGCCGGAAGCCGCCGCCTGAACCGCCAGGCCGCGCGTGCCGCCGATATCGATCCCCTTGTTGAGCCGCTCGCCAAAGCGCGCCAGCAGCGGCCCCTGACCGGGCCAGGCCCAGACTTCCGGCGGGGCGTCATCGGGAGGCGGAAGCGGGGTGGCGACTTCCGGCTTGATGGCGCGGACCGTCACGCCCGGCCTGCTCGCCAGAGGCGTGGTTACCACCCTGGCCCTGGGCGGAGTCAGCCGCAACAGATCGCCGCTTCGAATCAGGGCCGGGTCTTGCAGGTCGTTCCAGGCGGCCAGATCACGATAGTCAAGACCTTGCTCGAACGCGATCTTGTACAACGTATCGCCCCTCAGGATTCGGTACATACCTGCCGGCGCGGGAAGGAAAGGCCGGTTCGCATAACCCTGTTCATACACCGGAGCCGGGGTCTGCGTGCTTGCACACCCCGCAAGCCAGAGTGCCGCCAACAGCAACAGCCACATTGGAATAAAGCTCAAATCACTCCGGAGAGGAGCGGCACAAACTTGACCGCCTCCAACTCGCTTTCCTTGAAACCGCCATCCGGCTCCGCTTCGACCACGATCAAGCGCTGCGAATCACCCGCCCCAACCGGGGCGATCAGGCGCCCGCCCGGCTTGAGTTGCTGCTTCAACTCCTCCGGGATATACGGCATGACGGCCGCCACCACGATGGCGTCAAAAGGCGCCGCCGCCTTGTAGCCCAGCGTGCCATCGACGTTCTTCATCAGCACGTTGTTGATGCGCAGTTCGCGCAGTGTCAGCCGCGCACGACCGACCAGTTTTGCGATTCGCTCAAGACTGAGCACCTCCCTGGCCAACTTCGACAACACGGCAGCCTGATAACCACAACCACCGCCAATCTCCAGCACACGTTCAAGCGTATGGCCGCGAAACACCAGCTCGCAACTGCGTGCAACGGTGTACGGACTTGAAATGGTCTGGCCCTGGCCAATCGGCAGGGGGGTGTCGTCGTAGGCGCGCTGCTGGATGCTCTCTTCCAGAAACGGATGCCGTGGAACCGCATTGATTGCCGCCAGAACAATGGGATCCCTGATGCCTTGCTCCTTCAGCCGCTCCAGCATGCGCGAGCGTGCGCGTTGAGAGGTCATGCCGATACCGCTGACGCTCATCGCGACAACCAGTCCTCAAGCAAACCCATTTGCACATAACGGGTCAGATCCAGTTGCAGCGGCGTCACCGAAATTTTGCCCTGCGCCACCGCATGAAAATCCGTTCCCGGCCCGGCATCCTGCGCAGCCCCGGCGGCGCCTACCCAATACATGGTCTGATTGCGCGGATTCACCGTTTTGACTGTGTCCTGCGCCTTGTGACGGCGACCCAGCCGGGTGACTTCAACACCGGCAATCCGGCCCTGGGGCAAATCCGGCACGTTCACGTTGAGCAACACATGCTCGGGAAAAGGCTGCTCGGCGAAGCGCTGCACCAGACTCGCGACATAATCCGCCGCCGCCTGGAAATTCTCGGATTGAAGGTTTGCCAAAGACACGGCAATGGACGGAATACCCAGCAGAAAGCCCTCGGTTGCCGCCGCCACCGTACCGGAATAGACGGTATCGTCACCCATGTTGGCGCCGTGATTGATGCCGGAAATGACCATATCCGGAAGCGTCGGCAGCAGACCGGTAACGGCGAGATGGACACAATCGGTAGGCGTACCGTTGACGTAATGAAAGCCGCCAGGCGTCTGGCGAACCATCAACGGCCGATCGAGCGTCAGCGAGTTGCTGGCACCGCTGCGATCGCGTTCAGGCGCGACCACGGTAACTTCATGGTTTCGATTCTTGAGCGTTGCGGCAAGAACGGCCAGCCCTGGCGCAAAGTAGCCGTCGTCGTTGCTGATTAGAATCCGCATTAGCCGCGATGATGGAAGAAGATTTATGGTCAGGGCGAGAACACATCCAAGCTTCGCCCACCCGCCACTTGGCACGCACTAAACATCAAATAATCAACAAGTTAGCGTTAATTCCTTGACGCTTGAAGCGTTCTGAAGCGGGCGGATTATATGCGGTTTGCCCAGACCTGTTCAGACAAAAAACCTTCACCCGACCAGACCGGCGGCCTCGCCGATTGCGACAGTCCACTCGGAACTACAGCCGATCGACAATCATGCACAACCATCCGCTTCAAGCGAGGAAATCCTCTGACAGCCAGATTCAAGGATAATCGCCGGCTTTCCGAATCACGCAGAGACCCATCATGGAAGCAGAACGCCTCAATCTCATCGACACCACCCTGACCGACCTGGCGCGCCGCACCGAAGAACTTCGGGGGTATCTTTGACTACCCTGGCAAACATGATCGCCTGGCCGAAGTTGCCGGCCTGCTGGAAGACCCGAAAATCTGGGACGACGCCAAGCGCGCGCAGGAGCTAGGCCGCGAGCGCAAGGCTCTGGAAGGCGTCGTACTGAACCTGGACCAGATCGGCGGCGGCCTGGCCGACGCCAGCGAGTTGTTCGAACTGGCACGTATGGAAGACGACGACGAGACGCTGGAATCGGTCGAAGCCGACGTCGGCGAGCTCGCAAAGAAAGTCGGCGAACTCGAATTCCGCCGCATGTTCTCCGGCGAACTGGACGCCGCCAACTGCTTCATCGACATCCAGTCCGGCTCCGGCGGCACCGAGGCGCAGGACTGGGCCGGCATGCTGGCGCGCATGTATGTGCGCTACGGCGAGCGGCGCGGCTACAAGGTCGAAGTGCTGGAAGAATCCGAGGGCGAAGTCGCCGGCCTCAAATCGGCCGCGCTCAAATTCAGCGGCGATTACGCCTACGGCTACATGCGCACCGAAACCGGCGTGCACCGCCTGGTGCGCAAATCGCCCTACGACTCCAACGCGCGCCGGCATACCTCGTTCGCCAGCGTATTCGTCTATCCGGAAATCGACGACTCGATCGAAATCGAGATCAACCCGGCCGACCTGCGCATCGACACCTATCGCGCCTCCGGCGCCGGCGGCCAGCACATCAACAAGACCGACTCGGCGGTGCGCATCACGCACGTACCGACCAATATCGTCGTGCAATGCCAGAACGACCGCTCGCAGCACAAGAACCGCGCCGAAGCCATGTCGATGCTGAAAGCCCGCCTGTACGAAGCCGAACTCCGCAAGCGCCAGGCCGAACAGCAAAAACTGGAAGACACCAAGAGCGACATCGGCTGGGGCCACCAGATCCGCAGCTACGTGCTCGACCAGTCACGCATCAAGGATCTGCGCACCAACTACGAAGTCGGCAACACCCAGGGCGTGCTGGACGGCGACCTGGATGGCTTCATCGAGGCGAGCCTGAAACAGGGCGTGTGATTCCTGGTCGAGCAGATCGACGCTGGCGACATGGATGTGCCGGTCTCCAGCACCCGGTTGAGCGGCGTATCGACGGTGAACTCGTCAAACTCGAACTGAAACCGTTCCGGCTGAAACGCATTCAAGGTTGCCTGCAAGCCGGTCAACAACGCCCCAGGTCGTTCAGCCCACCGGTCTTCGGGATGACCTCTATGGCCTCCCCCCGGAGTTGAAACCATGCCGACATACTGCCGCGCCTTCAATGTGGTGCGGTTAGCGTGGGTGAACAGCCCGCCTTTTGCCGATGCCAGGCGCTTGGACAACATGTCCAGCGCGTCCGCTTGGTCATGCGTGATCGATTTCCTGCCATCGGCGCTAAAGGCATCGACGATGGCGAAGGTTTCGTGTTCGCGGAGGGTGAGGAAGCTCATAAATTGGTTGCGCAAGGTCAGTACTGACGGAGTCGTTTGACGATTGACGCCGGGTTTTGCCGACAATCCAGAACGGCGACCACAGTCACCGTTTCTTCCAGCAGGTCATAGTAGATCGCGAATGGAAAACGCTTGGCCAAGGCTCTATGCAAACGACCATGAGGTTTCGGATGCATGCCGCCGTAAAGCATCAGCGAGTCAATGTCCGCATACAGGCTATCCAGAAAATAACTGCCTATACCTGTCTGCTGTCGCTCGTAGAAGGAAAACCCATCCAGCAAATCACCTTCCGCCGAGCGTGAAATACGAACCTGCATCACAGTTTTCCGGCCTGGTCCCGAATGCGGGTTTTGGCATCCTCCCAGGAGGAGACAGGTTCTTCACCGCTATCGAGGCGAGCTACCCGGTCCGCCAAAACCGCTTGGTGCCAATCGGGTATGGCTTGTGTGACAGAGGATTCATGGCAGATGGATTCCCAAAGCGACTCCATCAGTTCAATTTTTTCTGCGAGTGGAAGCTCGGCGATTTGCATTTGCGTCATGGGATTACTCCTTGTCAGTCGGTGTAGATATTACGAAACGCATCGGCGGTGAATTGGAATCGACGAAGGCGTTATCGCTCATGCGCTTCATCTCGCGACAACGGCACAAAATCAGCCTTGACCAGCGGATTGGCAGCCAGCCGGGAAATGGCATCTTCCCTGTGGGCAGGGGGCGTCTGCGCTTGCACGTCTTCAAACATCACAACCACACGGACAGCCTGACCCATGGCAAGTGTCACCGGCTCCGGCAAGGGGATGGATTTCGCCTGAACAACTGCATCAAATTTAATAGTTTGCATGGAGGCTCTCCTTACATTGATTCTTCAAGCCCACATTCCATATGGAGTGCATACGCAGAGAAAGATATTTGTCGAACTGCACTTTCATGCATGTACCACGGCAAGACGGTGTTCACGGTCCGCAGCAAAGGCGAGACAAGCGCGAATATCTGCCAAATCCAGTTCAGGAAAGTCAGCGATGATTTCCTCACTAGACATGCCGTTCGCCAGCATTTCCAGGACGTCATACACCGTGATGCGCAGGCCGCGAATGCAGGGTTTTCCGGCTCTCTTACCCGGTTCCAGCGTAATTCTTTCGTGGTAACTCATGGCCTATTCCTGCATGTCATATAGCAGGCATCAATGAAAATTTGATTCATGCCGACCTTGCAAATTCCAAGGGAAGCAAGAGCATCATGCTGCATACACCACCTCGCGATTCCGCTCTATATCTCAATTCTTGCCGGTTGGTGAGGTGATGGTGACCGCCGATACCTGACACGAGCATCAGCCTCCTCGATCACGAAAAGCGACTGGAACTTTTGATCATACGGATTTGGCAGCAATTGGAACGAGGGGGCCGCTGTGAGCGCATTAGTAACGCGCAGCACCAAGAAGGTCTCTTTGCGCCGACTTCGTGATTTCTTGGCCAACCCCATCGCCAAACGGATCTCCGATGAACCTAAGGAGAAGCTTTCCTGGTCGCTCTCACTCGATTTCACTTCGATGTAATAAGTGCAATTCTGCAGCGCAACCACGAAGTCGCAGCCCTTTCCGTCATCAGTCTTGTTGTCAGGGAACACGAGAGCACTGTTAACCACTTTCCAGCGCCCAGGCGAGTCCGATTTGTTGCAGGCGCAATAGAGCGCGTCGAAGCTTCTCCCGATTATCGCGGGATGCCTCAATCGGGTCGAATCCCACGTCAACACCAGAAGCAGTTAGGCGATCAATCAACTCCTCCATGGTGGCTGACTCCCGAACTGCGGCTATCTCCTCAGATGTGGCTTGCCATTGTTCCAATAGCGGGATGCTCACCGAGAGAGCTAGGCTGAAGCTGACATCCCAATAGTCGGACTGGTATGCCTCGGGGCAGACTAAGGCCTCGAACTGTTCTGACAGTGATTTGAATGACCCGATATCCGCTCGCCTGGCGACGATTGCAGCAAGCAAACTCCTCAAGACCTGTGCGGAGGCTGCGAAGTGCGCCTTGAATGTCGCGGGTGCATCGCTATTCACCAAGGGTCGCTCATTACGGAGCGATAGCGCAGCATTCCATTCAGACATCTGAACGGCATCACCAAAGAGGAGGAACGCCTTGCTGCCGAAATCGAACATGTCTGTCGAATCGCGTGCCATCTGGACGAGGCTCTTGCCGTCGAATCTGTCATCACCGAGTCGATCCAGAAACTCGGTCACCGCATCATCGGTGTCGAGTTCTACCAGTTCACCGATGTTCGCGTCGGTTATTAAAATCGTGAGCAATGGAACTAACATTTCAATGATCTGACCCAGATCGCCCCGCCAATGCTCTTGCACGTCACGAAAATGTCCCTCGGATAGTTTGAGTTGTTCCAAGGCACGGATGATGTCCTGATGCCTTGGATGACCTCCCGTGATGCCGAGTATCAGTTTGATCGGAACCTCCAAATCCTCCCGATCCAGCACAGTAGCGAGCGCTTCGCTCAACGAAGCCATATCCGATCTCCAACCATCACTCAGAAGCAATGTCTGAGATTCGCTCAGCCACAAAGCAGGTACGGGCATGGGTGGTGCAACAGGCGTTTCACCACGGAAAAGGCCAGTCTCTATTTTGCCCACGACATCCAGTCGAACGTCACGAAACGTTTCAAGCTGCTTCCTGAAAGACTTCGAGGCTGTGCCTTGCGCTTGCGATCCGTGGAACGCAGCAACGGTCAGCAGAACCGGAATCACCCATTCAAGCTCAGTGCTGTCGCGTAATCGATCTTGAGGCGTGTCATTCCAAGGCTCGCCCCCCACCAACGGTACTGGCTTTAGGGCAGAAGCGCGGAGTACGCTTTCAGGGAATGCGGCAGTGAAACGATCTGCCAGCCGCTTCGCATCCTCAGTTTCAATGGCAATGACCGGCAACTCGAAGTGCTTGAGCGCGGCGAGGAAGGATTTGGCCGAATCAGGAAGGTAGACCGGGTGTTCCTCATCGGGGCTTTCTGCAATGAGTCTTGAGCTTCCTCTTTGGACGAGGAGCATCTTGGGGAAAGCAGAACCCACTGTAGGTTCAAAACCACGCCATGCTGACCGAACCTGCCCGAGAAATACATCCCAATGGGGGACTTCTTCCCGCACGACCGCATCGGCCAGAGCATCGAGAAGTTGCGTGCTTGCACTCCTAGTTTCCGGGTCGAAGCGTGGAGTACCAAGTCGACGCATCACATCAGCAAGACGGGCATCAACGTCTAGCCGATTCGCCAACTCGCCAGGTAGCGGCCAGAGATGGGCAAATTGCCATTTCCGCCCCCTTGCCAACTCAAGGGCGGGAACGTACCTTCGGCAAGCTCATAAAGAAATGTGCGTACCTTGCTGCTGGTAGATTCGATCACCAGGGTATCCGTAGATGAAATGGTCATGTTTGGGCTATGCGTTCGTTGCGCAGCACGTACTTGAAGAAGTTTTGTGGCGTCGCAAGCCACGGTTTTCCAGTATTTCTAGAAATCATCACTTTTTCGAATCCACGCACCTTGGCCACAAACTCATCATCGGTGCTTGAACTGAGCAATGCGTCAAATAGCATCCAACGTTCATCGCCTTTTTCCTTGTACTTGCGCATGGACTCGCGCAGTGAAGCGTCTTTCAAGATTTTGTATCTCATCATTACCCTTTCAGTGACATCACCAAAGTCATCGGCCTCGAAGCCGAAGCCGCAAACCCGTGATATTCATAAAACGCCTTGGCCTCATCAGACAATGCATGCACAAGCAAACCCCGAATTCCAAGGATGGTGGAATCATTCGTGGCGACGGGGTGTTCAACGGGCTGCATGGCATATCCTCGATGTTGGTTGCTCAGCCAAATAGTACAAATCGTGTCGTTGTGCGCCGGTACTCAAACCTGTTGCCGTTGCAGCACTAGGTTTTCACACCAGCCAATTCTCGATGACCAAGCCCTGTACTCGGGAAAACTCGCCCGTGTTGTCCGTGACCACGACGGCATCCAGAGCCAATGCGTGGGCGGCGATCAACAAATCATGGGCTCCGATGATCCTGCCCTGACGTTCGAGTTGTGCGCGGATGGGGCCGTAATGGCGGGCGGCGGCGGCGTCGAAGGGGGCTACTTGGAAACCGGCGAGCAGGATGTCGAAGACATGGCGGTTGTGTTCCTGGCGAACACTCTTGGCGATGCCGTACTCGATTTCCGCAACCACTACCGAGGAAATCAGGATCGCGCTGGCAGCGTGGCAAGCCAGGCGGTCGGCCAGGCCCGCGCGTTCCTTGCTGAGGGCGATGAGCAGGTTGGTGTCCAGCAGATAGCGCATGGTTCAGTCCAGATCAATGGGCTCTGCGATAAGGTCGGTCGGCGCTTCGATGTCGAGTCCGCCCGCCGCCCAGACCTCACGAAACACGTCCGCCGCGCTTCGGCTTGCCCTGGGTTCCGGAATGAGGCGCGCCACCGGTTTTCCTCGCCGGGCGATGACGATTTCCTCGCCGGCTTCTACTCTTTCCAGCAGGGCGGAAAGATGGGCCTTGGCTTCGGCGATCTGGACTTGTTGCATGTTCATTCCTCTATATGACCAACTTGGTCATGCCATTGTGAAAACGGCCCGCAGGTGGGCAATCTGGCTTCGGGCGACCGATTCCCCCATTGAATTCGCCACAAAATCACGCATCCACCCAATTCTCCACAACCAGTCCTGGCACTCTTTCAAACTCACGCTTGTTATTAGTCACAACGATCCAGTCCTCGGCGCGGGCATGAGCGGCGATCCACAAATCGTTATTGCCGATGGGCTGGCCAGTCTTTTGCAGTTCTGCGCGGATTTCCCCGTAATGCTCGGCTGCGGCAATGGGCAGCGGGCAAACTTCGATCCGGGAGCGAAGCTGTTGAATGGTTGCGCGAGCCTTTTCACTGGACTGGCTCTTTTCTGCGCCAAACACCAGTTCGCCAAAGGTGACCACCGACATCGCCAGTTCGCTGGCGGCTTGGCGAGCAAAGCGTTCACGGACGGCGGGCGGGTTGTGTTTGGCGATGTAGATGCACGTATTGGTATCGAGCAGGTAACGCACGGCCATCAAATCGGCTCCCGTTCTTGCGGCGGCGTGTCATTCCGGCCCTCTGCGAGGAAGTCGGCGGGCAGGTCAGCCAGTGCGTCAAAAATATGGACGGCGCTCTCCGGGCAAGGGCGGAGGACGATTTCGTCGCCACGCCGAAAAATCTCGACCTGATCCACCTCCAGGCGGAATTCCTTGGGTAAACGCACGGCCTGGCTGTTGCCGGATTGAAAAACACGGGCACGTTGCATGTTCATGTCCCTCTCAGGATGTATATACGTAACGTTTATATACTGTGAGTGAACTGCTGACAACTTGCTCTGTTTCCGCTGGCTGCATCCGCCACCCAGCACAGCAAATTCACCAGCGCCATCTGTTCCACCGTGTTGCATTTCACCGTCCGCAATTCCGGGCTGGCGATGACGATGGCGAGTCATTGGGCGCGCGAGTTGGCGCCGTTGAGGCGGTTTTTGGAGAACAGAAAGCCGATGTCACGCGGCAGGGTTTCTTCGCTGGAGGTGGCCATCGAGACGATGAGCACCGGGGCTTCCTGGCCCTGGAGTTTGTCGACTTGCCGACGTGCGCGTCTGACGGCAGCCTTGGGGTGGGTCAGCGCCAGCAGGTCGAGCGCGGTGAGGTGCGGGCAATCGAGGAAGTTGGCGAGGTCGGAGGCGGAGTGGGTGAGTTGGCCGTCAATTTTTCGCATTGTCTGGCTTCCCTGTGATCATTCTTCCAATCCATGTTGAACGCGGACCTGGTAATAGCGTTCGGCCTCTGCAATGCCGCGATCCAGATATTTCTCGGAATAGCCTTGCGGCGCTCGCTGCCAGCGTGTGGTTTCCCAGAAATTCAATCCCGTCTCGTTTTTTTCCAGATGGATGCCGTCACCGGTAGCGTAATCTTGAGTGCTCCGACTTATTCTGACCTTGTCCGGCTGATCAGGGTTGGGTTGCACACGGTAGACATGCCCCTGACCGAAGGTTTTGCTCTGCCGCAGGGTTTTGGCTTCCAGCACGATGTAGGCATCTTCGCGCAGTTTCCGGATGACCAGTTTGCCTTTGCTGATCGTGGGTTTGGGTCTGCCGTAGTGTTCCAGGTTGCTTTCGATCAGACGGTAGGTGCCGGTCAGATCGGGCATGCCGGCACGAGTTGTTTCTGTGGCCGGGATTTGCGTGGATTTTCCGGCTTGTTGCTGAATGCCTGGCTTGTTGGGCGAACTGACAAGTGTTGCCGGTGCCGGCCATATCATGGCCAGGCTGGCCAGCAGCGGTACAACAATCAGAAACAGGGCGTGGTAGATGAAAGCGCCACGGATGACACGACGCAGTTCGTCGGAAAAACTGTTGCCGACTTCATCGGACCTTCGACGTGCTCTGGGCTTTGATCTGGGTTTGGGTGTGTACCGCTGAGGATCAAGTACCGGCTCGCGCGGACTGGATGGAGGGTCGTCTTCCAGAACGCTTTCTTGTTGCGCAATCCAGCGATCATGCTGAGCACGCCGGGCGGGATCGGACAGCGCGCCATAGGCGACATTGATCAACACCATGATCCGCGCCGCTTCCGGGTCGCCGGCATTTCGGTCCGGATGATGCATCTGCGACAGCCGCCGATAGGCCGCGCGTATCGTTTCGGGCGATGCAGTGCGTGAAACTTTCAGGTTGTCGTAATAGGTGTGAAGTCGCTTCATGCGGCGGATACTGCCGCTTCACACTCTCACCAGATGAGACTGTCGGATCGCGTTAACGCCCTTTTTCATCGGTCACGAAGTCATGCCTGCCGGTAAACATCCTGATCGGTGAAAAAATCATCCGCCGGTCGGCGTCATTCGGGTCACAACGCAGATGAATCCCGGCTCGGCCGCCCATGCGCCCACTCACCCCCGCATCAACGCGATCAAATCATCGGTCGACGGCAACGCGGTGGTTTCCTCGCCGGACAGCACGCCTTCGGCCAGGGCGCGCTTGTCGTGGTGCAGGTCGACGATGCGTTCTTCGATGGTGCCTTTGCCGACCAGACGGTACACGGTCACCGGGCGCAACTGGCCCATGCGGTGGGCGCGGCCCATGGCCTGGTCTTCGGCGGCGGGGTTCCACCAGGGATCGGTGATCACCACGTAGTCGGCGGCGGTCAGGTTGAGGCCGAAGCCGCCGGCTTTCAGGCTGATCAGGAACAGATCGCCCTCGCCGGCCTGGAAGGCGGCGACCCGTTTGGTGCGCTCCGCCGCCGGGGTGGCGCCGTCGAGGTATTGATAGGCGATGCCGGCGGCATCCAGCGGCGCGCGCAACAGGCTGAGGAAATCGACGAACTGGCTGAATACCAGCGCCTTGTGGCCGTTGGCGGCGAGCTCGGCCGCCAGTTCGGCGAAGGCCTGCACCTTGGCGCCGGGCAGTTTGATTTCCGGCGTGGTCAGGCGCGGGTCGCAGGCGGCGCGGCGCAAACGGGTGAGCTGGGCAAGGATATTCAAGCGAGCCTCGCCCGGCGCGCCGCTGGCCAGCGCCTGACCGGCTTCGGCCAGAGCCTGGCGGCGCAGCGCTTCGTAATGCGCGGCTTCGTGCGTATCCGCTTCGATCAACAGATTCAGTTCGGTGCGCGGCGGCAGTTCCTGCAGCACTTGCGCCTTGGTCCGACGCAGCACGAAGGGGGCGATCAGCCGGCGCAGCAGGTGTTGCGCCTCGCGCGAACGGTTGCGTTCAATCGGCGTGGCGAAGCGTTCGTTGAAGCGGGATAGCGTGCCCAACAGGCCGGGGTTGGCAAAACGCATGATCGACCAAAGTTCGGCCAGGCGGTTTTCCACCGGCGTGCCGGACAGCGCCAGACGGAAATCGGCGTCGAGGTCGAACACGGCTTGAGAGCGCTTTGCGCTGGCGTTCTTGATCGCCTGCGCCTCGTCGGCGATCAGCGTGAGCCAGACGCGGCCGGCGAAACGCTCTTTCGCTTGCAACACCAGGGTGTAGGACACGATCACCACATCCATCGCTCCGGCTTCGGTCACCAGTGTTTCCCTGTCGCTCTCGCCATAGATTTGCGCGTTCAGGCTGGGCGCGAAACGGCGGGTTTCGGCCAGCCAGTTGCCGCACACCGAGGTGGGGGCAATGACCAGCGCCGGGCCGGCGCCGCCGCGCGCCAGCATGACGGCGAGCGCTTGCAGGGTCTTGCCGAGGCCCATGTCGTCGGCCAGACAGCCGCCCAGGCCGGCGGCGGCCAGACGCATCGCCCATTGGTAGCCGTCTTCCTGATACGGGCGCAGTTCGGCTTGCAGGCTCTTCGGCAGCTTCGGCGTTTCGTTCTGTGCGGCGCGCAGACGGTCGATGGCGGCGCGGAATTCCTTATCCCTCTTCACTTCCATGCCGTCGACTGTGTCGTCCAGCCAGGTGGCGGCAATCTGCGGGACGCGCGCGCCACGTTTGTCGGTTTCGATCACGGCGGCGAGGTCGGCGAGTCGTTCTTTAAGGCTTTGCGTCAGCGCGGCATAGACACCATTGCCCATCGGAATGAAGCGACTCTTCTGCAAGGCGGCAGCGAGCAGCGCCTCAAAGGCCAGCACCAGTCCATCGTCCAGCTTGGCTTCACCGCCAACCCTGAACCAGTCGCGTTCACTGCTTACCGTCAGCCCCAGTTGCGCAGCATCGACGCGCATTACGCGCACCGCCTTGCCTTTTGGCCATTCCACGGCCGCCACAGCAGGCAAACCGGGCAGGATTTCCACCATCGCCAGCGCGTCTTCCGGGTCACTCACCAACCATTCACAGCCGCCCTGAATTTCCGGGTCTTCCAGGAACGGCAACGCATCTAGTACAGCATCGAGATGACTGCGTTCGGCATCGAGGTCGCGTTGCGTGCCGATGGTTTCGGTGCCGATAGCGGCCATGATTCGGCTGCGGCCGGCAGCCGGCGGCAAGCGCGGGCCGTCCACACCGAGAGGCGCGACCACCAGACGCAATAACAAATCGTCACCGACGGGCGAGAGTTCCGCGTGTAACCG
>CAMDGQ010000057.1 GCA_945897955.1 Tepidiphilus sp. J10 | reverse complement strand
CAATCCCCAGCCCAGGGCCAGCAGTAACAGCCATACCATGCGTCTGCATGCCACCATGTTGTTCTCCACTCGATTTGTCGGAAAGTGTGTGCGATCACCCGCAAGAATTGGCAGCGATTCGAAGTCCTGACGCCTGAGGATCACATTGCCCCGAACTCTCTGCCGATACGCAAAAGCAGCATAGCATTTTTCTTGCCATCTATTTCCGCGAGCAGGGCGGACAAGCGCAGGTCAAGCCGACCCAACCGGTATTCCAGTCGTTGCTCGAAGGATTTGCTTACCGGGTCGCGCGCCGCCGAGACATTTCCCAGCAAGCGCGTATTGACGTTGTAGGTATCCAGGTTGAGCAGTGCGGTATAGCGCAACTGGTTGACGTTCATGAACCGGGTGTGAATATATGAAAGCGAGCCGAAGGCGCTGCTCTGACTGCTTTCCCCGGCTCCAGCCGAGGCGGACTCCTGGCTGCTCCATTGAAAGGTCAGGTTGGCGTTGGCGGAAGCGTAGCGATTCAGGTTTATCAAGCCATTGGCCTGCAGATTGAGCAACTGGAAATTGCTGCGCTGGTCGCCGAGGCTGCGCGAATCCGAGGCTGAAAAAGCCATATAGACCGAGCTGGCCTCGCCGGGGTGGAAACGCCAGGATAGACTGCCGCCATGGCTGAGGAGCTGGCTGCTGCCGCTGCTGTCGTCACTGCTCAGGGTGGTGCTGATATCCTGGTTCAAAATCAGGCTGATAGCGGAGGTGGCGGACAAGGCCCAATCCCGATTCAGGGAATGCCCGGCGCCACCGCCGACCGCACTTTGGTTTGATCCGATGCTGGAAAATTGCTGGCTCACATTGCCGTTTGCACGCCAGAGATAAGAATAATTCCCAAGATTGAGAGGGTCTGCGGCATAGCTGATGCTGCCGTTGACTCCACCCAGTATGGATTGCGTACCGTCAGTCTCGATATGGCTCAACGTAACGCCCCCTGCCACGCTTGTCCTCTGGTTCAAATTGTAATTTGCGCCCAGATTGGCGCTGAGAACCTGGGAAACACTCTCGGATTCGGCCAGATTGTTTTCCGAGCGAAACACGCGAGCACCACCTGTCACCAGTAACGGAGAGTCGCTCTCCGGTCGCCAGGTGGCGAAGCTGTTGATCTGCATGAACCGGGTATCGCTGGCCGCCAATCTGCCCGCCGCCGATTGCTTGAGCTGGTTGTCGTTGATGCTGGCCAGGCTGTCCACCGACATCAGCATGCTTTCCGGCCGCCATGCATGACGTAAAGTGGTTCGCAGGAAACGGCTTGACTCGCCGGTTTCCTCGCGTTCGCTGAGCGTGGCGTTGCCCGACAGATCCCAGTCGTAATATTTCATCTGCCGGGTGAACGTAGCGGTCAACGCATCCACCCGATCCTCGCCAAAAGCCTGGCCTTCCAGCACGCTTCGGTCCCAGTTCAGGGCATAGCTGTCGCTCCGATTGGGCGGCCGATAGTCCTGCCTGATGCTCATTCGGGTGCTGATGTAGTCCGACGTGGTGAATGTATCGCTGGCCCGACTGTCGCTGCGATCGTACGAGGCCAGAAAGGGATAGCGACTGACCGGAAAAAGGGACAGCGCCAAGCCGCCACTCACCCCGTTTGCATTGCCGTCGGTTGGTTGATCGCTATTTTCCTGACTGGCCGTCAACCCGAGGCTTCCGCTCAATTGCGCGATATACGGCTGCCAAAGATAGGTGGCTGCACGCACTTGAACACCCTGAGCGTGAGTCAGGTTGTCAGGCTCGCCTTCTGCAGTGGTCTTGCGCAGGTCATAGCTGACCACGCCCCCCCAGCGAATGGGCGCCAGCCCGAGCCGCCGCAGGGGTTCACGGGTCACCCCCGGTGCGGGCTTGTCAGTCGGAACAACAGTCGTCTCTTGGGCAATACCAGCCGATGTGGCCAGGGCGATACCCCAGACCAGATGGCGCATTCGATTCCTGTCCAAGCCTCCGCCCACCTTGCCTCCGGATCAGATGCGGAAGCTCAGGTGCCGTTGGCGGCTGCCGCCTTCAGAAACGGAAAGCGCTCTGTATCAATGCGAATCTTGGCTGATGCACGCAAACTGGCGATAAAGTCTTTCCATGCTTGCTCGCTGCGCTCCCGTTGCAACAGATCGGTTGCACGCCCGACCACCTCTTCAAACGCTCGCAGTTTGGGGGCGCGCCGGTCATGCAAACGCAACAGCGCATAACCTTCCAGCACGCGGATGGGATCGGATAACTGACCGGACTGCATCTTGTCGACCTTCTCATGCATCCCCTCGGGCAGCATGCCGCGATGAATGTAGCCCATGTCGCCGTCCTTCTCGGCGGAGCCATCGCCGGAATGCAGGCGTGCCAATTCGCCAAAATCAGCGCCTGCCTGAATTCGACGCTGGATGGCGGCAGCTTCTTCCTCGGCCTTGTCCCAGGCGCTGGAGGGTGAAGAAGGATCGACTTTCAGCAAAATAACGGAGAGATGCAGCTTCTCGGGTTCTGTGAACAGGTCGGTATGGCTGTTGTAATAGGCCCGGATTTCCTCGGCCGATGCGGCTGATACCGTGCGGGCTTCAGATTCCAGACGTTCAAGCAACTGTTGCTCGCGCAACTTCGCGCTCAATCCCGGCAACATCGTTTCCCGGTTCTGTTGCCAGCCGGGGCTGTTGCCATAGCGTTTGTCATAGTCAGCCAGTGTGGCCTCGATGTCTTTCTCGTCGGCCTTGATCTCGCGCCGTTTGACTTCGTTCAACAGCAGCACACGGTTGATCAGGCGATCGGCAACTTCCAGGCGCAACGCCTGTATCTGCGCCTCTGGCGGCTTGCCGTGATAGAACTTCTGCCGTGCCATTGTCAGGAACGTGGCCTCGTATTCACCCGCACTGATGACCTGTCCGTTGACCTCCGCAAACAGCGTATCGCTCGTCGCATGGCTGCGATGCGCAGCCGGAGCACTGGCGGCGGGAGTCGCGGCAGCCTCTGCATTGGGTTTGGCTTCGACAGCAGGGGCCTTGCCAGCATCATCCGCCATGCCCGGGAGTGCGGAGGAGGCAAGGCCGGCCAGCAGGAGGCCGGAAATAATCCGGCGAATACGGGAAGGTACGGGTTTGCTCATGTTCAGATCTTCCTGGCTATGGAAAAAACAGGGCCAGGCGCGAACGCCTGGCCCTTGCGGCCGGTGGGGATCGCCCGGTCAGGCGACACCCATGCACTGGCCGAGGATCAAACGACCCGGATTACTTGTTGTGGCAGGCCAGACAAACTGCGCTACCCGCATTGCTGACACGCAGGAACGTCGCGCCGGCAACACCACCCGCTTCAACGTGCGGATCATGACAGCTCGCGCACTCGACAGACGGGCCATTCACGCCGGCAAACGCACGGGTGTACAGGATCATGTCGCTCTTGCTACGCACACCAACACCGCCTGTACCGGTATCAATCCACCAGACCAGCTGGGAGTTGATGGTGGCGTTGGCGGGAGCCCTGAAGTCGGTATCCCGGCAAGCGCCGCCAGGCAGAGCCGCAGTCTGACCGCCACCGCAGTACTGAATACCGATCGGGTGGTCGTTGGTCAGGTCGGCGCCCAACATGGCAACCGACGCAGGCAGCATTTGACCGGCAGCATTGACGCGCGGAGGAGTCTGGGCGGTATCCCAGGTGAAGGTCGTCAGACCGGCTGCGCCGCCACCGTCTGCGGTCAAGCCGCCGGAACCCGGCGCATTGATGATGTTGTCCATGGCTTGAGTGCCGTCATGGCATGACAGACAGGCCAGGGAAACGGAGCCAACCGGCAACACGGTTCCGTCAATGGTGCTGGAACTGGCCGTGCTGAAAGTCGTGTAGGTAGCACCGGAATTCTGCTTGTTCCACAAAGGCGCCGCGACGGAAAGATTCGCCGCGTGCGGGGTGTGACAGAACACGCAGATATCCGCAGTGCCGGCCGTAACCCCGACAAATCCGCCAGGACCTGTCGTGCTCAGGTTGTGTCTCGTATTCGCGATGCCCGCAAGAGCCGTTCCGGAAGCAACGAGGCTCAGCGCTATAACTCCAGCCCCCGTTGCCCGCAACAGGCGTCCCAGACATTGCGACCAGTTAGATGTCATATCTCTCATGATGTCGCTCCATTAAATTCATCATCCCCTCGGGGCCTCGTACAACTATCCACCACGACCTGTGCAAGGGCGGAGCGGGCATTTTTTATTAGCACTTCTCGTGCCAGCCAAAAAAACCCGCATTGAATGTGGATTTCGTTTCATTTGACTGGAAAAAAGGTACCACCTTCTCTCTACTGAAAAATTCGTTCTCGAATCCAAGAATGAATGGTGGTCGATTCACTTGTCGCCAGCCGCCTTCTTCGGGTGCGCCACCAGGAAGCCCTTGTCGGCAGGAAGCTCATAAGGCCTGAAGACATCGACCTTGCGATACCACTGATCCACCATGTAAACACGTCCGTCTTCGTCCACGAAAATACCCGAGGGCAACATGTACAAAGCCGGACCATCCCGCTCGCTGCGATCTCCAACAAACATCAGAAGCTCGCCTTCCGGATTGAAAATCTGAAAGTTTCCGAAGGCCGAATCCACTACATAAACATTACCTTCTCGATCGGATGCAACCTCCTTGGGCCGGGCAAAATTGCCCAGTTGCTTGCCGACAGTCCCGAAGGTCTTGACGAATTTCCCCTCCTGGTCAAAAACCTGAACCCGAAAATTGCCGCCATCCACTACATAGATACGTCCATCCTTGCCCAGAGCGGCATCGCGCGGCAGATTGAATTCACCATTTTCCTTGCCGCGCTTGCCGATATCCTGAATGAGCTGACCGTCCTTGGCTGACAGCACACGCAGACGATGCTTGTCCGAATCGACGCCGCCGATATCGACCACGTAGAGTTTTTCACCCTTGGCATCCACGGTTACGCTTGATAAACGCTGGAATTGTTCCCTTTCACCCAGTTTGCGCAGGAATCGGCCATCGCGGTCGTACACCATGATCGACTTGGCGGTAGCGTCTGCCACAAACAGGGTGCCGTCGGCCGCGACATCGAGCCCGAGCGGCTTGACCAGAGTGCCGGCCCCTTCGGTACCAATTCGGAAAAATCTGCCCTGCGGCACGTCGAACACCTTGACGACTCGCTCTGCGGTATCGGAGACAAAAATCCGGCCCTGATGAACGGCAACTGCATAGGGTTTCGCCATTCCCTCGCCGGTGCGGGTTTCGCCGGTGAGCGCACGGCGCAGACGCGCCTCCTTTTCATCCTCCACCACGTCGGCACTACTGAGAATGGTGCGTTCGAACACGAAGCGCGGGCTGTCCGGCGGCGCCGGGAATACCAGGGGTTTCAGCTCGGGAGCCGCATTCTCTTCTGGCAATTGAGCGCAGCCCGACAAGAGGGCAAGCAGCAGTGCTGTAAGCCCGATGCGATTGCTCAGGTTTGCGGTACGAAACATGACGAAATACCTCACATGATGTGGCAACTCAGGCAGAGCCGGCTGCCATCGTTGCTCAAACGCAGAAACAAGCGATTATTGGAATGGGGATCGTGGCAACTGGCGCATTCAATATAAGGGATTTCGCCGCCATTCGCGCTGGCGCGGCCATACAACGGCAAATCGGTACGCGATCTCCTGGTACTGCTGCCGGTGGACACCCACCAGACGATGCGCTCATCCATTCTGCCGCTGCTTGGATCACGGTACTCCGGCTCCTGATCGGGATCAGAACGCAGGGGAAGGTCAGTGGCCGAGCCGCCAACCGGGGGTAATAATGCCTGGAGGACGCCGGCCCCGCCGCGAAACGGGACGCTGAACGGATGATCCTGTCGCGGATTGTCGGTTGCACGCGCCAGATTGGCATCGTGGCAGGAAAGGCAGACCAGGGATGGCGGTCCGGCCTCGCTGCCGGCCTGGGTTGAAATCGACTCCATCGCGCCAAAGGTAAAGCTGCGCGGCAGCCCGCTTTGCCAGGCTGGCGGAGCATCCACATTGCCTTCGCTGACCAGGGGGGTATGACAGAACACACAGGTTGCACTGGCTTCCACAACACCCGACACGTTGGTACGGGCAAGGTTATGCACGGTGTCACGAATGTCCGCTCCGGCCAGCGGAACAGCGAGCAAAAAGAAGCCCCAGAAGCGCAGGCTGTGACCCGACATGAATCGCATGCGAAAACTTTCAAGCCTTGGCTACCCAGAATGGGCAACCCGATTACCTATGCATTAGCAATGGATATGCCAACACTTGCAAGTGCAGGCCTGGATATTGCTAACTGGATAAAATAGGACATATCGACCCACCGAAGGAGTTCCAAGATGGTGCATTTCCGTTTTTCTGTCGCAGCCGGACTACTGGCGGCGCTCCTGCTGCCGGCCCCCATGGCCAGCGCCGCAGCCCCCGCCGGCAGCGGCATACGCGCCGACCTGCTGTACCACAATTACTGCTCGGTCTGCCACGGCGACAAAGGCGATGGCCGGAGCCGGGCCCGCGCAGGCCTGCGCCCGCCGCCAAAGGATTTCACCACCGCCGGCCCCACCCTGACACGAGAAGTGATGATCGCCGTAGTGACCGATGGCAAGCCCGGTACCGCCATGGTGGGTTGGAAAACGCAACTGTCGCAAGCCGAGATCGCTGCTGTGGTGGACTGGACTATCGCCAACTTCATGAGTGGAAAATCCACGCCGCCGGTTCGCGAGGGTGTTTCCGGCACCCACGCGCATGGTGGTCGCGCCCAGGACGCGAGCCCCGCCAGCGCCGCCAACATGTCACTGCCTTTCGCGCTCGGCCTGAAAGGCAACGCGGTTTCCGGCCGCGCTTTCTATGACGCCAACTGCGCGACATGCCATGGCAAGAAGGGCGATGGCAAAGGACCACGCGCCTATTTCATCCGACCCAAGCCGCGCAACTTCCTTGAACCCGCGCCACGCGCCACCCTGAACCGGCCGATGTTGTATGAAGCAGTATCCATGGGCCGCCTCGGCACCGAGATGCCGGCCTGGAGCAAGGTAATCAACGAGCAGCAGATTGCAGACGTATCGGAATATGTCTTTCAGCAGTTCATCCGTCCGAAAGGCAAAGCAGGCAAATGAGGCCGGGCCGCAAACTGGCGCGCCTGGCAATCAGCCTGGCCGCTGCGGCGTCGTGTCTGACACCCGCTCTGGCGGCCGACAACGGCCGGCATGAAGCTGGACGCAAGATCTACAACTTCCGCTGTTACTTTTGTCACGGCTACTCCGGCGACGCCAAGACCCTAGCGGCCACTTACCTGACGCCCAGGCCGGTCGCCTTCGTCAGCATGAAGCCCGGCGCCAGAAGTCGCGCCGATATGCTCAAGAGCGTGCGTTCCGGCCGCCCCGGAACCGCAATGAAGGGATTCGCCGGAATTCTCAATAGTGAGGAAATCGGCCTGGTAGTGGATTTCGTGCGGCTCGAATTCATGACGCGCAAGGCCCCCAATACGCGCTATCACATTCCTGCCAACGGCTGGAGCAACCACCAGCGTTATCGTGACGCGTACCCTTTCGCGACCGGCAAGATCGCGCTCGACACGCCCTGGGAAAAACTCACTCCGAAGCAGGTACGCGGCAAACGTCTGTTCCTGCAAAGTTGTGTCACCTGCCACGACCGCGCGCGGGTGCTGGACGAGGGCGTTGCCTGGGAAAGCCGCGCCGTTTCGTTTCCTCGCAACCAGTACACCCCGGGCGGGCGACCGCAAGTGGATGCAACGACCAGCGCCAGCCCCTACGTCAAACACGACATCCCGCCGAAACTGGCGAACCTGACAGAACAGGAGCGGGACGGAGAACAGCTTTATCAAAAGAACTGCGCCTTCTGCCATGCCGCCGACGGCACCGGCCGCAACTGGATCGGAAGTTTCATGGAACCGCATCCGCGCGACCTCACCAACCCGGACTTCATGCGGGCAATGACGCGCGAGCGTCTGGCCGGCGTGATTCGCGACGGCCTGCCGGACACATCCATGCCGGCCTGGGGCAGCGTGCTTGCGCCGGAGCAGATCTCGGCCATAGTCAGTTACGTCGGGCGGGCATTCCACCCGTTGAAGGAATAAGTCGCGCAGCACCCCCACTGCAATACATGGCGGTTTCCAGCAAATTTTGCGCGGGCTGGAATAAACGCCATGGCCGCCGTGTTTACAGGCGGCCAGACCCTTCACCGCCATTCACCGTTTAACCACACCCATCAACAAGGAGGTTGTAAATGAAGAAATCCGTGCTGGTTCCCCTGTTCGCTGCAATGTTCCTGGCCGCTTGCGGCCAGAGCCCCATCAAGCCCGCGAACGCCGCAGACAAGGCTGCGACCGCGCCGGCGCCGAACGGTATCCAGTTACCGGCGGACTACGCCGACTGGCGTCTGATTGCTCCCGCCTATCGCTCCGACAAGCAACATGTCCGCGCCATCCTCGGCAACGACACCGCCATCCGCGCCGCACGCGCCGGCAACACCCAACCCTGGCCGGACGGCAGCATTCTGGCCAAGCTGGTCTGGAAGGAGGCGCCGCATGAAAAATGGCCGACCGCAATGGAAGCCGGCCAGTTCGTGCATGTCGAAATCATGGTCAAGGACGCCAAGCGCCACGCCGAAACCGGCGGTTGGGGTTATGCCCGCTGGGTCGGCAAGGATCTCAAACCCTACGGCAAGGATGCCGCCTTCGTGGCCGAATGCCATGGCTGCCATATGCCGGTGCAGGACGCGGATTTCGTTTTCACCAAGCCGGTGAAACTGCCTTGATCCGCGCTTCGTAACGGAAGCGGCGGGTTTCAACCAGACCCCGCTTCGGTGACATTTGTCACTCAGTCACGAAAGTCACCGAGCGGCAATTCGGCAAGGCCTAAATTCGGGGCGTTTTCCCCCACCCAAGCACAAGGAGATATACCGATGTCCAGTATCAAAATCATCGCTTCAAGCCTGTTTCTCGCCGCCACGCTGCTGACCGGTTGCAGTCAGACCCCGACCAAGCCCGCCGCTGCCTCGTTGTATGACCGCCTCGGCGGCAAGGATGCCATCACCGCCGTGGTGGATGAACTGGCCGCCAATGTGGGCGCGGACAGCCGCATCAACCAACGCTTTGCCAAAGCCAACATGAAGCAGTTCAAGGCCAACATGGTCGACCTGCTCTGCCAGGGTAGCGGTGGCCCCTGCAAGTACAAGGGCGATGACATGGTCACGGTGCATACCGGCATGAAGATCAAGGACGACGAGTTCGGCGCCATGGCCGAGAACGTCGTCAAGACCCTGACCAAGTTCAATGTTCCCGCCAAGGAACAGGGCGAAGTCATGGCCATGCTGGGGGGCATGAAGGGCGACATCGTCAATCGCTGAACCTCGGCAGACTCCACAGAAAGGGCCGGAATTCCGGCCCTTTTTTACTGTCAAGCGCCGGCCGCGCTCATCGGGTCAGACCCGACCCGCCTTGAACCGGGAAACTTTGCATGTGGGTTCGACTTGACCCACCCGCTCACTCGTCATGAACGCCAAACCACTGAATAAACAGGCGCTTGGCCCTCCTTCATCAAGTGGCACGCGGCTTGCGCACTTCCAGCCGAGCCCTACGCCACGCGCACCCGGCTGATCCATCCGCATGGATCAGCCGGGTGCGCGTGGATTCGGAAAAACGAACCCGTTGGAGGAACCTTCATGGCCAGCAAAGTCCGCAAGCCGAAAGCAAGCCAAACTTCCCAATCCACCGCCCCCGGCAAGGCCTGGAGCAAACTCAAGTCCAGTCTCAACGCGCTGCCGGACAGTATCGACATTCGCGATCTGGTCTATCAGCCCAGCCTGCGATCGGTGCCGCCGGCGCTGGTCAACTGCCATCGTGTGCCGGAAATCCTCGACCAGGGCGAGGAAGGCGCCTGCACCGGCTTCGCGCTGGCGGCGGTGGCCAATTTTCTGTTGCATGACCAGAACCAGAGCCGGCGCGTCAGCCCGCGCATGCTGTACGAAATGGCGCGGCGCTACGACGAGTGGCCGGGCGAGTGGTACGAGGGCTCCTCGGCGCGCGGCGCGATGAAGGGCTGGCTGCGCCACGGCGTCGCGCAGCGCAGCCTGTGGGGTGACGCGCAGACCGGCACCAGACACATGACCCAGGCGGTGGTGAAGGACGCGATGAAATGTCCCGGTGGCGCTTATTACCGGGTCAACCATCGCCAGGTGCGCGACATGCATGCCGCGCTGACCGAGGTCGGCATTCTCTACGCGACGCTGATGGTGCATGACGGCTGGTTCGAGCCCGGCCCGACCACAACGACGATCGGCTTTCAGGCCGACGGCAGGAAGAAGACCATCAAGCTGCCGATCATCACCCGCAAGGGCCGCGCCGACGGCGGCCATGCCATTGCCATCGTCGGTTATGCCGAGCAGGGTTTCATCATTCAGAACTCCTGGGGGACCACCTGGGGCAATGGCGGTTTCGCGCTGCTGCCTTACGAGGACTACATGATGCATGCCACCGACGTCTGGGTGGCGCAGCTTGGCGTGCCGGTCAGCGTGGATGTCTGGGCGGAGGAGGAAAAGAAGAACGACACCATTTCCGAGGGCGCTTCGCGCGCGCTGCCGGCGATGACCCTGGACAGTCTGCGGCCCTATGTCATCGACGTCGGCAACAACGGCGAACTGTCCGGCAACGGCGACTACTGGACCACGCCGGACGATCTGCAACGCCTGGTTACGCAGGACATACCGGTCACGACGCAGGCCTGGAAAAAACGCCGCGTCATGCTCTATCTGCACGGCGGACTGAACAACGAGAAAGCCGCCGCGAAACGGGTCGCATCGATGCGTGGGCCGTGTCTGGCGAACGAGATCTACCCGTTGCATGTGATGTGGGAAACCGGTTTCATGGAATCGCTCACCAGTTATATCGGCGACTGGTTCACCAACGCCGACAAGTTGTCCGGCCGCAGTCTGCTCGACAGTGTCGGCGAGGGTCGCGACTGGATGGTCGAACGCAGCCTGGTCTTCCCGCTGCGCAGGATCTGGGGCGAGATGAAGGAGAACGCTCGCCTGGCTTCGGACCATCGCGAGCAACGCGGCGCCATGCAACTGCTGGCCAACTACATCCGCGAGGCCGGCAAAACCGGCGGCAAGAACTGGGAACTGCATGTGGTGGCGCATTCCGCCGGCAGCATCTTCTTCGCCCACATGCTGCAACACATCCTCAACCTTAAGTTGCCGTTGAAAAGCGTGCAGTTCCTGGCGCCGGCGGTGGAACTCGAAGTGTTCCGCGAAAAGGTGTTCAAGCCCGCCAGTGCCGGGCAATGCCCGCTGCCGACGCTGTACCTGCTGTCCGACGAGGCGGAACGGGAAGACACCGTCGGCGGAAAAATGGTCTATGGCAAATCCCTGCTCTATCTGGTCTCCAATGCCTGCGAGAAAAAGCGCGGCACCTCCATACTCGGCATGCATGCCTGCCTGCAAACCGACAAGGCGATAAACGCCGCCTACCAGGCCACCGCTGCCGACGGCTTGCCCAATCTGATCATCGCCGGCACTAAACGGGAAGCCGAGGACAAAGCAACCGCTTCCAGCCAGAGCGGAAGCCACGGCGGCTTCGACAACGACATAGCGACGATGAATTCGGTGCTCTACCGCATTCTGGGTGGCGCGCCGACGCGGCCGTTCTCGCGTCACGATCTCAATTACGACTGAAACGCCGCAGCCAGCCATGGACACACACCCGCCGCCGCTCAACGAGCAGGGCATGCTCGCCGAAGAAAAGGAGCATGTGCGCGCCCTGCGCGGCGGCAAGGCGGAGTTCATCGGCCTGGCGCTTTCCGGCGGCGGCATCCGCAGCGCCACCTTCAATCTCGGCATCCTGCAGTCGCTGGCGAAGTACGACATGCTGCGCCATTTCGACTACCTGTCCACGGTATCCGGCGGCGGCTACATCGGTTCCTGGCTGTCGGCGCTGATTCATCGTTCGCCCGATGGCCTGGCCGGCGCACAGGAAGTGTTGCATCCAGGTCAACGTCAAAGCGAGGAGGCGCCGCAACTTCGCTTCCTGCGCCGCTACAGCAACTACCTGACACCCAAGGTCGGCCTGTCCGGCGATACCCTGGCGGCGGTAGCGACCTATCTGCGCAACTTCGGCCTCAACCTGATTCCCCTGGTGGCGCTCGGCGCGGTCCTCATCCTGATCATGTATCTGCTCGCGCAGGGCGCGGCAGCGCTGGATCCGCGCCACTTCGGCGTCAGCCCGCTCTGGCTGGCCCTGGCTCTGCAGGTGCTGGCGGTGATTTTTTGCGCCGCCGGACTCGCCACCACCTCCACGCCATTGCATGGCTTGCGTGCAGCACGGCCGGATTGGGCCTGGGCAATCCTGGTTCCGGTCGGCATCGCCGGCATCCTGATCGCGCTTGCCATGCTGCGCGGCGAATTGAGCGGCATCGATAAAAGTACATGGATGCTGTTTTGCGGCGCGGCCTATGGTTTCGCCTGGGCGGCCGGCTATCAGGCCTGGAAATGGCTCGGACGCGGCCAGGAAATGGGCATCAGCCGAACCTGGGACAGGTTCATGCTAATCCCGATGACCCTGCTCGCGGGCATTCTCGCGGGCTGGCTGTTGAGCGGCGTTGAAGCGTTGCTGGGGCCCGATTCGGGTGACTCGACCATCGACATGGCCCAGGCCTGGCGCGGCATGGCCGTGGGTTCGCCGCTGGTGGTGCTGAGTTTTGCCGTCGCGGTCGCGCTGCATATCGGCTTGCTGCGCCGCATCCTGTCGCATCAGGCGCGGGAATGGTGGAGCCGTATCGGCGGCTTGCTGCTGGCCGCCGCCTTCGCCTGGAGCCTGGCTTTCGCCCTCGTCGGCCTGGCGCCTGCGGCCGCGATCCGGGCGCATGGCTGGAGCCTGGAGGCCGGCGGCGTCTGGGCGGCAATCACGGCGGCTGGCGTCTGGCTGGCAAAAAGCCCGCTCACCGGCGGCGCCGACAAGCGCCCCTGGCTCAATATCGCCGTGCGCGCGACGCCCTGGATATTCATGCTTGGCTTCGCCGTGATGCTCTCGACTCTGGTCTATTTCATTTTTACGCACAGCTTCTGCCCGAACTGCGCCCTGGCGCAGCCGATGGAAGCAAGAACACTTGCCACGGCCTGCACGCCATGCACGGAAACCAGAATGCTGGCGCGCGATTTTTCCGACATCTCGGCGGACGTGTTCGCCAATATCGGACGCTTTGACTCGCTCACCCTGCTGATTGCGCTGACCGCCTGCCTGGGCGTTTTTCTGCTCGCCGGTTGGCGCATCGACAGCAACCTGTTCTCTCTGCACCACTTCTACCGCAATCGGCTGGTCAGGGCTTACCTGGGCGCGTCGAACTACCCCGGCCGCAACAGCCATCCGTTCACCGGGTTTTGCGCCGATGACGATTTGCAGCTTGCCAGGCTGAAGGAACAGCGGCCGTTCCACATCATCAATACCGCGCTCAATCTGTCGGGCGGCGATGAACTTGCCTGGCAGACACGACGAGCCGCATCGTTCACTTTCACGCCCCTGCACTGCGGCTTCGAATACCGCGCCACGCGCGGCGGCGGCAATGACCGGGAGGACGACATGCCGCTGGGCGGCTATCGCCCGACCTCAAGTTACCAGAGCCGCTGGGGCGCCTACCTGGGCAGCGCAATGAGCATTTCCGGCGCAGCGGCCAGCCCCTTGTCGGGCTACCACACCTCGGCCGCACTGGCCGCGTTGATGACCGTTTTCAACGTGCGCCTGGGCCAGTGGCTGGGCAATCCGGCGGATCCCGAGGCGTGGACCCTCTCGGCGCCGATCTTCGGCGGCCGCTATCTATTGAAGGAACTCACCGCCAGCGCCGATGCCCGCGCCAAATTTCTCTATCTCTCCGATGGCGGCCATTTCGAGAATCTCGGCATCTACGAACTGGCGCGTCGGTGCTGCCGCCTGATCGTGGCGGTGGATGCCGGCTGCGACCCCGACTATGCCTTCGACGATCTCGCCAATGCCATCCGCAAGTGCAACATCGACCTCGGCGCGGAGATTTTCATCAATGTCGATGCGATCCGGCCCGGAAATGATTTCAAGCATGCCGCCGCGCACCACGCCGTCGGCATCATTCACTACGCCGATGGCAGCGAGGGCGTGCTGCTCTACATCAAGGCATCGCTGACCGGCGGCGAAGATGTGGACATTCTCAATTACGCCACCAACCACAAGGCCTTCCCGCACGACACCACGGCCGATCAAAGCTTTGACGAAGACCAGTTCGAGAGCTATCGCAAGCTCGGCAAACATATCGGCATGGCGCTATTCGGCGCCATGCGCGAAGCCGCCGAATCCGTACATGGCACTTTCGACGCCGACGCTTTTTTTGCCCAGGCTGCCACCATGGCGACCGCGCCGGGGTGACGGAGTGTTTTCGACGCACTGCCAAGAGTTACCCAATCCAACTTTTCAAAGGAGCTGCCCATGAAGATCAACAACCACCGCCTGATCGCCGACGACGGCACACCGGTCCGCTATGTCGAGACACCCAACAAGGGCGGCGTGATGACGCCGGAATATCTGGTCATGCACTACACCGCCGGCAGCAGCGCCGATGGCTCGGTGAGCTGGATGGCCAATCCGGCGGCGAGGGCGGCGGCGCATCTGGTCATCGGCCGCGACGGGAGAGTCACGCAAATGGCGCCGTTCAACCGCATCGCCTGGCATGCCGGGCAATCGCAATGGGCGGGCCGTATCGGCCTGAACGGGTTTTCCATCGGCATCGAACTGGACAATGCCGGCAAGCTGGAGCGAGCGGGAAACCGCTGGGTTTCGGCGGTCAGCAAGCGGGTTTACGCGGATGACGACGTACTGGTCGCCAGGCACAAGAATGATCATCCCGGTTCTGCCCCGACTGGCTGGCACGAGTACAGCGAGGTACAGCTCGACATCGCCGGCGAGGTCGGGCTGTTGCTGATGCAGAAATACGCGTTGAAGGATGTGCTCGGGCATGAGGACATCGCCCCCGGCCGCAAGGCCGATCCCGGCCCGGCCTTCCCGATGGCCAGTTACCGCGCCCGCCTGATGGGCCGCGCCGACGATGCCATCGAAGTGTATGAAACAAGCGCCAGCCTGAATGTGCGCGCCGGACCCGGCACCGAATTCGCCGCCCTGCCCGGCAGTCCGCTGCAAGCCGGCGTCAAGGTCGCCTTGCTGGAACAACAGGGCGTCTGGTGGCGGGTCGATGTGCTGGACACGGTGGACGGCGTCATGGATCTGGTCGGCTGGTGCCATAGCCGCTTCCTGACCAAGGTGTGAAGCGCCAGCGCTGAACCTTGGAACAGCCGGCGCGGAAAGGCAAATATCCGCGCCGGCGTTGCATTACCTGCCAGGCTGCGCGGCCGGGACCGGCATCATCTGCATCAGCTTCATCAGCAAGGCCGGGTCGATCGGAATGCCGCCCGCCTGACCGGCCGGCATATTCAGCATCTGGCCCCAGGAACCATAGGTAGCCGGATTCATGCCGGCGCCCAGCCAGTTCGTGTACAGGTTCGGATTCATCGGCGCCATCATCGTGTTGACGGCGTTGGGGCTCATCGGCGCGCCCATCCAGTTACCGTACATGGCGGGGTTCAGCATCTGCGTGCCCAGGCCCATCATCTGCGGGCTGAGCGGGGCGGCCATCATGTTCAGGTAGGCGTTCGGGTTGATACCCTGGCTGATCAGTGCAGTTGCAAAACGGGGATCCATGCCCGCCGCCATCCATTTCATCGCGACGGAGGGATCGGTGAACTGCATGTAGTTCTGCATTGAAGCCGGATTCATCATCCCGGACAGCATGCGCAACGTGGTGTTGGGGTCCATACCCTGCTGCATCATGGCCATCGAGGTGGCCGGATTCATGATGGCATTGGTCCACTGCTGAAACGCGGCCGGGTCTTTGAAAGCGGCGGCATTCTGGGTCGGGTCGAGCATTTTTCCAGCCCATTCCTGCGGCGTGGTCGGGGTGGCGGGTGCGTCGGCGGCGATGGCTGAAGCAACCAGGCCGGCTGAGGTCAGGGCGACAAACAGGAGGGACATGCGATTCATAGAGAACTCCAATAGGGGTTGGGTCTAGCTGGTAAAGCGGCCCTCGTGCGGCATGAGGGAGGAGGCGGGAGTGCGTGACTCGGTTGAGTAAGCCTCTCGGTGGAGAGGTTGACGACAGCCACACGACGCTGTCGGATGCCGATTGTGGAACCTGCCGCCACTTCGCGGAAGGCATCGGCGCCTAGTGTGAACGCGTACCCGTCGTCGCGATAGCCCTTGCGTGGAATTCAGCTTGGCTGATGACGATTCTGGCGATGCTGGATGATGTTGCTTCTATTGCTGCTGCGTCCAGGGCGAGAACTGCCAACCTCTCGCCCTGGCTTGCCCCGCTTCAGCGTATCCGCCGACGCCTGAGGAGAGCCAATGCCCCGATCCCCAGCAAGGCGAGTGAGGAAGGCTCGGGTACGGTCACAGGGTTGTTCGCGGCATCAATCGCACCGGCCACCTCGTTCGGCGAGAAGTCGCTGATCTGCGCATTGTTGCCGGCGCCGAAGCGAGGCCACAGGTTCCAGGTGTAATCGCTGAAAGCTGCGCCCGTTGAAGGCAGCAGCGTCTCGTCCAGGAAGGCGGAAATGGTGTTGCCGTTGATCACCGCACCGGAAGACAGATTGACTGCAGGGCCACCGAGGCCGAACAGATTGATGCTGATCGTGCCATCCGGCCGCAGGATGACCACCGAGTCGAAGGCGACGCCGTCACCGATCGAGGGACTGCCCGCAAGAAAGCGCTCCGTACCCTGTCCGCGATCCACGCCCCAGACATAGAGCACGCTTTCGCCGCCGGCCGCCGGCGTGGTGCCGATGGCGCCCGCCATGGTGCCGATGAATTCGAACTTCTGGCTTCCTGGGCTGTAGATCACCTCTGCCGCCACGACATCCAGATCGGCTCCGAGGGGGCGGTTGATATAAGTGGACAGAAAATCGCCGACCGGATCGACAATGGGAGCGCCGGCGGCGAAACCGCTGACGCCGCACAGAACACTGATCAATGCGAGTTTGTTGATACGTTGCATGGGGATATCTCCTTGAGTTGTGCTTTGGTCAGCGCTCCCGACGGAAGCGCAAGCCGAGTTGAACCCGAATGGGTCAGCACCTGGTAAACACCTGGAGACGCCGTTTATTCCAGTCAGCCGTAACGTTTTTCGAACAAGTGGAAAAGCGGACCAGTGCCTTTGGCTGCATCGAAACCGATCCGCGCGATACTTGGTCATCCATGCCCGCCACTCACAGGCTGAGGCGCTTGCGGTTCAGGAGAACAACCATGCTCAACACCCCGCGCATTCGTTTACGTTATCCACTGGCGCTCACCATCGCCGTATCCCTTGGCGGCTGTGCGAGTCTCTTTGAAGCACCGCCGCCAAAGCCGGTGCGCTACGTCTGTGACGAGGGGCGACAGTTCTCGATCGCCTTTTTGCCGGACGCGGGCGGGGCGAATATCGAGATCAATCGCATGCGCTTTCATCTGCGGCGGGAAGCGTCGGCGGAGAGACGTTATGCCTGTGACGTGCTGACTTTCACCGGCACCGGTGAAACGGCCGAGGTTGCCATTCAGGATGCGCCGGCCTACCGCAACTGTCGGGCTGCGCGCTGAAGTTCAGGCGCCACCGACATAAGGATTGCTGCGCCGTTCGCGGCCGAATGTGCTCATCGGGCCGTGTCCAGGCACAAAGGCGACATCGTCGCCGAGCGGAAACAGCTTGTTTCTTATCGCAGAAATGAGTGCGGCGTGGTCGCCACGCGGGAAGTCGGTGCGACCGATGCTGCCCTGGAACAACACATCGCCGACGAAGGCATGGCGGCTGACCGGCTCGAAGAACACGACATGGCCGGGCGTGTGGCCGGGACAATGAATCACGTCCAGACGCAGCGCGCCCAGTTCGACGACATCGCCATCGCTTAGCCACTGGTCCGGTCGAAACGCTTCGGCGGGTGGAAAACCGAACATGCGGGCCTGTTCGGGCAGCATGTCGAGCCAGAAGGCGTCTTCTGCCTGTGGCCCGATGATCGGCAACCCGAGTTTGCACGCCAGTTCCAGCGTGCCGCCGACATGATCGAGATGGGCATGCGTCAGCAGCAGCTTTTCCAGTTTGACGCCGGCTTTGGCCACCGCCGCGAGCAGGACATCGACATCGCCGCCGGGGTCGATCAGGGCGGCGCTGCCCGAGGTTTCACACCAGATCAGGGAACAATTCTGCTGGAACGGGGTGACCGGAAGGATTTCGAAGCGCATCGGAATTCAGGCCAGCGCGGGATAGTCGGTATAGCCCTCTGCCGCGCCGCCATAGAACGTGGACGCGTCGGCAGCATTGAGCGCGGCGTCACGCCGGTAGCGCTCGGGCAAGTCCGGGTTGGCGATGAACGGCACGCCGAACGCGACCAGATCGGCCTGGCCGCTTTGCAATACTGCGTTGGCGCGGGCCTTGTCATAACCGGCATTGGTCATGAACACGCCTTTCCACAGCGCGCGCAGGTCGAGCGGATCGAAGAACGGCCCCGCCGCGCCCGGCGCCTCGCGGCCCATTTCGGTGACATGCAGATAGGCCAGGCCGAAATCGTTGAGCAGTTCGACGACGCGGCCGAAGGTGGCGCGCGGGTTGCTGTCGCGCATGTCGTTGAACGGCTGCACCGGCGACAGGCGCACGCCGACCCGCCCGGCGTCGCACACCGCGCAGACTGCGGTCAGCACTTCCAGCAGCAGGCGGGCGCGGTTGTCGATGCTGCCGCCGTAGGCGTCCTGGCGCTGGTTGCTGCCATCGCGCAGGAATTCGTCGAGCAGATAGCCGTTGGCGGCATGCACCTCGACGCCGTCAAAGCCGGCCGCCAGCGCGTTGACGGTGGCATCCCGATACGCCGCGACGATGCCGGGCAATTCCTCGCTGGCCAGCGCGCGCGGCGTCACGAACGGCTTCGGCCCTTGCAGCGTGAACGCGTCACCGGCGGGTTTGATCGCGGAAGGCGCGACCGGCAGGATGCCGCCCGGTTGCAGGTCGGGATGCGAGATGCGGCCAACGTGCCAGAGCTGGCAGAAAATCCTGCCGCCGGCGGCATGAACCGCCTCGGTGACCGTTTTCCAGCCGGCGACCTGCGCCGCATTCCAGATACCCGGCGTCAGCGGGTAGCCCACCGCTTCCGGCGCGATGCAGGTGGCCTCGGTAAGGATCAGGCCGGCGCCGGCGCGCTGCCGGTAGTACTCGACATTGAGCGCGTGCGGGATGCCTTCCGGCGTGGAGCGGTTGCGCGTCAGCGGCGCCATGACCATGCGGTTGGCGAGCAGGCTGGGGCCGAGTTGCAGAGTGCTGAACAGGTCGATGTCGGACACGGTGGTGTTTCCTTCTAAGGCATGCGGGGGTGCGCTAGCCTAACCATCCCGTCGCTTTCGCACCAGCCATGAATCCCTCAGTTTCTCCCGATGCGCTCCTCTTCATCGCCAGCCAGTGCCCGCATTGCCCGGCCGTGCTGGCCGGCCTGGCCGAACTGCTCAAGCGTGGCGTGATTGGCCGTCTCGAAGCGGTCAACATCGAAAGCCATCCCGATGCCGCTCAAACCCTCGCAGTGCGTTCGGTGCCCTGGCTGCGCATCGGCCCGTTCCAGTTGACCGGCGCCAGAAGCGCTGCCGAACTGGAAATCTGGGCGCGCCGCGCGGTCTCTGCCGAGGGCATGGGCGAAGCGTTTCACGACCTGCTCAAGCAGGCCGATCTGGCGCAGGTGCTGCGCCTGATCCAGGCCGAGCCCGCCCGGCTGGCCGCCCTGCTGCCGATCGTCGCCAATCCCGAAGCGAGCCTGAACGTGAAGCTTGGCGTCGGCGTGGTGTTCGAGGAATTCGCCGGTCAGGCGGCATTGCGCGCTTTGGTCGCCGATCTGGGCGGGCTGACGCAACATGACGACGCGCGCGTTCGCGCCGATGCCTGCCATCTGCTCAGTCTGACCCGGTCCGCTGCGGCACGCCCCTGGCTGCAGGCCGGCCTGCTCGACGAAAATGCGGAAGTGCGGGAGATCGCGGCGGACAGCCTGGAAACATTGCGAGATCAATCATGAAACAGTTGGCAAATCCGGCTTTGTTCCGGCAACAGGCTTATGTGAACGGCGAGTGGCTCGGGGCCGCAGCCGATATTCCGGTGTTCAATCCTGCAACCGGCGATCTGCTGGGCAGCGTACCCAGCCTGAACGCCGATACGGTGTCCCAGGCCGTTGCCGCAGCCGATGCAGCCATGCCTGCCTGGCGAGGCCTGGCGGCAAAAGAGCGCGCCGCGATCCTGCGGCGCTGGCATGGCCTGATGTTGCAGAATGCCGACGATCTGGCACGCATCATTACGCTGGAACAAGGCAAGCCGCTGGTCGAAGCGCGAGGAGAGATCGTTTATGCCGCCAGCTTTGTCGAGTGGTTCGCCGAGGAGGCAAAACGCATCTACGGGGAAGTCATTCCTTCACCCTGGCCAGGGCGACGCATCGTCACGCTCAAACAGCCGATTGGTGTCGCCGCACTGATAACGCCATGGAATTTTCCCGCCGCGATGCTTACCCGCAAGGCCGGTGCGGCGCTTGCAGCAGGTTGCACGGTGCTGGCCAAACCGGCATCCAAGACGCCCTTCACCGCGCTGGCACTGGCCTTTCTGGGCGAGCAGGCCGGCATTCCGGCCGGGGTGCTGAATGTTCTGACCGGCATTGCCGACACGATCGGCGATGCGCTTGTGCACGATCCGAGAGTACGCAAGCTTTCCTTCACCGGTTCGACCGAGACCGGCAAACGTCTGATGGCCGCCTGCGCCGGCACACTGAAAAGCGTGTCGCTTGAACTGGGGGGCAACGCGCCGTTCATCGTATTCGACGATGCCGACATTGATGCTGCGGTAGAGGGTGCGCTGGCATCCAAATACCGCAATGCCGGCCAGACCTGTGTCTGCGCCAACCGTCTGCTGGCTCAGGACGGCATCCACGACGCCTTCGTCGAAAAACTGGCGGCGGCAGTCAGCCGGCTCACTGTCGGCAACGGACTGGCAAAGGGTGTCGAACAGGGACCGCTGATCAACGAGGCGGCGGTACACAAAGTGGAACGCCATATTCAGGATGCAGTGGCTCAAGGTGCGCGGGTGGCCTGTGGCGGCGCGCGCCATGTTCTGGGCAGGAGCTTCTTTCAACCGACGGTGCTGGCCAATGCTCGCGCCGACATGCAAATCTGCCGCGACGAGACATTCGGGCCGGTTGCGCCGGTGATTCGCTTTCAGACCGAGGCCGAGGCGATCAGCCTGGCCAACGACACCGAGTTCGGTCTCGCCGCGTATTTCTATACACGCGACCTGGCGCGCACCTGGCGCGTCGCAGAGGCGCTTGAATACGGCATGGTCGGCATCAACGCAGGGGTGATTTCAACGGAAGTGGCGCCATTCGGCGGCTTCAAACAATCCGGCCTGGGGCGTGAAGGCGGCAAGGAAGGAATTGAGGCCTACCTGGAAACCAAGTACCTCTGCATGGCGCTTTGACTGCTTTTGTCCAGGACAATCAGACCACATACCGGGTGTGGACTATTTGCCACGCACCCCCCGTCGGATAGTCGCGATGATGTTGAATACATTGACAATATTAGTAAGTTCGAATATTCTCAGACCCGCATTTCATCCTCGCTTTGTCCTGTACATACCCGCCCCTAGGAGAATATCTTGAAAGCCATCAAACTCGCCCTGTCCGCCGCCGCGATTTCAACCCTGCTTGCTTCCGCCCCTGTTCTGGCGGGAGACCCGGTGGTCGGCAAACAAAAAGCGACCGCTTGTATCGCCTGCCACGGCAGCGACGTTTACCCCGGCATCTTCTATACCCTGCAACTGGGTGGTCGCAATGCCGACAAACTCGCGGTCAAGACCATGAAGTACAAAACCGGCAAGATCCTGCACCCGATGATGAATATGGCCGTGGCGTTCTTCGACGAGAAGGAAATCGAAGACATCACCGCCTACTACCAGTCGCTCGGCAAGCCGTCTTTCACCTCGCCGCTGATCAAGATCAAGGGTGATGATGATGACAAGGCCCAGGCCGCCGCGCCCGCACCCTATGTTTATCCCGGTTTCCCGGTCGCCAAGTAATTGGCCGTCATGGCCGGGATTCGGTTCAGCCGAAAAAAGGTCTATGACCCGGTTCTGCGCGGCATCCATGCCTGGAATGGCATCGCAATCCTGCTGTTGCTGATCAGCGCGCAGGTCGCCGCCTGGATTGAACTGACGCCAGAGGTTGCATCCCTCTGGCGTTTTCACGTCTGGGCCGGCTACGGCCTGGTCATCGGCCTGGTAGCGCGACTGGCCTGGGGGCTGAACGGCCCGCAACATGCAAGCCTGCGCGCGCTCTGGCACTGGCCGGCCTGGTGGCAGGCACTGCGCACCCGGAAGTGGTTTACCGAACCGGAAAACTGGGGCCACCATCCATTGGCATCCGCCGCTTACATCGGGTTCTACCTGATCGTATTGACCATGGCGGCAACCGGATTGGCGCTGGCGGCGATAGATCAGGGTCGCGGTCCATTGGTGAACTGGCTGGGCCACGATGTGACGCTGAAATCGTTGTTCATGACGCCACACGACATCCTGGAAGAGTTCGTGCTGGCCTTCGTCGTAATGCACCTGGCCGCCTTGATCCTGCACGAGGTACGTCACGGCGTGCCGATGGCGCAAGCCATGATCAGCGGCTATCAGTATCGAAAGGAAGAAGAATGAAAATTCGCTTGCTGGCATTGCTGCTGTGCGCAAATTCGGCGCATGCCGATACCCCGCAACAGATCCTGGATGGCCTGGTTGCGCAGGCGGGTCCGGCTTCCGTGACACGCGGCGAGAAACTGTTTCGCGGCAAGTTCAGCGGTGGCAAGACCGCCGACTCATGTACGGCGTGCCATACCGAAAATGCAAAACTGCCCGGACAACATGCCAGGACGCACAAGGCAATCGACCCGATCGCGCCGGTCGCGCAGAAGGATCGCTTTACCGATGCCGCCAAGGTAGAGAAATGGTTCAAGCGAAACTGCCAGGAAGTGCTCGGGCGCGTATGCAGCGCGCAGGAAAAGGCGGATTTCACCGCCTACATGATTTCGGTGAAGTGAGCGCGCCATGGGAATCACCTGGAAAAACCTGTTGACACTCATCCTGTCCGTAGCGGCGACAGTCATGGTGATCAACAACGCACCCGCCGATGACGAAGCCATCTTCCCGATGCCGGCCGGCAAAACCTATGTCGAAGAATGCGGCAGTTGCCATACCGCCTATGCGCCCGGCCTGCTGCCGGCGCGTTCCTGGCGCAGGATGATGGGCGAACTGGACAATCACTTTGGCGAAGATGCCAGCCTGTCCGAGCCGCAGCAACTGGAGATCCTGAAAGCACTGGAAACGCTGGCCGCCGACGGTAACCAGGCCAACATGCGCATGCGCCGCATCCATGGCGCGATCCCGGCAGGCACCGCGCCGCAGCGGATTTCGGAAACCGGCTATTTCAAGTTCATGCACGACGAAGTACGTCCGAGTATCTGGAAGCGCAAGAAAATCGGCACGCTCGCCAACTGCATCGCCTGCCATACCCGCGCCAACGAAGGCCGCTATGGCGAACGGGAAGTGCGGATTCCTCAGTAGACAGGTGCACCTCCTTGCAAGGAGGTGCACCCCAGTGCCAAACGGCAGCGCTCTGACAGGTTGGCTCAGTAATGATGTGTGCTGAACAGCAGCTGTCGAACCGTAACGGTCATTGACAAAACCGGTCTTCCATCACGCACAACGAGAAATCGAGAACGGCCGTTCAGATTGCCCAACTCCCGTTTTCTCCCCGAGTCAGCTCAAACACCGTCGCCGTCAGCCAGTCCCTGAATGAATCGTTGTCCTGAAACTGTTTGAACAGTTGTGCGTCGTCCTTGAACATCGCCGTGATCACCCGTTTGAGCGCCTTGTCGTGCTCGATCCGGGCCGTGCTCGGCGTGTTCTTCATCGCATTCTGATAGGCGGGGTCGGCAGCTACCTTGGGCGGGATGAGTTCGGTAATCCGCTTTTCCACTGACTGCGAATCCAGAAACAGCCCGCCGAACTGGTCGTTGAACTGCTTCACGATGTTCGAGAGTTTGTCCAGTTCCGGTTCCGGCTTGCGCCCTCCGCCGCCGGTCGGCGCCGGCTCGATCTCGGCATCCGCATCGGGTAGCGCAATGGCGATCATTGCCTTCTTCTCGGCTCGGTAGCTGTCCATGTCGATCGCATCGAGTATGCCTTTGGCGAGATCCTCTTCTTTCGGCGCCGGCAGTTTGGCGATCAGGAAGTTCAGGAAGATCGACAGCTTCTCCCACGCCTGCACACCATAGGGCAGGATGGTCGCGAGAAAATCGTAGCTGCGGGTGAAGGACTTCGCCTTGCCCTTGAAATCCACCTGCTGGTCTTCGTCAAGATCATGCACATAGACCGCCACGCAGGCGTCGAGGATAGGGTCAAGTTTCTCGCGCGGCGCGCCATCCAGAAACAGCGTCACCAGCGCGTCGATCTGCTCCGGCGTATAGACCTGATGCTGGTCCAGCTCGCCCTTGAGCGTGTGCAACTTGTCCGGGTCGGTCTCGCTGCTCAGGATCGTCGTGCGGTAGTAATCGGCAAACGACTTCTCGATGGTCTCGGTGTCGTTCTGGAAATCGAGCACGAACACGTCGCTCTTTTTCGGGTGCGCCCGGTTCAGGCGGGAGAGCGTCTGCACCGCCTTGATGCCCGACAGCGCCTTGTCCACGTACATCGTGTGCAACAGCGGCTCGTCGTAACCGGTCTGGAACTTGTCGGCGCAGATCAGAAAGCGATACGGGTCTTCCTGAATCCGGTCGGCGATGTCGTTGCTCGGAAAACCGTTCAGCTTGGCCTCGCTGACTTTTTCGCCCTTGTATTCCGGCTCGCCGGAAAAGGCGACGATGGCCTGGTAGGGGCTTTTCAGTTCCGCCAGGTAATCGCGAAAGGCGAAGAAATACTCGATCGCCCGCTGGATGCTGCCGGTCACCACCATCGCCCGCGCCTGACCGCCAATTTTGCGCTGGCCGATCACCTGTTCAAGAAAGTGGTCGACCATGATCTCGGCCTTGTCGCGGATCGCCTTGCTGTGGCTCTCGACATAAACGCGCAGCTTCTTGCGCGCCTTCTTGACGTCGTATTCGGGATCGCCGGCCACCGTCTTGGCCAGCCGGTAATAGCTTGCCACCGGCGTGTAGTGCTTGAGCACATCAAGGATGAAGCCCTCCTGAATCGCCTGCTTCATCGTGTAGCCGTGGAAGGGCCGGTGCTTGATCTTGCCACCCGCCTCGCCGCCCGCTTCATACGGCACGCCAAAAATCTCCAGCGTCCTGCTCTTCGGCGTCGCCGTGAAGGCGAAGTAACTGGCGTTGGGCAGTAGCTTGCGCGACTCGATGATGCGGTTGATCTTGTCTTCTGTGGTTTCGTCCTCCTGCTCCGCGCCGCCCTCGGCCAGCGCCATGCTCATCGCCGCCGTGGCGCGACCGCCCTGGCTGGAGTGCGCTTCGTCGATGATGATCGCGAAGCGCCCGCCGCGATGCGCCTCGCCGATGCGGTCGAGCACGAAGGGAAAGGTCTGCACGGTGGAAATGATCAGCTTCTTGCCGTCCTTGAGAAACTTCGCCAACTGCTCGGTCTTCGAACTGCCCGCGCCTTCCTTCACCGCACCGATGATGCTGCCGACCTGGGCAAAGCCCTTGATCGTCTCGCGAATCTGCTGGTCGAGAATCCG
>CAMDGQ010000056.1 GCA_945897955.1 Tepidiphilus sp. J10 | reverse complement strand
GCATCCAGAATCCGGCCAACGGATCGCTCGGATAAACGCATCTTCCGCGAAAGGTTGCGCCTACGAATTCGAGTAGCCGCTATCGAAAACTGCGGCTCAAACTATCGAACAGTTTCAGACGACCGGATGGGTGGCGTTGGCGTCTCTTGATCGGCCACAACCGCCGTTCGCTATGGCCTGATACCGGCCATTCGCCAATGACCGCTTCCATTGGAATCGAAGGAGCAGCGCCAACCCACAACAGACCACCAAGCCGCTGCCCCCGACATCTAAGGACAGACGGGAAACTGACATTCCTGCTCTATCTGGTGGCTGGAATAGACGGCCATCTGGCATAGCGGCCAACTGGGTGATGAAACGCTTCCCCCGAAAAAGCCACAATCCGAATTCATGCGACTCGATACGTCGCACACTGCGCGCAGCATGCCGTCCATCACCCGGACGGAGACCCCCATGTTGACCGCACTCTTCATCGTCGCCTTTCTACCCCTGGCTATCATGGTCGGACTGGTTCTCCTGACTGGATTCATCTCCGCGATCTTCAAATAGGGCATGGTATAAATCGCCTAAAAACAAGGGAGATATTGCGTGTCGTTCACCCCGGAAACTCTGCAACGCCAATGGCAGACCCTGCGTCTGATCCCACGCCATCCGCGCCGCATTTCCGCCACTGACCTTCACGCCCAACTCAGCGCCGAAGGCTACAAAATCGCTAAACGCACTGTCGAGCGTGACCTGCAAACTCTCTCCAGTATCTTCCCGTTGGTCGCCGACGAACGCGCCAAGCCCTATGGCTGGAGTTGGCATCAAGATGCCCCCGCCTTCGACCTGCCCGGCCTGTCCAACAGCGAAGCCCTGACCCTGCTACTCGCCCGCGAACACCTCGCTTCCCTGCTGCCCGCATCCACCATGGCGCAACTGCGACCCCATTTCCGGATGGCCGAAAGCAAACTCGACGCTCTCGGTGAACACAGCGGAGCAGCTGACTGGATGGACAAGGTACGGGTCATCCCGGCCACCCAGCCCCTGCTCGCCCCACGCATCGACGCGGATATTCAGGCCACGATCAACGACGCGCTATTGCTCGGCAAACAAATCCAGGTCTGCTATCGAAAACGCGATGCCGATGCTGACGAGACCTATCCCATCCACCCGCTCGGATTAGTGCAACGCGGTCAGGTGCTCTACCTGGTCTGCACCATCAAGACCTACCCGCATTTGCGCCTGCTCGCCCTGCATCGCATCCAGACGGCTGCAGCCCTGGAGCAGGCCCTCACCAGGCCAGCGGATTTCAATCTGGACGCCTACCTGGAATCAGGCACGTTCGGTTGGCTTCCTGGTCCGGCCATCCGTCTAGAAGTCGCCTTCACGGCGGAAGTCGCCGCGCATCTGGAAGAAACGCCTCTGGCGGATGACCAGATCATGACCCCGCTGTCGGATGGTCGCGTCAAAGTGACCGCCACCGTGCGCGAAACGCTGCAACTGCGCTGGTGGTTGCAAGGCTTCGGTGATGCAGTGGAAGTGCTATCGCCCCCGGCGATGCTCCAGCAACAGGCAGAAACAGCGCGCCGTCTGGCAAACCGCTACAACCAAGGAGAGGCGTGATGGGCATTGCCATCTTCCTCTTAGGCATTCTTGGCATCGCCGCAGCCATCGGCTTTGCGTTTCTCTACGTCGCCGCCATCGTTGTCATGGTTGTGCTGGGCGCTGTTTACGCCGTCGCGTTCGCCGCCTTGTACTTCCTGCTCGGCGAATCCAATGTTGGGTGGGCTCTCGTTCTTGCGCTGCCACTCAGCCTTCTTGGCTTGGCAACCTACAACAAGTTCACGGATAAGTGAAATGCCAAGTCGCCCGCATCCCCGCCCGCTTTTCCCTTCATCCCGCTGGAGAGCGGCGGGGATACTGGGGCAACACAACCACGCCTGCCACCCGATAAGAACCACCCTCATGCCTACACTGCTCGAAACTGCCGCCACCTATCTGCAAAACGAAGACTGGAACTTTGACTCTGATTTGGAAAGCAGTCAGCTGATAGGTAGCGTCAATGGGGATGCCGCCACCTTTCACTGGTTTGTGCACGCCATCGAAGAAGATGAACTCAACGCTGTGCGTATTTACTCAAACCTTCCAGTCAAAGTGCCGGAGCTGCGCCGCCAAGCCATCGCCGAACTCATCACCCGCATCAATGAGAAACTTGGCTCAGGCAATTTTGAAATGGATTACACCAGTGGACAGGTGTACTACAAGACGACCCTTGATCTTATGGACGGCACTCTAACTCAAGCCATGTTCATGCGGATATTCATGCTCAACCTCTCCACTACCGATCAGTATCTTCAAGCCATCATGGGTGTTGCTTTCGGGGGCGTAGAACCAGCCACAGCGCTGGAGATGTTGGGTGCCGAGGGGGAGAAAATGCAATGAGCCATTTTTTGGAATACTTCTTACCTCCTGTATTGAACTTGGAGTTGAATAAGATTTTTCTGGGTGATTTATGCCAGCTACCAAAATCTCCGTCACCCACCTCGCATAGGGATAAATAAACAATGATTGGTCAACGCTACCGTGAAAAGAAAACTGCTGTTCTTGACGTCTGGAAACGCTATCAATCCTTCCGTGGAAATATGGAGGACGGTGTCGACCCTACTTTATTGGAACTTCGAGTTAAGGCGTTAGAAGAGGGAAGGTACATCCTTGCGGTTGTTGGAGAAACCAAGGCAGGTAAGTCAACCCTAATCAATGCCTTGCTGGGCGAACGAATACTGCCTACCGACGTCCTGCAGAGTTCCAGCGCGATCGTTGAGATATTCAAGTCTGACAGGAAGTATGTCGAGGTTCGCTATGCTGACGGACACTCCGAGACTGTGCACGATGATCCTAGTACGCCGGATGTAGATGAAGCCTTCGAGCACCTGCGTCGCATCGGGGCGTTACAGGACCGCTTCCGAAACATCCCGACCACACTGATTGATACTTGTATTGTCCAGGGGCGGATCAAAGCAGGTAGCCAGATCCCATTCGAAGAACTGCAGACCACAAGCAAGTTACCCTTAGCAGGCAAGGAACCTCTCATCGAAGAATATGTAAGGGAACGCACCCTCGCAAACATCCCTGTTGAGATTACTTTTGGCTTCCCGCTCAAGTACGCGTTCGATGAACTTCGCCTTGTCGATAGCCCAGGTGTAAACGCACTCGGCGGAGTTCAGGATCGAACGTTCGCATACTTGCACAAAGCGAACGCAGTGCTCTTCGTCCACTCGCTTGATGGACCCGTCGAGAAAAGCTCGTTCCATGAGTTCATCTCCCAGGTTGTCCCCAATCGCACTCGACAAGCGTTGTTCCTTGTACTCTCCAAGAGCGGCCTGAGAAGCGAAATCGAAATCGAGGAGAAAGTCAGCGAGGCGCGATCGCTGTTCAGTCGGGAGTTCGATTCTCATCGAGTCCTCCATGTGGACTCGATGCTAAAGATTATCTCGGACGAAATTCTTTCGTTCGACTCTGCCATAGCGCTCAAAAAGCACTACAGCGAACGGGCGCAATATTTCAAAGACCGTTATCAAGGCGAGCGTCGCCAGGATTGGCGCGACGAGGCGGTGAACTACAGTACGAAGCTAAGACTGCTCAACGACACACTCGAATCGGTCGAAAACGGCACAGAGCGGGAGGCGGTCCGCGCACTCTTGCGGCGTTCATCAAACTTCGAAGTGATGGAGCGCGCAATCGATGAGTTCTCCACGCGAGCGCCGGAACTCCAATTATCGGAACTTCTCGCTGCAGTGAGACGTGGATACGAAAACCAACTCTCTGCACACGAACAGAACATCTACCTGCTGACCAAGAAACGGAAGCACCCTCAAAGCTTTGAAAGTGAAATCAGCGAGATCCAACGATTGCTTGGGGAGTACCAGCGGGAGTTGAACGAATTCGCGGAGAGCGTAAACCGAAAGCATACTGGCGTGAACGCTGAAAACCGAACTGCACTGCAGCGTTTCAAAGCGTCATACGAAACCAAGATACTACAAGGACATGCAGAAGGCGCAATTCGCAAGACACTTGTCGATTTCGACGATGAATGCGCGCGTTTAGTCGATCACGTTGCCGGACAAATTCAGAAGAGTTTCGCTGATCGCATGATCCAGCTTGGCACGGAGTTCAAATCGAAACATAGCATTACTGTGCCTACCGTAGATGTTGCCGGCATTGCTGAGCAGGCAAAATATGACGCATATCGAACCGAGAGGGAAAAGATCGGGAGTGATCGTGGTGACACTGCCACCGGCGGGGGCGTCGGTGGCGCGATTTTGGGCGGCGTGATTGGGTTCTTGCTCGGTGGGCCAGCTGGTGCGGCAATCGGCGCAAGTGTGGGCGGTGCAGGCGGAGCAGGCGCGGGCTACGCGGCAGGTGACGACAAATACGAAGACCGTCGCGTATTCGACGATGAAAAATACCTCGCGAACCTACGTAGCTTGGCACTTGCCACAGTTCAGAAAGTAACTGAAACGACAGTGCCGTCCATCTTGTCTGAGTTTGTAGGCAAGCACACAGCCTCGTTCAAGGCTGCTGTTGGCACCTTGATGACAGCCAGGCGAGATGCCCTTGGAGAGATCAAGACCAGGCAGTTTGCCAATGATGAAATCCTTCAGCAGATTTCAGTTGAAGAAGGGAAAAAAAAAGACAAGGGCGCTCAGGTAAGCCAGATCAACGAGATGCTGGAGGATCTTCGATGAACCGGCGTGCCACGAAGCAGATTGCAGCAAATGTCCGCGACGAGTTCGCCGGTATACGGAGGGACGTGGGGCGGCACCTCGACCGGGATGTTACGGTCGACCATGCACGAGAACTTCTCGCTCAACACGCCGCCTCGTTGGTCGTCGGTCGGGGCCAGCTTTTACTTGACTCATTGCTGAGCTATCTGATGGAAGATGCCGTCGAGGCGTTAGCTGGTGCGCCAACGGACGTTAAGAACGACTTCTATGAAGAAGATCTGAGGGCGCGCCTGAAGGGCACCTTCACGCTGGAACCGCAAACCCTCCAGTTCTCATTCGACCCACGAATTGTCTCCGGTAGTGTTGCTGCCGGGGGGGCTCTCGTAACCGGTGGGTTGATCGTTGGCCTAGTTCTTGGGGGTGTTGTTGCCCGCATCATCGCTGGGCTGGCCACGCTCGTGGCATCAGCCTTTGCATTTCGTGTTGCACACCAGGCTGGAACGTCATCGGCAAGACGGACACTGGAGTCCGACATCACTACCTATCTCGCACAATCCGAGGAACAGGTGTCCGATTGGCTGACCAGTGTCGAGCGTTCCTTCGTCGAAGCTTTCGACAAGTTTGCCGTTGAGCATGGCATACAACTAGGAGACGCGTCATGAGCAGCAAAGACAGCCATGACACGAAGGAGGCAGTTCGAACGTTGCTACCGTTTCTTGAGGCGAACAGGGATGGAGCGATCGAAGCGAGGATCGAATCTGCACCTATTGAATTGCTTCGACGTTTTTACCTGTTCACGGTCTCGGGACTCGTCGTCCCGCAGGACGTGTCGGACCTCCCACGCTTCCTCAATCAACGCTTTCAAAGCGTATTGTCGGCAGCACATCGAGCCGGGTGGTCCGTGCTAACCGCAGCGGTTGGATCTGCATCAGGTGTTGAACTCCACTTCGGCTTCATGACCGGCGCCAACGGAGCAGCCACGGGACCATATGTGTTTGAGAAAATCCTCCGAGGGTTACTTCCTGGGCTTGGCGTCCGCTTCATTCCAACCGCCAAGATCGAGTCCTTCCTCTCAGGGAAGACGTTTGGCGGGCTTGTCGCTGGCGTGCCTACGCTCAAGATTGATGACGAACGGCAGCGATTCAGTTTACCGGCTGTGCTTCGTAGCCTCCACGGAGAGGACTACGCGTTGCTGGTTGTATCTCGGCCGATCGGGTCTCGCGAAGTGGCTAGGCAACTGAGTCGTGTATGGGAGTTGCGAGACCAGTGCCACATGCTTAGTCGGCATTCCCGAGTCAGCGAAAATGGCGGGGCGGTTTCATGGCACAGCGACGAAACCAGTAGTGAGTCCAAGTCGAATTCGAAATCAAAGGGTTGGTCCCTTATCCTTATAAACAGGTCTGGCTCCGACCAGGATTCAAAGGGCACCAGCTCGACCAGTGGTGTCGGAGGAGAAAAGCACTGGAGCGAGAGCCTTTCGCAGGAGGAACAGAACAGCGTTGCCCTTGAACTTGAACGCCTCGCACAGCATCACGCAGATCGGCTGATGAGAGCAGCAAACGTTGGCGAGTGGGAAACCGCAATTACGTTCGCCACGGATACAGCGGCGGGTCGAGACATATTGGTGGGGAGTCTCCTCGGAGAACTGGCAAAGCCAAGCACTGAGGTATTGCCTCCGCGCATCTACTACGACGACGACCTCGACCCGCACCGGCCATTGCTTCTTCCCGGCCTGGACAACTTGAGCGATATTTTTCCGCGCAGCCTCGCCTCGTATCTGACCAGCGAGGAACTCGCATCTATTGCCTCACCACCTGCGGAACAACTCCCTGGCTACGATATTCGGCGTACACCGGCCCTGAGTCTTACCGGCGCTCGGCTTACGGATTCCGATGAGAAACGAGTCCTTGGAGCCGTGTGTGATCACGGGCGAGCACTCGAAGGCATTCACATCGAGATCGCGCCAGAGGATCTAGCCAAACACATGTTTGTCTGCGGACTTACCGGTACGGGAAAGACTACAACGGTGAAAGAAATACTGACCAAGTCGGCTGTGCCGTTCTTGGTGCTGGAGTCGGCAAAGCGCGACTACAGACAACTCCTCGGTGTCGATTCATTCCGAGACAAGCTGAAGGTTTACACAGTCGGCGACGGGACGATTTCGCCGATACAAATGAACCCCTTCTTCGTGATGCCGGGGGTTTCGCCGCTTGCACATATTGACTTCCTCAAGGCCATCTTCAACGCAAGCTTCTCACTCTATGGGCCGATGCCATACATCCTTGAGAAATGTCTCCACAATGTCTATCTGAAGCGTGGCTGGGACTTGACCGCCGGGCGCCATCCCCAGCTTTGTGACAAGGATGGTGACATTGCCGAAGACAGGTACAGGGATCCGGAAACGGAGCACTTGTTTCCCACACTCTATGACCTGAAAGATGAAGTGCAGGAGTACGTACGCACTGGACTAGAGTACCGCGGAGAGCTCTCCGACAATATTCGTACAGCGATCGTGATCCGACTTGAGAGTCTGTGTGTTGGTGCAAAGGGTCTACTCTTCGGCACCTCGAAGGCACTCGATGTGGCGGCTCTCCTCCAGCACCCGACGGTACTGGAACTTGAGGCGCTGTCGGACGACGACGACAAAGCGTTTTTCGTAGGCCTGATGCTGACATTCCTCAGCGAGTACCGGCAATGCAACAACCCGGCGCTCAACCCGTATGCCGCAAAGGCTGGAGGTCTTCAACACCTCCTCGTGATCGAGGAAGCACACCGCCTCCTCAAGAACGTTGTTCAAGAGCGACAATCTGAGCAGCTTGGTAACCCACGCGGAAAAGCTGTCGAGTTCTTCGCCAACGTCATTTCCGAGATGCGCTCGATGGGGCAAGGCGTAGTCGTCGTGGAGCAGATTCCGACAAAGATCCTTCCCGACGTGATCAAGAACACGAACGCGAAAATAGTGCATCGCCTAGTGGCAAGTGACGACCAAGCGCTCATGGCGTCGACACTTGGCCTCACTACAGAAGAGTCGCTTTACCTGACGTCGCTGAAGACGGGACACGCCCTGTACCTCAAGGAAGGGATGCAGAGACCAGTCGAGATAGAGGTCATCGAGAGCGTCCCCTCAACCAGAATCAGCCACGACCGTGTCAAGAAAACAATGCAGGCAGGGTTGGCTGCGGCAGAGCTCAATGGAGCAATGGCATCGGAAGTCCGTGGTGTACTCGCGGGCAAAGGTAATGCCATTGTGCTACGAGCCCTTTGCACGCTCGCGACTAGCGAAGATGTCCTGGCAGCGAATTGCGTTGAGCGCGCTATGTGGGAGATTGAACAATCACTGTTGTCACAAGACAGGACATTCGGCCGAGCCGTCGTGGAGAGATATTTCACAGATCGTCTAGCTGCGTTTCTGGTCCTCGGGGTGTTCCGGATGAGCGGTGACGCGGTTCATGGAATAGTTGGCGCTATCAAAGAGTTGGTGGTCGGTCACACCGATGCCATCGTTACAATTCGTCGACATCTTGCTGCAGGATGGGGGGCTCCAGATTCCAGACAGGGTGCCGAGCGGCGCATACGTGAACTGGTACTGGACCGTGCGATACATGCCAGACTCAGCCAAGACAGCGAGAAAGCGATCGAAAAAATCGTTTCGACCTACTTCTTGGTCGACGAGCCATTGATTAGCCGTGAAATAGTGGCTCAGGTGGTTGCCCATCTTGGAGGGCAGCCATGGAACCAGTAGCTGCTGTTCTCGCTGCAACCGCAGGAGAAACCGCTGTAACCACCTCGACGACCGTCGAGGCTAACGCCACGGCAGCGTCTCTTGCGGAGAGCGCTGAGGTTGCCTCCGAGGCCAGCGAGTCGCTCCTCGGTGAGAAGGGGCTTCTTGAACAGTTGGACATGGTGCAGCACAGTTCGCTTGAGTCAGTGGCAGCTAGAAATGAAGGGGCGATTCAGGAAGTAGTACCGCAATGCGTAAAGAACAAGATTGATGGTGGTGCTCGAGAGGATGCAGTGGCAGGTGAACTTGAGAAAGCATTTCCTGAGGCGGATGGGTTCCGAATTGAGAAGGAGTGCTCCCTGAGAGACGAAGCGAGAAATATTGTGAGGGATCCCATATCTGGTGAGAGTAGACGCCTTGATTTCGCCATCATCAAAGACGGGGAGGTGATCAAATCGCTCGAGGTTACATCTCAAACCGCTGACAAAACATTTCAGATCGCAAAAGAACATCGTATCCGAGAAGCTGGTGGAAACTTCATAGAAGACCGGACGACTGGGAATCTTGTTCCTTTTGCCGAAAACGTTAAAACCGAAATTGTTCGGAGGGCCTAATGAGTAAAATCGTAACCTATGACAAAGTGTCCTGGCATTTCCCGGAGGGCAAGCGGTGTCCGAGCCTTGATGCAGCCAAGATCCACTTTGACGTAGCTATGCATTGGCTTGATTCGAATGGGCTACTAACTGGAGAGGGTCGTGAGGCCCTGGAACTAGGAATCGATTCAGACTTTGCCCTGACGTCGTACATGGTCACAGAGAAAGGTAATCGCCTTCTTGGTCGGTGCTATGAGGAATGGCTTCGATCCGTGCACTACGGAGAAACTCCAACTACCGATCTGCTCGATAGTTGCATTGCTGATTGCACTTGACTGGAGCCTCTTCTCTTAGCCATCGTTGAGTCATGGATGCTGATGACTGAGGCCGATGTAAATCATGCGGAGCTTGAGCGCCTCAATCCGACGACACTCGCCGGTCTTGCCGAAAGGCTAATCCGGGTACCCAAAGGACGATGGAGAAAACTGCGCCGGATGCTCACTTCTATGGGATGACCAAGGAGACCGGCAGGCTTGCCAGCAAAACCGTCCGCCTTCTCGTCTTTTCTTTGAAACGGTTTGGTGTCAGTTCCCGAGCCCGATACATGTGTTCCCGATTTCTGCCGTTCACGCCCAATCAGAGCCATGGTCTGGCCGTCCGAAATGGCCGAGCATGAGACAGTCACAACCTCCACCCTGACAGGCCGTTGGTAGCCGAGTTCTGCGGTTCGACCTGGTTACAGTAAGCCGCCGCTGGATAATTCGCCAAATTCCCAGCGGATGCTTTCAAGCCCCTGCTACAAGGCTTACTTGCACAAGTTTTTTCATTGATAACGAGATGCGCCTGGCTAGCCAGGCGAATCGAATAAAGCAGGACTTATGCAAGTTAGCACCAGGTGTTTTCCTCCTTGAACTGCGTCCGTGGCAGATACGCTGGGCGCCGCAGGGCTGGAAGCGCGCGTTCTATCGCGATCCGGGTACGTTGTTGCCTTGAACAGCCGGACTGGCGCGTTATTTCTTTTTTGCCCTGGGATGCGTCTGGTCGTACACCTGCGCCAGATGCTGGAAATCCAGATGGGTATAGATCTGCGTCGTGGACAGGCTGGCATGACCGAGCATTTCCTGGACGGCGCGCAGGTCGCCGGACGATTGCAGGACATGGCTGGCGAAGGCGTGGCGCAAGGCGTGTGGATGCATGTGTTCGGTAATGCCCTGGCGCAGCGCCAATTGCTTCAGCGCCTGCGCAAGCACCGTGGCGGATATTCGCGCACCGCGAGCGCCGACAAACAGCGCCTCGGTATCGCCGCGCGCCACGTTCGGCCGCAGCGCCAGCCAGTTGCGCGCCGCTTCAAGCGCCGGCTTTCCCACAGGTACCACGCGGGTGCGCGAGCCCTTGCCGGTGACGGTGACTTCGCCGCCGGTCAGATCGAGTCCGGCGATATCCAGCCCGATCAATTCGGCGCGCCGCAATCCGGCGGAATACATCAGCTCGAACATGGCCTGGTCGCGTACCGCCCAGACGCCATCCGGTTCGGCTTCCAGCAGATGCGCCATCGCATCGACGCTGGGGGCGTTCGGCAATTTCTTCTCGCTCTTCGGTGGGCGCAAACCCAGGCACGGATTCGCCTGCAACAGGTTTTGCCGCGCCAGAAAATTGAAAAAACTGCGCCACGCAGACAGGGTGCGCGCCAGCGTCCTGGCTTTCAGGCCCTGGCCGTGCAAGCCGGCCAGGGCGCGGCGGATATCGTGCGATGTCAGGCTGGACGGAGCGACTTCACCGACTCGCTCAAGCAGATGGCGCAGATCGATGGTGTAGGTATCGACAGTTGCCGGGCTGTAATGGTGTGCCGACAGGGAAGTCAGAAACTCGACAATGGCGCTGGAAAGCGGGCCCTGGGCCTGCATGGCCGTGTCAGAGGAAACGCGAAATCGCGGCGCCGCTCAATTCAGCCAGCCAGGTCAGGTAGAGCGTGCCCATTTCGGGATAGAACCGCTTGGCGTCTTCAGATGCCAGCACCAGCAAGCCATTCATGTTTTCCTCGCGCAGCGGCGCCAGCGCGAAGGATTTCTGATTGGCTCCCACACTGCCGAACCAGGTGCGAATTTCTTCGGGGGCATCCGAACCACAACGCGGTTGCATCAGGCCGGTCATCAGCACTTTGATGTCCGTGTTTACTGCGGCGAACTCAGGCATATCGGGTGCATGGTCGGCCCAGACCCGAATCGTGCTGTGCGGAATCGAAAAGCTCTCCGACAGGTTCATTGCCAGCGACTGGAAAACCGCCTCCAGGCTGCGCGCGTGCATCAGATCAAGCGCGACCTTGTGCAGCTTGTCGCCGATGGCATCGTTCTCCTCGGCAAACTGGATGAACTCGCGCAGCTTCAATTCGAGCCCGCGCGACTTGTCGCGCAGCGCCAGCACCTGCCGTTCGCCAAGGGAAATGGCCTGATTGCTGTAGGGATGCGGCACGGTAATGTCAGCCAGCAATTCGGGATGACCAACAAAAAAATCCGGGTTGAGTTTGAGGAATTCGCTGATCTGCTCGGGGGTAATGTTCATAGTTCCATCTCGCCTTGAAATACGGTAATCGCCGGTCCGGTGAGGAAAACATCGCTTCCCGACCCGGTCCAGCGTATGGACAGTTCGCCGCCATGGGTTTGCACTCGCACGCTGGCGTCGAGCAGGCCGCGCGTGATGCCGGCAACGACTGCCGCGCAGGCGCCGGTGCCGCAGGCCAGCGTCTCGCCGCTGCCGCGTTCGAACACGCGCAGGTGGATGCTTTGGCGGTTGACGATCTGCATGAAGCCGGCATTCACCCGCTGGGGAAAACGCGCGTGGTGTTCGATCAGCGGCCCGAGTTGTTCGACCGGCGCCTTCTCGACATCGTCAACGATGCAGACCGCATGCGGATTGCCCATCGACAACGCGGATATATCCAGTTCTCGCCCGGCTACATCAAGCCGATAGGTCAACGCGCGAGAAGGTGCGATGAACGGTATCTCTGCCGGTTCGAAGCGCGGCGGCCCCATGTTGACGGTGACCTGGCCATCCTCTTCCAGCTTCGGCACGATGATGCCGGACGCTGTTTCGACACGGATTTCCCGCTTGGGCGTCAGCCCCTGGTCATGCACGAAACGCACGAAGCAGCGCGCGCCGTTGCCGCACTGCTGCACCTCGCCGCCATCGGCGTTGAAGATGCGGTAGCGGAAATCGCAGTCGGGCCGGCTAGCGGCCTGCACCAGCAGAATCTGGTCGCAACCGACGCCGAAGTGGCGGTCGGCGAGCGCCTGGTACTGCGCGGGAGTAAGGTCGATGGACTGGTTGACGCCGTCGAGCACGACAAAATCGTTGCCGGCGCCATGCATTTTGGTGAATTTGAATTTCATGCCGGCATTATCGCCGTTGCCGCGCTGCATGCGAACCGCTGCGCGACATGCCTCTCCGCGTCAAATGGTCTTGCGAGACCACGTCCTGATCCGTTCGGCCGCCCATTCGCGGCCGCCCAGGCCGAATGCAAGGGCAAGCGCCAGCACGAGACCGCCAAACACAATCGAGAACGCCACGGTCAGCAACGTCGTGCCGATCTCCATCTGCTCAAGCGCCATGAACAGCGCGAATATCTGTACCGCATATTCGCTGCCGGTGCTGACGGTGAGCGCGCCGGGAAACTTCGCGTTGTTGAGCCAGGCGAAGACCAGGCGGTTAATCAGGCGCGCCAGCAGGGTGCCGAACACCAGGATAAGGATGGCGACCACGACTTTGGGCAAATAGAAAATCACCTTGTTGGCCAGACCGGCGAGCGAATCCAGCCCGAGGCTGTTGGCCGCCGACACCGCCACCACCAGCAGCACCAACCAGTAAATCGTGCCGGCAATGATTCCGGCGAGCGACAGATCGACGCCGGCTTGCCGAACCAGGGCTTCGATGCCTGACCTCTCGGCCATGCGCCCGAAACCAAGGGCTTCCAGGCCCCGCCGAACGCCGCTTCGCAGCACGCGCGCCAAAAACCACCCCAGCAGAAGCAGCAGCAGCGCAGCCATCAGCTTGGGTAGAAAAACAGCGATTTCACCCCAGAAGGTTTGCAGTGAAGCCAGAAAAAGATCGATTTGGGTATCCATGTCGGTTCCTTAGAAAGTCGGCGGGAGAAAAGTCGTGCTTGGCGTCGCTTCGGGCGCTTGTCCGCCTGGCCGAAGCAGATCGGCCATCGGTTGCAGCGCGGCGCTCTCTTCACGAAACGGGAGTTGTTGAACCAGATCGCTCATGGCCTCGACCAGTTTGACCAGCGATGCGTCCGGCAGATTGCCCATCGCCGCCTTGAGCACACCCTGTCCGAATTGCGGCGAGGCGTCGGCGATACGCTGGCCATCAAAGGTCGTCATATAGGCCGGACTCGTTGCCGCAGTATCGGCGGCCAGCCTGACCAGTCCACGCTGGGTCAGACCATCGAGCAGCGACTCGGCGCTTGGGCGCGGCAAGGCCATGGCCTTGGCCAGGTCAACCGCGCGCAAACCTGGGGTTTGCGCCAGTTCCCAGAGCACCCAAAGTTCGACGGCACTGATGCCGTGGCGGGTTTCTATCCATTCGGAATGTCGCCGAACCGCGTCCAGGGTCATCCTGAACATCTTCAGCGTGGCGAGAATGAATTCCTTGCGGCGGGCCCAGGCGACTTCGGTGTCCTGGGATGGATCGAGAAAAAATTTGTCTGCATTCATGGCGGCGCATTTTTGCCGAGCCGTCACGAGAAATCATTGGTCCGATCCCGTAAGGGGATCACATACTCGACTGGAGCGGGCGGGCCTCCTCCTGCGCCAGTCGCAGAATGTAATGTGCAAAATCCGGATCTTCGCCGCGCAACAACTCGGGCAGGCGGTCGCGGAAGTCCTCGCGCTGGCACCATTCACGCATGTAGTCCTCCCACGAATGCCAGCGGCGATCCTGTTTCGCGCTCATGTCCGGTTCGTAGGCCAGCAGATAGGCGCGCTCGAACAGCGAAATCAGCATGTCGAACACCACCCACATGCGCTCGCGCTGCTCGTCCGAGAGGTTCGGCGTGGGTTCGTGGCTGCGCAGCTTGAGGTCGGAATTTGCCAGCACCACTTCGAGAAAGTCGATGTAGGCGTCGGAGAGTTGCTGCCAGATCGCCTCTTCCTCGTTCTCGCGTTCCTTGCGCTGATCGAGGAAATACACCGTGATGGCGAACGGCAGGCCGATCACCGTGACCAGGTAGGACAGGAGCTCCCAGGTTTCGAGATTCATGGCCGCCTCGTCACGGCATGTAGCGCATGTAATCCTTGTAGATGCAGCGATCCATCACCACCGTCATGCCGGCCGCGCGGGCTTTTTCCGCCGCATCGTCGTGGACGATGCCTTCCTGAATCCAGAGCGCGGGGGCATTGATCGCCAAACAGGCCTCGACGATGCCGGGAATCGCCGCCGATTCGCGGAACACATTGACCAGATCGACCGGAAACGGGATGTCGGCCAGGCTGGCATACGCCTTCTCGCCAAGCACCGAATCGACCGCCGGGCGCACCGGCACGATGCGATAACCGAAACGCTGCATGCTTTGCGAGACGCCGAAACTGGGGCGATCCGGCTTCGGCGACAGGCCGACCACGGCGATCGTTTTGATGCGTTGAAGCAAGGCCTTGATCTCGGCCGCGTCGGGGTTCTTGAAATTCATGTCAACTCCTTGGTCATTACGTAGTCATCCATCACATGGCCGCCGCCGATGTCTTCCAGATAGATCGTGGCCACTGTGAAGCCGTGTTTCAGATAGGCGTCGATTGCCTGCTGGTTTTGCCGGTTCACGCGCAGCACCAGACGCGTATAACCCTGGCCGGCGGCGCGCCCGGCCAGCGCGCCAATCAGTCTGCCGCCAATGCCGTGGCGCTGCCAGTCGAGATCGACATAAAGCTTGTCGAGTTTGTAATCGCCCTCGGCCTGCGGATGCCCGTGCGCGAAGCCGACCAACACCCCGGCCGCGCGCGCCGCCAGCCAGAGGTCGCCGCGCGCGATGAACTGGCGCACCAGCACAGGCCGATAGCGCTGCGCCAGCATGTATTCGACCTGCTCGGCGCTGATGATGCCGGGGTAATGCGCCCGCCAGACACGACCGGCCAGTTCCACCACGGCATCGGCTTCATCCAGTCGCAGCGGAGCAATTTCGATTTCATCCATACAAACTCGCTTCTCCCTCGGGGCGCGTCTTGAACCGTTTATGAACCCAGAAATACTGTTCCGGCATTTCGCGGATACGGTCCTCCAAGAAGGCGTTCATGCGGCGCGTGTCCGCCAAGGCATCATTGCTCGGAAAATTTTCCCAAGCCGGGTAGAACTGCGCCACATAGCCGCCCTTCTCCTGGCGGGTGATGCACGGCACCACCAGGGCGCCGGTCGCTTTTGAAACGCGCGACAGACCGGTGATGGTGGCGGCAGGCGTTCCAAAGAAGGGGACGAAGACCGTGTCCTTGCGGCCAAAATCGAGGTCCGGCGGGTAGTAGAACGGCAGCCCCCGCTTGATCGCGCGCAGCACCGGCTTGATGCCGTCCTGGCGCTGGTAGATTTCGGAATGTTTGCCGTCGCGCGCAAAGCGGCTGCGCGACTGAAACGCCAGGCGGTGGATGTACGGGTTCTTGATCTGGGCGTTGAGCGTGACCACCGGCGCAAACTCGGTGGTCACTCGCACGCCGCCAATGGTGACACCGACGAAATGCGGCGCGAACAGGATCAACGGCTTGCCGAGATGCGGTGCGATGTGTTCACTGCCTTCGAATCGGGTCAGGCTTTCCACTTCATCTCGGCTGCCCCACCAGGACACGGTTTCCTGCAGGCTGGCGCGACCGAGAGCACGAAAATGCCGGCGCAAGACCAGATCGCGCGCAGGCGCATCCATTTCAGGAAAGCACAGGCGCAGATTGGTCGCGGCAATGCGACGGCGATCCCCCGCCAGGTAGTACAGCAGCGCGCCCAACGCCGCGCCCAGCGAACCCAGAACACGCGCCGGCAACAATCGCCAGGACAGCCAGAGCAGCGCGATCCCCAGACGCCTCATCGCGGCGGCCCCGCCGGCGCGGTTTCGCCGGGAAACAGGCGATGCAGCCGATAACTCCACAGATATTGTTCCGGCAGACGGCGCACGGATTCCTCCAGGGCATGGTTGACGATACGAATGGCCAACTCGGTCTCCGCCGGCAGGTCCGGCAACGGCTCTATGATCAGACGATAACCGCGTCCCCAGTTCAGCCGCTCGCAGCAGAACAACAACGGCCTGGCGCCGGAAGCGGCGGCGAGACGATAGAGCAGAGTCGGCATATATGCCCAGCGTCCGAACAACGGCGCCCAGGCGCCCTCGCCCTTGTTGGCTTTCTGGTCCGGCAACACCCAGGCCGCCTCATTGCGCTTGAGCGCGGTCAACAGCGCACGCACGCCACCCAGATTCGGTTCCACCATTTTCGCCCGGCCTCGATTGCGGCCGGCCTGCATCATCGCATGCGCCCAGTCCTGGCGCGGACGCCGGTACAACGCGGTGATGGGCAAACGCGCCGCCAGATAAAGGCCGGCCAACTCCAGACAGCCGAGATGCGGGCCCAGCACGATCAGGCCCCTGCCTTGCCGCAGCGCCGCTTCGACATGCTCCCAGCCGCGCACCTCGCGCACCCAGCCCGTCACTTCAGCCAGCGGACACAGCCAGATTTTCGGCAACTCGGTCATGCCCTTGCCCAGCTCGATGCCGCTGCGCAGCAACATCGGCAATGAATACAACCCGGCCTGACGCAGGTTTTCCGCAACGCCCCGGCGATAACGCGGACGCAACAGGCTCAGCAAACCCAGCAGCGCGCCAAGAAAATGCACCAACGGCAAAGGCAGCAGGGCAATGCTGCGGAGAATTAAATTCAAAGCGGGTTTGACCTGAAAGATGGTGGACCCCTAGAATTATCAAGCCGCCGCGTTAATCCAGACAACTTGCGGGCGGGATATAAATTCTGCTAAAGCGTCCAGCTCCCATCCCCGGAGTCGGTCACGCCGAACTTAACGGGGAAAACATAGGAGCTTCAAATGAGCAAAGACTACTTCTTCACTTCCGAATCGGTTTCCGAAGGCCATCCAGACAAGGTTGCCGACCAGATTTCCGACGCCATCCTCGACGCCATTCTGGCCCAGGATCCCACTGCCCGCGTCGCCGCGGAAACACTGGTCACCACCGGTCTGGTCGTGCTGGCCGGCGAAATCACCACCAATGCCCAGGTCAATTACGCCAGGGTCGCGCGCGAAACCGTGCGCAGCATCGGCTATGCTGACCCGCATCTGCGCTTCGACGCGGATGGTTGCTCGGTCCATGTCTGCTATGGCCAGCAAAGCGCCGATATCGCCCAGGGCGTCGATCGCGCCTCCGACGACTACCTGAACCAGGGCGCCGGCGACCAGGGCCTGATGTTCGGCTATGCCTGCGATGAAACCGATTCGCTGATGCCGATGCCGATCTACCTGTCGCACCGCCTGGTCGAGCGCCAGGCCATGCTGCGCAAGGACGGCCGCCTGCCCTGGCTGCGTCCGGACGCCAAATCGCAGGTCACCCTGAAATACATCAACGGCCGCCCCGACAGCATCGACACCGTCGTGCTGTCCACCCAGCACAACCCGGAAATGGCGGAGGAATACAACGGCGGCAAGCGCATGAAGCAGGCCGCCATCGACGCGATCATCGAAGACATCATCCTGCCGGTGTTGCCGAAGGAGTTGATCAAGGGCGACATCAAGTACCTGGTCAACCCGACCGGCGTGTTCGAAATCGGCGGCCCGCACGGCGACGCCGGACTCACCGGCCGCAAGATCATCGTCGATACCTACGGCGGCGCGGCCCCGCACGGCGGCGGCGCGTTCTCCGGCAAGGATCCTTCCAAGGTTGACCGTTCCGCTGCCTACGCCGCCCGTTATGTCGCCAAGAACATTGTCGCCGCCGGCCTGGCCAGCAAATGCCTGGTGCAGGTTTCCTACGCCATCGGCGTCGCCAAGCCGACTTCGATCATGGTCGAAACTTACGGCACCGGCAAAGTCGGCGACGAGAAACTGACCGAACTGGTTAACCGTCACTTCGACCTGCGCCCGAAGGGCATTGTCCAGATGCTCAACCTGCTGCGCCCGATCTACCGCAAAACCGCCGCCTACGGCCACTTCGGCCGCGACGAACCGGAATTCACCTGGGAAGCCACCGACAAGGTGGAAGCGCTGAAGGCCGACGCGGGGCTGTAAGCCAGGTGTGATGCGGTACGCTTGCGAACCGCATCACACAACCGATTGGGGGCCGGCATGCAACCAGCCGTAAAACCATTGCCTGAGGGAGCCCGAGCATCCGACCTGCGAGGAAACGAGCCAGACCCGCCATGAATGCATCTCAGGCAGGGCTATGCCATGGCTGGCAGCAATCAGCAGCAAGCGAATATCTGGCAATGCCTACATTGCCTTGACACTCGCGCTCAAAGGCAAGCCCTGCACACCTTCATGTGCGACGTAAAACTTGAACTGAAGCCATGGACCGCCGCGAAATGCTGCACACCTACCGCCCCACCTGCCCGCATTGCAGGAATATTTACTGATCAGTCAGGACAGTCAGCAGGTCGAAATCCATCGCCGGCTGGGTGATGATGGCTGTCTCTTCATCACCTTCGAACCCGGCGCCAGCGTAGGCATGACTCTGCCAACTGCCGCAGGTATCAGCAATCAAATGCGTCAGTAGCGAAGGGCTGCAATGGTTCTTTAAAGTGGATTGCAGGATTTTGAATCCAGTAACCGGGATCGGCCTGAGCGGACGCCAGCATCTGCGGGGGAACTTCGTCGGCTTGCGACCAGATGCGGAAATGCGTTCTCACCGGATAGCGCCCCAGGAACGGCTGGATCACTCAGAAACCTGCCGTGAATGCATGAGATCATCGTGTTCGTTGTTTCTTGCGTATGGTCGGCCTTGCCGCAAGAATGATTGAGCCACCAAACCTGCCAGACACCAAAGCATGCTTATCAATCTGATCAACAACATCGCATTCCTGGTTGCTCTGGTTGCCGCAGGCCAGCTTGTTTTATCACGCTTCCACAAGCCATCGCTGAACCGCCAGGTGCTGCTCGGGATCCTGTTTGGCGGGGTGGCCTTGCTGGGGATGATGAACCCGGTGAACTTTGCGCCGGGCGTCATCTTCGACGGCCGTTCGATTGTGCTCTCGGTGGCCGGTGTGGTGGGTGGGGGGGTTGCGGCAGCCATTGCTGCGGGGTTTGCGGCGATTTATCGCTACCAGTTGGGCGGCGTCGGTGCTCCAGTCGGTGTCGCGGTCGTTCTGCTGTCGGCTGTGCTCGGGGTGCTGGCACGGCAGTGGTGGCAACGTCGCAGCGCCCCTCCTCATCCTGGTCATTACCTTGCGCTTGGTGTGGTGGTGCAGTTGATGCAGTTGGCCGCCTTCACGCAACTTCCCGATCGTGCGGGATATGCCTTCATCGAACATTCCTGGTGGGTGCTGCTGCTGTTCTATCCCCTCGCCACCATGCTGCTATGCCTGGTCTTTCGCAATTACGAGCAGCAGTTGGGTGACCGGGAGGCATTGCAGGCGGCACAGAATGCCGTGATTGCGGAAGAGCGCGCCAGCATGGAGCGCTTTCATGCCTACTTCGATCACTCAATAGTCGGTCTTGCCATCACCAGCCTGGAAAAAGGCTGGATCGAGGTCAATGATGCACTCTGCACGACGCTGGGTTACCCAAGGAACGAGCTCATCCGCATGACCTGGACAGAGCTGACCTACCCCGAAGACCTGGCATTGGACCTGGCCCAGTTCAACCGCATGCTGGCCGGCGAGATCAACAGCTATGCCATGGACAAGCGTTTCATCCACAAGGATGGTCACTTGGTCTATACGCGACTGGCGGTCAGCCAGGTGCGCAAGCCGGATGGCAGCCTGGATTATGTGGTTGCCATGGTGGAGGACATTACCGAACGCAAACATTCTGAACTTGCGCTGGAGCACAGCGAGAAGCAGCTGCGCTTCGTGCTGGAAGGGTCCGAGCTTGGTTTTTGGGACTGGGATATTGCCGCCGGCAAAGTGGACCGGAACGAACAATGGGCCTTGATGCTGGGCTATACCCATGACGAGATCAGGCACACAACCCAGCAGTGGTCGGATTTCATTTACCCGGATGATCGCGAGCGCGCATGGGATTCCATCAATGCTGTGATTGAAGGACGCTCCAACATCCATCGGCTGGAGTACCGGATGCTCCACAAGGATGGCGGCGTACGCTGGATTCTTGACCAGGCCAGCGTGATGCAGCGAGACGCGGATGGCAAACCGCTGCGCATGTGCGGAACCCATACGGACATCACCGCACGCAAACAGAATGAGCTCGAACAACAGCAGCGCGACCAATACCAGCAGGCTTTGCTGGACAACTTCCCCTTCGCCGTCTGGCTCAAGGATACCGAGAGCCGTTTCCTCGCCGTCAACCAGGGATTCCTGCGGTTGTTCGGCCAGCGCAACGCCGAAGAATTGATTGGCAAGAATGACTTCGACATTGCGCCTGCCGAGCTGGCCGAAGGCTATCGGGCCGACGATCGTGCCGTCCTCGCTTCCGGGAAAAAGAAGAACGTCGAGGAGGAAATCATCGATGCCGACGGAACACGAAAATGGTTCGAGACCTACAAGGCGCCAGTTTTCGACGCCGAGGGCAGCGTGGTGGGCAGCGTCGGCTTTGCCCGCAACATCACCGAGCGCCGTGCCGCCGCGCTGGCCCTGGAGGAAATGTCGAAAGCGCTCGCTACATCACGCGACTTGCTGCAACAGATCATCGACACCGCGCCGATCCGCGTCTTCTGGAAAGACCGGGAAGGCCGCTACCTGGGCTGCAATCCAGCCTTTGCGTGCGATGCCGGCAAGCAACGCCCGGCTGAACTGATCGGCCAGGACGACTACACCATGGGTTGGGCTGCGCAAGCCGACCTGTATCGCGCCGACGACCAGGCTGTCATGCAAACCGGCCAGGCTCGGCTCAATTTCGAAGAACCCCAGACCACGCCGGATGGCAAGACAATCTGGTTGCGCACTTCCAAGGTACCCCTGTACGACCGTCAGGGTGAAGTCGTCGGCGTGCTCGGTTTGTATGACGACATTACCGAGCAAAAGCGGGAAGAACGTCGCCACGCCTTGGCCTTGGACGCATCCAAAATCCTGGTATGGGAAATTGACTTTGCCACAGGAAAACTGGACTACGACAGCAGCGGCCTTCGCAGCCTGGGTCTAAACGAAGCCAGCGCGCCGGATACGCTGGAACGCTGGCTTGGGCAGGTACACCCCGACGACCGTCCGGATTTCATGGCGTTGGTAGAGCAGGCCCTGCAACCGGGTGAAGGGCATGTCTTCGATTGTGAATACCGCCTCCAGCACCCCGGTGGCGACAGCCACTGGGTGCATACGGTGGGCCGGGTCGCGCATCGAGATTCTGCGGGCCGCCCACTGCTGGGGGCGGGTTATACGATCAATATCGATGCCCGCAAGCGCACCGAGCAGGCCCTGAAAGCAAGCGAGGAAGCGCAGCGTTCGCTCATCGCCGTCCTGCCTGATGTCGTCATGCGTTTCGACCCGGAAGGCCGCCATCTGTTCGCTTCCGAAAACGTCCAGGAAGTGACGGGGCTTCCTGCCGCCGCCTTCCTCGGCAAAACCCACCACGAACTGGGCTTTCCGGAACCAATGTGCGCCCTATGGGAAGAGGCCATCCGGCAGCCATTCCTCACAGGGCTGCCCTACGAAACAGAATTCGAACTCGATGGTCCTTCCGGTCATGTGGCATTCAACTGGCGCCTGACGCCCGATCTCGATTCCGATGGACGTGTGCGCACCGTCCTGGCCGTGGCGCGCGACATCACCGCCCGCAAGCAAGCCGAGGTGGAACTTGAACGCCACCGTCTGCACCTCGAAGAACTGGTACTGGACCGCACGTCGGAGCTGACCGAAGCCAAAGTCGCAGCCGAGTCGGCCAACCGTGCCAAGAGCGCCTTCCTCGCCAACATGAGCCATGAACTGCGCACGCCGATGAATGGCGTGATGGGCATGATCGACATGGCCAGGCGACGCATGACCGACCCAACCGGACTGAACCAGCTTGACAAGGCCAAGACCGCCGCCAGCAACCTGCTTGGCGTCCTCAACGACATCCTCGACCTCTCCAAGATCGAGGCCAGGCGCATGGTGCTTGAAGAAGCGCCCATGCAACTTGCCGACGGCGTAGAGAACATCGTCGGCACCCTCGGCCACAAAGCCGCCGAAAAGAGGATCAATCTGGCCGTCGATTTGCCTGCAGATATCGCCAGTGCTCCCATCAACGGCGATCCTTTGCGTCTAGGTCAGATCCTCTTCAACCTCGTCGGCAACGCCATCAAATTCACTGAGCAAGGTTCGGTGACACTGCGCGCCCGTTCGGTCGGGGAAACCCCCGAGACGGTGCATGTGCGCTTCGAGGTCGCCGACACCGGCATCGGCATCGAGACGGAGGCGCAGACGCGGTTGTTTCAGTCCTTCGAGCAGGCTGACAACAGCATGACCCGCAAGTACGGCGGTACCGGACTCGGGCTGGCCATAAGCAAGCGACTTGTTCAGCTCATGGGCGGTGAAATCGGCGTCGAAAGCACCCCCGGCCAGGGCAGCACCTTCTGGTTCGTCGTTCCCCTCAAGAAACGGGAAGCACATACCGTCGCGCCAGCGCCGACTTGTTCCGCCCGCTCAGCCGAACAGCGTCTGCAGGACGAATACGCCGGCACACATATCCTGCTGGCGGAAGACGAGCCGATCACGCAAGAAATCTCGCGAGGCTTGCTGGAAGATATGAGGCTGCAGGTGGATATTGCAGAAAACGGCCAGCAGGCGCTGACATTGGCCAGACAGAACCGCTACGCCCTGATCCTGATGGACATGCAGATGCCGGTTATGAACGGGGTCGAGGCCACCCAGATGATCCGCGCTGACTCACAGAACCAGGCCACGCCCATCCTCGCCATGACAGCCAATGCATTCGACGAAGATCGTGCCGTCTGTCTCGCCGCCGGCATGAACGACCACATCGCCAAGCCGGTCGATCCAGAGCGGTTGTTTGAAGCTTTGCTGGCGTGGTTGGAGAAGCGTGCTAACTGAACTGATCGGCTACCTGTCATAGCACTCCTGACAGGGAGCGTCACTTTCAGTCGATTGGTAACGTTGCATGACCAGTACCCGCAGATAAAGGCAAACACACGCCTCGCATCCCCATCGCACAACGGACCGAAACCCACGTTCAGCGCCTGATTTACTGGCCTTAGTCTTCGCCAAGCCGGCCGCAGGAATGGTTTAACCTTGAAACAGCAGTTGAACCCGTCCGAGGGCGGGGTGGAGAAACCGGCTGGCAAGGTAGCGGAGTCGTAGAGCGTTAGCTCGTACGAATCCGGCATACCCCTTGCGGGTGCGCGACAACGAGTCATGCCGAGGCATGGCGAGGCGGAGCAACGCCGCCAGACGGCTTCTCCACCCCGACAGCGGGCGGGTAGCGGGCTCACCTAATGGGTGAGCGTCATCGAAGCGCAAAACATCAACCAGCATGAGGCCTCACGAGGGATAAGGAGCGGTCAACTGCTGTTTCAAGGTTTAAACCGGCATATCCGGCAAGGTTGCCGACAATCGCAGCTTTCCCTGCCGCAGCAGTTCATCCAGGCTATCCGCTGTCGCGGGCTTGGCGAGGAGATAGCCCTGCCCTTCGGTTACGCCGAGTGCGCGCACGGTAGCGAGTTGCTGTTCGGTTTCTATCCCTTCGGCGACCAGATCCATACCGGATTCGCGACACAGCGTGGCGACTGCCCGGACGACCGCGCCATCCTTGGCGTTGTCATGCATTCCCCGCACGAATGAACCGTCCAGCTTGATCACGTCGAATGGCAGATCTCGCAAATAGGACAATGACGAAAACCCGGTGCCGAAATCATCCATTGCCACCCGGTATCCCAGTTGTTTGAAACTTGCCAGATGCGCGGCAGCATCCTGTCTGGCGTTCATCAGAATTCCCTCGGTCACTTCCAGTTCGAACAACTCGGGTGAAGCGCCGACCTGACTGACGATGCCGTGAATCCAGTCGCACAGGTCACGGCGTTTGATCTGGCGGCCGGAGAGATTGAACGAAATGCGCAGGTTTGGCCAACGCAGCGACTGGGTTGCAGCCTGATGCAGCAGTTGCTCGGTCAATCGGTCGATCAGGCCGGATTCCTCCGCAACCGGGATAAAGCGCGCGGGAGATATCCATTCGCCACCATTGTTCCAGCGCGCCAGCGCTTCGACGCCGACCATGGCGCCGTCGGACAGACGGATACGCGGCTGGTAATGAAGCACCAGCGCCTCCTTGTCGAGGGCATCGCGCAGGCGGGTCTCGATATCCAGGAACTCGGCAGCGTTCTGCACCAGATCACGGCTGTAGAAGCCGATGGTTGCCCGACCATCAAGCTTGGCGCGGTACATCGCGACATCCGCGTTCCTGATCAATTCTTCCGGCTGATTGCTGTCGTAGGGACAAAGCGCGATGCCTATGCTGCCGGTGATGAAGAAGCGTTGATCACGTATCGCAAACGGACGCTCAAGCTGCTTGAGGATTTCCCTGGCACTCTGCGCGGCATCTACGGCAGATCCGATGCTGGGCACGACAATGACGAATTCATCGCCGCCAAAGCGGGAAACCATGATCTCGCCCGTTCGGTATTCGCGCATGCGAGCAGCCAGTGCGACCAGAAGTTCATCGCCAAAAGTATGGCCGTGCGTATCGTTCAGGTGCTTGAAATGGTCCAGATCCAGAAACAGCACTGCGAATGGCTGACTATCTTCGCCCTCGCGCGCCAGTGCCTCGATGGTCTGAATCATCATGCGCCGATTCGGCAAGTCGGTGAGCGGATCGTAGTCGGCGAGTCGGCGCAGCTGCTGTTCGTAGAGCACCTGCCCGGTAACGTCCAGATTGGTTGAACGAACCCCAATGGACTTGCCGCGTTCATCGCGCACTTCGCTGCATAGATGACTGAGCCAGCGGACCTCGCCCTGACTGTTCAGAATGCGAATCTGCAGGACTTCAGGCTGGCCATCGGTATTCATGCGATGAACATGGCTCTTCCAGAGTTCGCGGTCATCCGGGTGTATCAGTTGATCCATGAAGTTCGGTTGCAAATAGAACAGGACCGCCTCATGGCCGGTCAGTTGTTCACATGCCGGCGATACATATTCGTAGCTGCCATCCTTGCGCCGGAAATAGGTAAATTCCTGGGCAAAATCAGCAACGGCGCGGAATAGCTGGTTGCGTTGCTTGACCTCCTCTCGCAGCGCAACCACGGTCGCCAGCAAAACTCCAATACAAAAGCCCAGCAAGCTCGGAACAACCACGAAACGGGGCTGAAAGTCCTTCAGCACGAAGATCAATTGCAACCCGAAGAACAGCCAGACGATCAACACGCCCAACAACGTATAGCGCAGATATATCCAGGGATGGCGACGAACGAATTTCAATTGACGCATTGCTGGCCCCCTGAAACGAATGCGGCGCTGATTCCGGTATGACGAAACCGACCCGACCGAACGACTTCAGTCCTGCGCAACGGCTTGATCAGGCGGTGAGCGTTCCACTTGATCGTCGGATACTGAAAGAACTGGCCTGCCGGATACATCGATCTTTCTCCCCGCTTGCTTATGCCCAGGGGATTTCGGCAGTAGAGATCGAAAATGAAGGCCTCGGAAATAATTCCGCCTGACTCCAGACGTGGTGACAGGCGGCAAGCCAGGTTGCAGGGCTACTTCTTCTTCGGCGGCAGCAGGTCGGTAATCGTGCCCTCCGCCATTTCGGCGGCGAAGCAGATCGTCTCCGACAAGGTCGGGTGGGCGTGAATGCTGAGGCCGATGTCTTCTGCGGTGGCGCCCATTTCGATCGCCAGCACGGCTTCCGCAAGCAACTCGCCGGCATTGACACCGACAAGACCGGCACCGATGACGCGACCGGACTCCTTGTCCATGATCAGCTTGGTCATGCCTTCGGTGCGGGCGATGGACAGCGCGCGGCCGCTGGCGGCCCAGGGAAAGACGCCCTTGTGGATGTCGATGCCCTTTGCCTTGGCTTCGGTTTCGGTGACGCCTGCCCAGGCTATTTCCGGGTCGGTATAGGCGACGGACGGAATCACCAGGGCCTGGAATTCGACTTTGTGCCCGGCGATGACTTCCGCCGCGACCTTGCCTTCATGCACGGCCTTGTGGGCCAGCATCGGCTGGCCGACGATGTCTCCGATGGCGAAGATATGCGGCACGTTGGTGCGCATCTGCTTGTCCACCGCGATGAAGCCGCGCTCGTCCACCGCAACGCCGGCCGCTTCCGCGCCGATGGTCTTGCCGTTGGGGCGACGGCCGATGGCGACCAGCACGCGGTCGAAGACGTCGCTGGTGGAATTTTCTCCGGCTTTCAAAGTGACGTGGATGCCGTCTTTCTTTGCTTCCATGCCGGTAACGCCGGTGTTCAACAGAATCTTCTCGAAACGTTTTTCCATGCGCTTGGCGAGCGGCCGGACCAGATCGGCATCGCAGCCGGGAATCAACTGGCCGCCGAGTTCGACCACGGTGACCTTGCTGCCGAGCGCGTCGTACACCGTGCCCATTTCCAGGCCGATGATGCCGCCGCC
>CAMDGQ010000055.1 GCA_945897955.1 Tepidiphilus sp. J10 | reverse complement strand
AATCTACTGCATGCGGCGGGCGATGATTTGCTGAGCAAGGTCAATGCCCGCTTGATTGCCAAGCCCAGCGCCTGGGCGCATGGTCTGGCGCTAATTGCAAAAGCGATGCAGGAAGCCGGTGCGGAGATGGCCTCGGTTTCGGCGGCTATTGCCGATGTCAGCGTCAACGACGCCGCGCGGGCTATTGCGGCAAGCTTGCTGGCGGGTGAAAAGAAGGCCGTCCTGCTCGGTGCGCTGGCACAGAACCATGCACAAGCTGGCCAGTTACACGTCCTGGCGCAGGCAATTGCTGCCGCCAGCGGTGCCAGCCTCGGCTTCTTGTCGCCTGCCGCCAACAGTGTGGGCGCACAAGTGGTCGGCGCTTTGCCAGGCCCGAACGGCCTGGGCTCGCATGCCATGTTGGCTGATCAGCGTGCCGCCTATGTCCTGCTTGGTGCGGAGCCGGAACTGGATGCCTACGATGCAGCCGCGGCAACTGCCGCGATGCGCGGGGCGGAATTCGTGGTCGCACTCAGCGCATTCAAGACGACCGCCCTCGATTACGCCGATGTGCTGCTGCCGATTGCACCGTTCAGCGAAACCGCTGGCAGTTACGTCAACATGGAAGGCCGCCTGCAAAGTTTCCACGGTGTCGTCAAGCCGCAGGATGAGGCGCGACCGGCATGGAAAGTGCTGCGTGTGCTGGGCAATCTGCTCAGCCTCGGTGGTTTTGAGTACGACACTGCCGTAGATGTGCGAGCCGATGCCATTCATGGTGATCTGGCAGCCGCATTGAATAATGCCGCGCCTGCTATCGAAGTCAATCTTACCGTTGCCTCAGCTGAAGGTCTCGAACGCATCGGCGAAACACCGTTGTATCAACTTGATCCCATCACGCGGCGGTCTCCCGCCTTGCAGGCGACCGCCGATGCGGGCTCGCCGGTGGCCTGGATGGGGAGCGAATGGATGACGCGGCTTGGTCTGACAGACGGCAGTCTGGTGCGCTTGCGCCAGGGCGATGCGGCGATAGAACTGCTGTTGCGCCGCGATGATCGGTTAGCGGTCGGTGCTCTGCGGCTTGCCGCCGCGCATCCCCTGACGGCTGTGCTGGGTGCGCGTCTTGGCCCGATCAGCGTGGAGAAGATCTGACATGGATGCGCTACTCGCCCCTGTTGCCGAATTGCTGGGCCCGGCCTGGCTGCCAATCTGGACACTGGTCAAGATCATGCTCATCGTTGCGCCGCTGATGATCGCGGTGGCCTATCTGACCTACGCCGAACGCAAGGTGATTGGCTACATGCAGGTGCGCATCGGCCCGAACCGGGTCGGTCCGCTTGGTCTGCTGCAACCGATTGCCGATGGCCTCAAGCTGTTGATGAAGGAAATCATCATCCCGAGCGGCGCCAACAAGGGCCTGTTCCTGCTCGGACCGGTTCTGGTCATCGCGCCCGCGCTGGCGGCCTGGGCAGCGTTCCCGTTCACCGACAAGCTGGTGCTGGCCAACATGAATGCCGGCCTGCTGTACATCATGGCGATTACGTCGATGGGGGTGTACGGCGTGGTTATCGCCGGTTGGGCGTCCAACTCCAAATACGCTTTCCTCGGTGCGATGCGTTCGTCGGCGCAGATTGTGTCCTATGAAATCGCCATGGGTTTCGCACTGGTCGGCGTGCTGATGGCTTCGCAGAGCCTGAACCTGATTGACATCGTCAACGCGCAGGCGGGCGGTTTCTGGCAGTGGTACTGGCTGCCGCTGTTCCCGTTGTTCATCGTCTATCTGATCGCCGGGGTGGCGGAAACCAACCGGGCGCCGTTCGACGTCGCGGAAGGCGAGTCGGAAATCGTCGCCGGTTTCCACGTTGAATATTCCGGCATGGCGTTCGCGGTGTTCTTCCTGGCCGAATACGCCAACATGATCCTGATCGCCGGTCTGACCAGCATCATGTTCCTCGGTGGCTGGCTGTCGCCGTTCCCGATGCTGCCGGACGGCTTCATCTGGATCGCGGCGAAGATGAGCTTCGTACTGTTCCTGTTCCTCTGGTTCCGCGCCACCTTCCCGCGTTATCGCTATGACCAGATCATGCGTCTGGGCTGGAAGGTGTTCATTCCGGTCACGCTGGTCTGGATTCTGGTGGTCGGCGCGGCGATGCAGACCCCCATCGGTCACTGGTTCCACTAAGGAGGGGCATTCATGTTCAACAGCATCAAGTCCTTCTTCGATACCTTCCTGCTCACCGAACTGGTGCGCGGCATGGCGTTGACCGGCCGGCATCTGTTCGCGCGCAAGATCACCGTGCAGTTCCCGGAAGAAAAGACGCCGCAGTCGCCACGTTTTCGCGGCCTGCACGCGCAACGTCGCTATCCCAACGGCGAGGAGCGCTGCATTGCCTGCAAACTTTGTGAAGCGGTTTGCCCGGCGATGGCGATCAAGATCGAGTCCGAACAGCGGGAAGACGGCACACGACGCACCACGGTGTACGACATCGACCTGACCAAATGCATCTTCTGCGGCTTCTGCGAGGAAGCCTGCCCGGTCGACGCCATCGTCGAAACCCGCATCCTGGAATACCACGGCGAGAAGCGCGGCGATCTTTACTACACCAAGGACATGCTGCTGGCGGTAGGGGACAAGTATGAAGAGCAGATTGCCAAAGATCGGGCAGAAGATGCCCGCTATCGCTAAGCACCTCTGACGGAACCGACATGCAATTCACAGATTTCGTTTTCTACTTCCTGTCCGCCATCCTGCTGCTGGCGAGTCTGCGCGTGATCACCGCGACCAATCCGGTGCATGCGGCACTTGCGCTGGTGCTGGCTTTTTTCACTGCTGCCGGCCTCTGGCTGCTGCTGGAAGCCGAGTTCCTCGCCATCACGCTGGTGCTGGTCTATATCGGCGCGGTGATGGTGCTGTTCCTGTTCGTGGTGATGATGCTGGACATCAATCTGGAAGAACTGCGGCGCGGCTTCTGGAGCTATCTGCCGGCGGGCATGCTGGTGGGCGGTCTGATGGTGGTGGAAATGATCCTGGTGCTGGGCGGCCGCGATTTCGGTCTGGCTGAACCGGCAGCGCACGCCGCCGACTACAGCAACACAAAGGAACTCGGCATGTTGCTGTATACCGAGTATGTCTATCCGTTCGAACTGGCCGCCGTGTTGTTGCTGGTGGCGATGGTCGCGGCGATTACGCTGACGCATCGTAAACGTGGCGATACGCGTGCGATGAACCCGGCCGATCAGGTCAAGGTCAAGCGCGCCGACCGCATCCGCATGGTCAACCTGAAGCCGCAAAAGCCTGATGCACCCAAAGGGGACGACGAATGATCGGCCTGAACCACTATCTCATTCTCGGTTCCATCCTGTTCGCGATCAGCGTGGTCGGGATTTTCCTGAACCGCAAGAACATCATCATCATCCTGATGGCGATCGAACTGATGCTGTTGGCGGTGAACATGAATTTCATCGCCTTTGCACGTTATCTCGACGATATCGGCGGCCAGGTCTTCGTGTTCTTCATCCTCACCGTGGCGGCGGCCGAATCGGCCATCGGCCTGGCAATTCTGGTCGTGCTGTTCCGCAATCTGCGCAGCATCAATGTCGATGGCCTCGACCGTCTGAAAGGCTGACCCATGGACATGCAAAGCCTTTATCTGGTTGTTCCGCTGGCGCCGCTGGCCGGTGCAGTCATTGCCGGCCTGTTCGGCAAGATCATCGGACGTACCGGGGCGCATAGCGTCACCATCCTCGGCGTCGCCATTTCGCTGTTTGCCTCCTGGCTGATCTTCCAGGATGTGCAGGCCGGCAATACCTGGAACGGCACGGTCTATACCTGGCTGACTTCCGGTGACATGACACTGGAAATCGGTTTCCTGATCGACCGACTGACTGTGTTGATGATGTTGGTGGTGACCTTCGTATCCTTGATGGTGCATATCTACACCATCGGCTATATGGCCGACGATCCGGGTTATCAGCGCTTCTTCAGCTATATCTCGCTGTTCACGTTCTCGATGCTGATGCTGGTGATGTCGAACAACTTCCTGCAACTGTTCTTTGGCTGGGAAGCGGTCGGTCTGGTGTCTTATCTGCTGATCGGCTTCTGGTACACGCGCGAAACGGCGATCTATGCCAACCTGAAAGCCTTCCTGGTCAACCGCGTTGGTGACTTCGGATTCCTGCTCGGCATCGGTCTGGTCTGGTCCTATTTCGGCACGCTGGACTACGCGCTGGTGTTTCAGAAAGCGCCGCAATTCGCCCAGCACACAATCAGCCTGATCGACGGGCATGAGTGGAGCCTGATGGCGGTGATCTGCATCCTCCTGTTCATCGGTGCGATGGGCAAATCCGCACAATTCCCGCTGCATGTCTGGCTGCCCGATTCCATGGAAGGCCCGACACCCATTTCCGCGCTGATCCACGCAGCAACCATGGTGACCGCCGGCATCTTCATGGTGACGCGGATGTCGCCGCTGTTCGAACTGTCCGATACGGCACTGTCCTTCGTCATGATCATCGGCGCAATCACCGCGTTGTTCATGGGCTTTCTCGGCATCATCCAGAACGACATCAAGCGCGTGGTGGCTTATTCGACCCTGTCGCAACTCGGCTATATGACCGTTGCGCTCGGCGCTTCCGCCTACTCGGTCGCGATCTTCCACCTGATGACGCATGCTTTCTTCAAGGCGCTGCTGTTCCTGGCCGCCGGTTCGGTGATCATCGGCATGCACCACGACCAGGATATCCGCAACATGGGCGGCCTGCGCAAGTACATGCCGATTACCTGGATCACCTCGCTGATCGGATCGCTGGCCTTGATCGGCACGCCGTTCCTGTCCGGTTTCTATTCCAAGGACAGCATCATCGAAGCGGTGAAGTTTTCACATCTGACCGGCTCGGGTTTTGCCTATTTCGCAGTCACACTGGGTGTATTCGTCACCGCGTTCTACTCCTTCCGAATGTATTTTCTGGTGTTCCACGGCAAGGAGCGTTTCCACTGCGCGCACGACACGCACGACCATGAAGCGGACAAGGACGGCGATGTGCATGGTCACCATCATGGCGGCCATTCCTGCCCGCATGAAACCCCATGGGTAGTGACGCTGCCGCTGATTCTGCTGGCCATTCCGTCAGTGATCATCGGCTACCTGACCATCGACGCCCTGATGTTCGGCAACTGGTTCGGCCATGCCGTCCACATCGATCCCGCGCATGGCTCGATGCAGGAACTGGCGCACCACTTCCACGGCGCAGCCGCGATGGGCCTGCACGCACTGACCACATTGCCGTTCTGGCTGGCGGTCGCCGGCGTCGGTTTGTCGTGGTTCTTCTACATGAAGCGTCCGGACATCCCGGCCGCAATCCAGAAACGCTTCAGCCTGATCAATTCCATCCTGGAAAACAAATATGGCTTCGATGCCTTCAACGCCTGGTTCTTCGCCGGCGGCGCGCGCCTGATCGGCGGCAAATTCTGGCGCTGGGGCGACGTGGCGGCCATCGACGGCCTGATGGTCAACGGCACGGCGCGTGGCATCGGCCATATCGCCAGCGTCGTGCGGCATCTGCAATCCGGTTACATCTACCACTATGCCTTCGCAATGATCATCGGCGTGCTGCTGCTCGCCTACTGGTTCGTGCGTGCCTAGGGGCTGTCCATGAACAAGCACTTATGAAAGCGACTGCAACTCATGATTGAAGGGATCGGCCTCGGGGTAGGTCTATTAAGCCTCGCCATCTGGGTGCCTATCGCGGCAGGCGTACTCATCCTCCTGACCGGCGGTGACAAAAATGCAGATGGTCAGCGCACCCTGGCACTGCTGGGTTCCGTACTGGGTTTCCTGGTCACCCTGCCGCTGTGGACGGGCTTCGATTCCACGTCGGCGGCAATGCAGTTTGTCGAAACCGCGCAGTGGGTGCCGGCGTTCAACATCTTCTACCAGGTCGGCGTCGACGGCATCGCCATGCCGTTCATCCTGTTGAACAGCTTCACGACCATCCTCGTGGTGCTGGCCGGATGGGCGGTGATCAAGGAGCGAACCGGCCAGTACATGGCGGCCTTCCTGATCCAGTCCGGCCTGCTCAATGGCGTCTTCGCCGCGATGGACGGTGTGCTGTTCTATGTCTTCTTCGAGGCGATGCTGATCCCGCTGTACCTGATCATCGGCATGTGGGGCGGCCCGAACCGCGTATACGCCGCGATCAAGTTCTTCCTCTATACCCTGCTCGGCTCCCTGCTGATGCTGGTTTCGCTGATCTATCTCTTTTTCCAGAGCGGCGGCAGCTTCGAAATACAGGTCTGGCATCGCGTACCGTTGACGATGGTCGCGCAGACCCTCTTGTTCATCGCCTTCTTCTTCGCATTCGCAGTAAAAGTGCCGATGTGGCCGGTGCATACCTGGTTGCCGGATGCCCACGTCGAGGCGCCCACCGGCGGTTCCGTCGTGCTGGCAGCCATCACGCTGAAGGTCGGCGCCTATGGTTTCCTGCGTTTCATCATGCCGATCCTGCCCGATGCCTCGCATGAATACGCCTACGTCATCGTCACACTGTCACTGATCGCGGTGGTCTATATCGGCCTGGTCGCACTGGTGCAGGCCGACATGAAGAAACTGATCGCCTATTCGTCGATCGCGCACATGGGTTTCGTCACGCTCGGGTTCTTTCTGTTCAATCCGCTCGGCATCGAGGGCGGCCTGGTCCAGATGATCTCGCATGGTTTCATCTCGGCCGCGATGTTCCTCTGCGTCGGTGTCATGTACGACCGCGTGCATTCGCGCCAGATCGCCGATTACGGCGGCGTTGCCAACACCATGCCGCGATTCGCCGCTTTCTTCATGCTGTTCGCGATGGCCAATGCGGGACTGCCCGGCACATCGGGTTTCGTCGGCGAATTCATGGTCATTCTGGGAGCGGTTCAGGTCAATTTCTGGTGGGCCTTCCTCGCTGCCACCACCTTGATCTTCGGCGCGGCCTATACGCTGTGGATGTACAAGCGCGTCGTTTTCGGGCCAATCGGCAATGAGCATGTGGCGGAAATGAAGGACATCGATTCACGCGAATTCGTGGTGCTGGGACTGCTGGCCATCTGCGTGCTGGGCATGGGTCTGTATCCGTTGCCCTTCACCGAAGTGATGCATGCCTCGGTGGACAATCTGCTGGCGCATGTCGCCCACAGCAAGCTGGCCTACTGATCAAGAGCGCGCCATGAACTCACCGCAAATCACCACCCTCCCCGATTTCATGCCCGCCATGCCGGAGATATTTGTCCTCGCCATGGCCTGCGCCATTCTGCTGCTCGGCGTGATCACCCGCGATCGCCTGCTGCCGTATGTGCTGACTTTGTTCACGCTGGCGGGAGCAACCGCGATCACGCTGTTCACCAGCGTTCCGCAGGTACAGATCACCTTCTCCGGCCAGTTCGTCGATGACGCCATGGCCGATGTGCTCAAGCTGGTTGCCTACTTCGCCACTGCCGCCGTGGTGGTTTATTCGCGTCCCTATCTGGCCGAACGCGGCATGTTCAAGGTCGAGTTCTTCGTGCTGGCGCTGTTCGCGTTGCTCGGCATGATGGTCATGATTTCCGCCAATCACTTCCTGCCGCTGTACATCGGTCTCGAACTGCTCTCGCTATCCCTCTACGCAATGGTCGCGCTGCAACGCGATTCCGCCCAGTCCACCGAAGCCGCGATGAAATATTTCGTGCTCGGCGCGCTGGCTTCCGGCTTCCTGCTTTATGGCATGTCGCTTCTTTATGGCGTTACCGGCACGCTTGAACTACCGGCAATGGCGCAAGTGCTGCAAGCCGGCGTCAAGGAGCAGACGGTGCTGGTGTTCGGCCTGGTCTTCCTGATCGCCGGTCTCGGTTTCAAGCTGGGCGTTGCGCCGTTCCACATGTGGGTGCCGGACATCTATCATGGCGCCCCTTCCGCCGTGACCCTGTTCATCGGTTCCGCACCCAAGCTGGCGGCATTCGCATTCACCATCCGCCTGCTGGTCAACGGTTTGCATCCCGAAGTCGAGAACTGGCAGGGCATGCTGGCGGTGATGGCCGTGTTGTCGCTGGCCATCGGCAATCTGGCAGCGATCATGCAGACCAACATCAAGCGCATGCTGGCCTACTCCACCATTTCACACATGGGTTTCCTGCTGCTTGGCGTGGCGTCCGGCACCTTTGCGGGCTATGCCGCCGGCATGTTTTATGTCATCGCCTACGTGTTGATGAGCCTGGGCAGCTTCGGTCTGGTGGTTTACCTCTCGCGAGGTGGATCGGACCCGTGTCTGGAAGCCGAGAACATCGACGACTTCCGCGGTCTCAACAGCCGCAATCCCTGGCTGGCGGCGATGATGGCCATTCTGATGTTCTCCATGGCAGGGCTGCCGCCGTTCGTCGGCTTTTACGCCAAGCTAGCGATCCTGCAATCCCTGGTCGGCGCCGGCTTTACCTGGCTTGCCGTGGTCGCGGTGATGTTCTCGCTGATTGGCGCGTTCTATTACCTGCGCTTGGTCAAGGTGCTGTATTTCGACACGCCGAAAGCCGATGCGCCTGTCTATACGACCATTCCCGATGTACAGGCGCTGCTCAGCATCAACGTCGTGACCGTGCTTCTGCTGGGTATCATGCCGCAGCAACTGATTGCGCTTTGTACCTACGCGATGCAGATGACACTGCAATAACCCTGCCTCTCCGCGAAAAGCGGCAGGCATGCAAGCCTGGAGGCCTGATTAGTCTGGCGATGCATCGGACGGACCTGACATCTGGCAACATTCGATTTCCGGCATCAGAAGGGGATAGATGTTGAATTCAAGCGACCGTTACTTGGCGGCTGTCCAGGAACTGGAAAAGCTGACTACCGACCTGACCGAATCCGACATCGTTCAGCAGGGCGTGGATATTGCGCAGGTCGCCACGGAAAGCCGGATCGCCTACCTGCATTTTCTCAATGAAGATCAGAACACCATCGAACTGGGTGTCTGGTCGCATGACACGATCGGCTATTGCAACGCGGTTTATGCCCGTCACTACCCGATTGAATCAGCCGGCATCTGGGCAGATACGGCACGAACACGGTTGCCATGCATACACAATGACTACGCAGCACAAAGCAATAAGCGCGGCCTGCCGGATGGACACTCCCCGCTGTACCGGCATCTCGGAGTGCCGGTAGTGGATGATGGCCTTGTCCGCCTGCTGATAGGCGTTGGAAACAAGGTAGCCGAGTACGAACAGGCCGATATCGAAATCCTGCAAATGATCGCCCGACGCATCTGGTCGGTAACCCGGCAAAGGCGCCGGCTCGAACGCTACATCGACCTTGGCAAGCGCTTTGTCCATGTACAGGAAATTGCCTCGATTTGCGCACTTGAATACGACCTGGACGAAGATAGCCTGGTCTTTGACGGCATGTTTTCGTCCATCTTCCGGGCGCGGCACGCCACCGAACGGCCGAACAACCTGCATGAGTTTCTCGCCCTGGTCTCGCCAGCCGATCACGAAACCGTTAGAGCGGCTCTGACCGGTACCGAACTCGCCCGTCAGTCATTGCGGATCAACTGCCTGCGCATGACCGGCGAGCATTTTCCAGCCGAATTGAAGATCGAACATCGAGCGCGCGAAGTGGGCCAGGGGATGATAGGCATCGGCATCCTGCAGGACATTTCCGAACTGGCGATGGTGGAAGATTTGAAACAGCGTGCCGACAAGGATCCCCTCACAGGATTACCGAACCGGAACCGACTCCAGACATTTTTTCTTCAGGGTTTTGGTCGGCGCGGATCAATTGACGGATTTGCATTTCATTACATTGATCTCGATGACTTCAAGCCGGTCAACGACCAATTGGGGCACCCTGTCGGCGACGAAGTACTGCGCATGATTTCCCAACGACTGCAACAGACCGTCAGAAAGGATGATCTGGTCGTACGCATGGGTGGCGATGAATTTGCCATTGTGCAGACCGGCGTCGACAGTCCGCGCGCTGCAAGCGCCCTGGCGAAAAAAATCATCGGCGCGGTTGGTGCGCCAATATTCGTTCTCGGTCATACCGTCAGCGTAGGCGCAAGTGTCGGAATCACGCTCTGCACCGGTTATCAATGCCCGCTGCAGGAAATAAGCGCGGCCGCCGATCGCGCGCTCTACAGAGCCAAGGCAGCTGGCGGTCGCTGCCATGTGCTTGAACCCTGATAACGCGCTGCTCATTCCCCGGCGGCACAGGCGAGCCGATTCTTGCGGGCGCACGTTCGATGTTGGCGCTGAACTGGCAGGTATGCGGCGTTTGCAGCGGGTCAGAGCAGCCCGCATTGGTCAGAAATATCCCGGTTTCCAATATCATGCCGGCCTTGCCCCGCTTCTTCGAGTAAACCGACATGTCCCTCGATGTCCCGATTTCTGATCAAGGCATGACCGCCAGGCCGGTTGCACGCGGAATGCTGTTCCTCACCGCCGGCCTGACCGGCGCGCTGGTCATGGTGGTGGAAATTCTCGGCGCGCGCATGATCGGCCCGTTCTTCGGCGTCAGCCTGTTTGTCTGGACCGCGCTGATCAGCGTGACCTTGCTGTCCCTGGCGGGCGGCTATGCCTTCGGCGGCCGACTGGCCGACCGCCATCCCTCGGCCGACTGGCTGTATGGCTTGATCGCGGCAGCTGGCCTCAGTCTGATATTGACGACCTGGTTCAAGGTCGGTGTCATGCAACTTGCGCTCGGTTTCGGCCTGCGCGGCGGAACATTTGTCGCCGCCGTGCTGCTGTTCGGCCCGACACTTTTTCTACTTGGTTGTGTGTCGCCGTTCCTGTTGCGTCTGGCGGCTGCCAGTCTGTCGAATCTTGGCCGCACGGCTGGCATGCTCTACGCGGTATCCACCGCCGGCAGTTTCGCCGGTTCGGCGTTCACCGGCTTCTACCTGCTCGGCTACGTCGGCGTCAGCCAGGCCATGCGGCTGACCGGCGGCATCCTGATACTGCTCGCTGTCGCGCACTTCCTGCTCGCCAGGCGGCGCGCCGGACTCTGGCTCCTGCTCGGGCTGTTGCCGGCATGGGGTGGCAATTCGCCACTACCGGAAGTTACGCTGGCTGATGGCACACGCGCACGTCTGATTGCGGTACGTGAAGGCTTCTACGGCGCCGTGAAGGTAGTCGAATATCAAGGCAGCGCAGTACACACACGAGAAATGATCATCGACGGACTGGTCCAGGGCGGCATGGATACGGCCGATGGCCGTTCGGTGTACGAGTACGCCTATCTGCTGTCGAGACTGCCGCTGGCCGTCAACCCGCATGGCCGCTCCGCCCTGGTAGTCGGACTCGGCATGGGCGCCGCACCGCATTGGCTGTTCAGGCAGGGGCTTTCAACGGATGTAGTGGAGATCGACCCCATCGTATTGGACATGGCGCGCACTCATTTTGCGTTCCCGTCCTCCATCCCGGTGACTATCGAAGATGCACGCACATACATCGCCCGGCCGGGCAAGGCTTATGACTACATCCTGCTCGATGTTTTCAACGGCGACACCACGCCCGGCTACCTGCTTTCGCAGGAAGCGCTGCGCGCGACCAAGGCCCGTCTCGCGCCGGGTGGCGTCCTCGCGCTCAACCTGATTGGCGGCGTTGCCGGCGAAGAAGCCATGCTGCCCGCCGTAGTGAAAACCCTGCGCACTGTGTTTACCGAAGTCGAAACCTTCGCCGCCTTCGACCAGCAAGGTGGATCAGCCATTGCCGGCAATTTCGTCGTTCTCGCCCGTGACGGCACGCTGAATTTTGCGCAACCGCCTCAACTCGATGACGTGCATCCACTCGCGGCGGCTGTACGTGAAATCGCCCGACAACCCGCCATTCGGGTGGATAGCGCCGCAGCACCGCTGTTGACGGATGATTTCAATCCACTCGACATGCTCGATACCCGCCACAAGGAAGCGGTTCGACGAGGGATCATCGAATCGACCCCCCGCGAAATACTGCTCGCAGGTTGACGCAACAGGCTGACCTGCAAAACCGCCAGATTACTGGCTGCCCGCCCGCTGTATCGCATCAGCCCGGCGCGTGTGGATAGAAACAGTGCATCTAAGGTCCAGGTGGTTGGGATGGATTCCGTTCGCCGGAATTCGACGCATCAGTCGGCGTATTGCTTGCGGCTACCGGAACGGCGCCGATTTCACCGACATTCAATTGGGCGCGTAAAACCCGGATGTTCACATATTGAATCCCGGCAACCAGCAATGCCTCGATGATGTAGAAGAGCAGCATCGGATTCGAAGCATGGTAATCCGCAAACACTGCCAATATGCCGTCAGCCATTGCAACCATGTTCATGACAATGGCGGCTGCAACCAGACGTTTATACCGAAGAAACAGCAGTACGCAAATGTTGACCACAGGAACCAGAATATAGAGTGGCTTGATATAGCCATCCGATTCAAATATGAACAGCCCAACCAGGAGATTGACAAAATAGCCAAGAATCCTTGCGCCCGCCGCAGGCTTGCGTCGATATTTTTCCCAAATAAGCAGGCAGATAAATATCCCCAACACTATCAATTGAACATGCCGTTGTCGTTCTGCGTAAATACACTTGGGCGAAGCAGTCGCGCCGTGTTCCAGCAAAATCGCAGCAATATCGTCTCTACCTCCTGGCTTGGCGGCCTCCAACGCGCTCCGGCAATCCATATCCGTGACATTGGCATCCGCCCCGGCTTTGAGCAATGCATTCACCATCGCCAGGTCGCCATTCTCGGTAGCCAAAATCAAAGCGGTGTAACCCTTCCTGCCAGGAAATGGCTGACCATAGACCGCGCCGGATTCATCGCGGAAACCAGGTTCTATACCCAGATTCGCGTCGGCTCCCTGCGCCAGCAGAATTTCACTGACCTCCAGATAGCCCTTTTTTACGGCCCAGATCAAGGCTGTCGCGCCGTCATTGCCACGCTCGTTCAGATTTGCGCCGTGACTCGCCAATAGCCTGACAACGTCCGGGTAGTTTTGATAAGCGGAGATAATGAGCGCGGTATCGCCGTGTTTGTTTTTTTCATTCAAATCGGCGCCGGTATCGATGATTTCCTGTACCAGACTCAGATGGCGATGATTGGCGGCCACGACAATCAAAGGCCAGCCGATTTCCACACGCACATCGATATTGCCACCCAGTATTTTGCTGGCCGCAGCAATGTTCCCGTCACTGAACGCTCTTTTCAACTCGTTCAGCGCACCGGCTTTTTCTGCGGAAAAAGCCGGGAACGCAATAAACAGAGCAATAAAAGCAACAAAACAGAACCGGATGGTATTGGGCTGAACCTGGAAAAACAGTTTGTTTGTCATCGCAAGTTCCGAATGAGCTGGCACGGTTAATTCAGCATAGCCCCGTCCAGGCCTTGTATCGGACCTTATATCGCGTACTTTTGTCCACGCCGACGGCTTGATGGCTTGGCCCATGCAAAACCAATGTGCACCCCATTGATCCCGTAAGGTGGTTAAGCACAGCGCATCCACCATCGGTTCCACAAAAGGTGGATGCGCTGCGCTTGTCCACCCTACTGTGTTTCCTGGTCACGCCTTTCGGTCAGCGCTGATGGTTTGGCAAGGTATTTCACCCAGCGTAGCCATGCAGCCGGCCGGCGTTTTCAATATTCCACCTGAACTGGTCCAGCAGGGACTGGCGGATCTGCGTCATATCCAGGGTGTAGATGTCACTCGGGAAGAGGAATTCGGCGACGCCGGAATCGAAGATGCGCTTCACTTCGTATTCTTCGTGGGCAATGTCCCGCTGGTAGCGGTAGTTCAGATAGGAGGCATTGGTGTGCAGGATCAGTTCCACCCGCATGCCGCCCATGCGGGCGAAGAACTTGAGCATCGGGGTCTTGCCGCTGCTGCCCGCATTCCTGGCGTCGCGCACGCTGCCGCCGGTGAGGGTGTCGGAGATGTCTTCCAGCGTCATCAGCGAGCCGGCCTTGATGGCGGAGCGGGTCATGTGCCGCACGAAGCGTTTCACATCGCTGATGGTGTCCAGCACGGCCATCAGGCCCAGTTCATCGTCCACCGCCACCGCCGGGTTCTTCTCGTTCTTGCGCAGCAGCTTGAGCACCTTGGCGGCGGAATTCTTCTTGCGCACGCTGACGTAAACCGGGATGTCGCGGTCCCCATCCTGGAACTGGCGCCGTTTGACCAGCGTGAGCTTCTGGTCCGGCGCCAGAGGGCCGAGGTCTGCCCGGGTCTGCGGGGTGATCACCTCGACGTCCAGGCAGCAGAAGTCCGCCGGATCGTGGCGGCTCAACAGGTAGGAGGATTCCAGTTCGCCGATCTTGAGGCGGGGACTCCAGACGTTGCGGTTGAGGAATTCCAGGAAGGTATAGAACTTGTTCTCGATATCCGTTTCCCGTTCCCGCTGGTCGATGGCGCCCGCCAGGTTCATCAGCATCAGCTTGCGCTTGGCTTCGAAGCGGGCCTTCTTGTGGAAACGGTTGTCGAACACCCGCAACAACAGGTCCACCGGGTCGTGGGTGGTTTCGATCTCGTTGTTGGTTTCCACGAAGGCGGCATACGGGGCCAGCAGCTTGTCGCGCATCAGGTTGATGACGGCATCGGCGGTCTGCGCGTATTCCTTGATCTTGCTGCGGATTTCCGAAGTGCTGCCGGAAATGCCGAACAGGCTGCCCAGCAGCCGGTAGGCCCGCTCGCTGCGACGCGCCCGCAGCGCTGAATCCACCAGCAGTTGGGCCATTTCATCGAAACGTTCGATCTGCAAAAAATCGAAAATCTGCGCCCGCACCACCCGGTACTTGGTGACCAGCAACCGGTCGCCATTGAACTGCCGCGCCCAGTTGCGGGTTTCCCCGGAAAAGTGCCGGCGCAGGGCCACGCCGTCGGAAACGGCAAACGGGCCGTCCTGCTTCATCGTGGTGAAGATGGAGTATTCGTCTAGTAGGCTCATGAAGGTAGGACCACCCGACTTATGCGGCTTGCAACATAAATTCGACCTTGACCGAATCGTATGGAAATTCAATTCGCCCGTCTGCAGATCGACTCAGATTACCCGCATTGAGCAATGCGATGACATCGCCATGTACCGCTTTGACATCACGATCAACGCGTCGTGCTGCCTCGCGAATGGACAGGCCAGCTCCGCAAAGGGCCTTGATTAACGCCCATCGTTTCAGCGTGAGTACTTGCCACAAGAGTTCAGGCGTCGCGAATCCAACGCGTGCTCCAGCATCGCCCTTTCCCGACTTCATCGCACGAGCAGCATCGGCCAAAGTGTCAGCCAGGCTGCTGACTTCAAGAGTGACGGTGATCATGATTCCACCTCGCAATATCCGCATTGGAACGATTAATCGAGCCTGGCCCGTTTAATTGGCCCGTTTAATTCGCATTTAATTCGCCTCCAGCGCTTTCATAGAGCCGTTCAATCACGCTTCGCATATCCATCGGTACGCGTGCCCAGGCTTCCAAACCGATAGCTTGTGGAATGCCAAAGCGGGCTTCGGCAACCGGTCCCGCAATAGCTGCAAGGGTGTCTGAATCCCCGCCGATAGAGATCGCGTTTCGCAAAGCATCTTCAAAGCTGGTTGCTTCCAGCGCACAGATCAGCGCTTCCGGGACGCTGCCCTGACAAGTTACGTCGAAACGATAACCCGGGCGGATTTCATCCACGCTGCGGTCCATGTCATAACCGGAGAAATCTGCCACCAAGGATCGGATGTCGTCGGAAGCGTACCCCAAGCGCGCGTAATGAATAGCCATCGCAGTTGCCTGCGCACCTTTGATTCCCTCCGGATGATCGTGCGTGACGGCAGCGCTCAGACGAGCCAGTTCCAGAATTTCATCAAGGTCATCTGAAAGCATGGCCACAGGCGAGACTCGCATGGCTGCGCCATTTCCAAAGCTGCCGTAGGGTTCTGAATCTTCTGAAAACAGCCAGCGGGAAAAACGTCCGCCCCAGTCGGAATCCGGGTAGCGACCGCCCCAGTCCTTGAAACTGTCGACCAATCCACGTCCATTCAGGAAAGCATCCGCCACAGCGACCGTGAGCACAGTGTCGTCCGTGAGAAAAGCGCGAGGGTGAATCAACGGCTGAAAATCCTTGGCTTTGTAGTTGTTCCATTCGTATACGGAACCGACGAGGTCTCCGATTAGTGCGCCGAACATGCTGACTCCTTTTTTGGGCAATTCATGATGTCTCTTGCTTCAAATATGCGCATGCACTTGAAACCATTTGCCTTCTTTGATTTTCAGACGCCAAGCGGTGTTCGTTGCCAATAGGCCTTCACGTCCTTACCCCACTTGAGTCCAGCAGCGGCAACAGCGGCAGAGAGTATTCGACTCATCTGGGTCCGGTTTGTCAGGTTTGTATCCATGTACCACCCGTCAACCAAATAGCTGCTGTGGCGCAGTACCCACCCAATTGGTCTATCCGGAAATAACTCATTAAAGGACTTGGCGACATATACACGCGTTCTTCCAAGTCGGCCCATTGCTTTCGCCATTGCATCACGGTGTTCTGGAAACTCAGCCCATAGGCGTCGCAACAGGTTGGAATAGATGGCGATGTAGCTCCAGCGCCTAAATAGCGCCCCTCGATACTCAAAGCCAGGGCCGACAGTTTTCAGTGGTGGGTTGGTAACCAAGGTGCGCGGGCGGGTTACGAGTTCAAGCTCTGCCGTCAGCGTATTGCGACGACTTTCGAGCGTCGCCAACCACTGTTGTGATGCCTGAATCGCTGACTCAATCTGTTCAAGCTCCTGCATCGGAAACTGGAGCTGCACGTTTGTAGTGGTAGGTAACATTTGCATCATTTCCTCCAGACTCGGCAATTACGATGGCCCACGGTAATTGTTTGGCCGTCCATGCCTTTTACTTTGTAAACATCAAAATATTCTGCAAGGCGCGATACCGGTCGACGCCCAAAATCACGCTCCATGTGCCGAATACTGACCTTGTTGAGGTACAGGATAACGGCACCATGCCCGTCGTATTCCTCCTGCCCGTAGAGGTCCAGTAGCTGGTCGACCATCGGTGGAATGCAGCGTTGTTGTGCCCTAACTGCAGCGTGCATAGTGTTCATAGCTCATCCCCCAGTGCCTTGAGGTTGTAGGCTTCTGTGCCGGGTACTTGCTCATCTTCCAAGTAGCAAGAAAGACCGATGAGTTTTTCCGGAAAAAGCACGGTATATACCCCACCGCTCTCAGCTAGTTCCAAGGATTCACGGATGTAGGTAAACGGATCGTTTCGCACAGCATCAATCGTACCTAGCGGGCTTACAGGCATAGCGTTGGGCTCTCCATCGTTGGATTTTCCCAATTCATCCAAGGTTATCGGAATCTTAAGTTCGCGTAATAACGTATCCGAGGATCGCAACCACACTATCAATCGGTTGATAAATCCATCCCTGAACAGGTTCATTCGCTTCACAAGATTGTCCAAAGCATCAGCCGTTTCTTGCTCGATTACAACGGTCTTCGGACGGCCATCTAGCCTTTTGAGTTCACCTGCGAGATAACGTCGAGCCTTTTCCGAGAGCTCTTTCTTGCCCTCCAACTCCTGTTCCAAGCGAGGTATTTCTTGTCGAATCATGTGATTTAGAAATGCATCCCTTTTCAAGAACAAGGCCTCAGTCTGTTGCGTGAAGTTCTGCCACAACGGCTCGCACACCTTAAAAGTAGTCCTCGTGGTTGCCATTTATTTCTCCTGTTTGCGATGGTAACAACCGCAGAATAGCACTTCATTCATACATGTCATATGCGTTTAATATTATTTGTGTATGTACACATTACATATTATTTGGCTACACCGGGCGGCCGGCGTTATCAGGGATAGACCACTGTTTGCGTGAATCTGAAGCTACTCCCGCTTAAGCTGACTACCTCGATGGCTGACGTCTTACTCTCCACCGCCTCCGCGTCTCTTCAACCGCAATTTCGGCAACAACAGATGCGCCATGCCGCCAACTCCCCCAACCAGGTCGCCGCATCCGTTATCCACACCGGCTTCCGGTATTCCTCCTGAAGCAGATCGCGCACCAGTTGAATTGCTTCCGCTTCCGCCGCCGGGACAAGAAGCCAAGCGTGCATTCCGGTTCGAATCAAACAGGGTCAGGTGCTGCGCGTGAACGGGCCAGGAGCGCCGCTTCCACTCCAGCCAACCCCAAAAATAAAACTTGCACATGTTCGAATATGTGCGATTATGTTTACATATCGCACTTAAACGAACACGCAACTGAGCAAGGACGGAGACGCAACATCATGGCTGACTATCTTGCCGACCATAGACTGGAATTGATCATGTCGGAATTGTCGGCGCGCGGCGAGTGCCGCACGCGGCAACTGGCGGAGAAATTCCAGCTTTCCGAAATGACCGTGCGGCGCGATCTGGCGGAGCTGGAAACGCGCGGTCTGCTGCGCCGGGTGCATGGCGGCGCGGTGATGTTGAATCGCGATGTGGAATACGCGCAGCGGCTGGAACTCGGCCAGGCTGAAAAGCAGATGGTCGGCCAGACGGCGACACGCTTGCTGAAAAGCGGCCAGACCATCTATCTGGATGCCGGCACCACGGCACTGGAAATGGCGCGCGCCATTGCGCAGGGCTTGCCGCAGGTGACGCATCTGCACATCGTCACGCACGGTATCAGCATTGCCACCGAACTCGCCGGGCGCACGCCGTATCAACTCCAGTTGATCGGCGGCGAGGTCTATCAGAACGCGTTGAGCACGGTCGGCCCTGTGGCGCTGGCGCAGATCGGCGAACTGAATTTCGATCTGTTCTTCATGGGGGCCGGCGGTGTCGATGCTGACGCCGGCTGGACCAATTCGAACCATGTCGAAGCGGTGGTCAAACGGGCGGTGATCGCGCGCAGCAAGAGCGTGGTGGCGATCTGCGACAGCGCCAAGTGGGGCCAGGCGTCGTTTGCGCCGATCGTGCCGTTCGATGGTGTCACGCGCTGGATCGTCGATCGCGGTCTGGCGCGCGAAGGTGTCGAGGCGGCGCGCACCGCCGGCATCACGTTGACCTGGGCGGAGGGCCCGCCATGAAGCAAACCTAAACCAACTCATTGATTCAAATGGATTGCCCATGCGCCGTTTGCGGTGCAAGGCCCTGCTTACGCCCGAAATTCCGATCTGGAGGAGTACCCAACATGATCAAACTGACCCCTGCCACCGTCCGCCTCGCCGCCCAGGCGCGCGACAAAACCGAAGCCATCCGCATCGCCGGCAGTCTGCTGGTAGATAGCGGCAACATGCAGTCCGGTTATATCGACAGCATGTTGTTGCGCGAGAAGGTGGCCAACACCTATCTCGGCAACGGCATCGCCATCCCGCACGGCCTGCCGAAGGATCGCGACCTGATCGTGCACACCGGCATTTCGGTGACCCAGTTTCCCGCTGGCGTGAGCTGGAATCAGGGCGAGACCGTGTATCTGGTGGTGGCCATTGCCGCCCGTTCCGATGAGCACATCGAACTGCTGGCCAACCTGACCGATGTGCTGGACGACCCGGAAACGGTGCAACGTCTGGCGCGTACCGTTCGGGTTGAGGACATCATCGAGCGGCTGACCCAGCCACGCGGCGAGGCGGTGCCGGTGGTGACGCAGGCTGAAGACGATTTCGAGCTGTGGGTCGATGTCGCGCTGACCGGCGCCGCCGGCCTGCATGCCCGCCCCGCCACCGCCTTTGTCGAACTGGCGAAGCAGTTTCAGGCCGAAATTCGCGTGCGCCAGGTTTGCAACGTCGCCAATGGCAAGGTGGCCAACGGCAAGAGTCTGGTTTCGTTGCTCAAACTGGGCGCCGACGGCCATGCCAGCCTGCGCATCATGGCGCGCGGCGCCGATGCCGAAGCCGCGCTGGCGGCGCTGTCAGCGGCGGTGCGCGAAGGGTTGGAGGACGAGGAAGAAGCGGCCGCCACCAGCACCGGCTCGAACCTGAGGCTGCAGGCGCGTGCCATTGCCGGCATTGCCGCCGCGCCCGGTCTGGCCATCGGGCCGCTGCGCCACTTCCGCCGCGAGAAGATCGTCGTCGCCGTCACCGCCAACGATGCGCAGGCGGAAACCACTCGCATGCAGCAGGCGATTGCCGCCGCCAAGCTGCAACTGCGCCAACTGCACGATGAAGTGAAGACACGCAGCGGCGCGGCCAGCGCGGCGATCTTCCGCGCGCATGAAGAATTCCTCGACGACCCGGATCTGGTCGACGCCGCGCAACACCTGATCGACGCCGGCCACAGTGCCGGCTGGGCCTGGCGGCAAAGCGTCGACGAACGGGCGAAGGAAGTCGGCGCGCTGGATGATGCCCGTCTGAAGGAACGCGCCGCAGATTTGCAGGACGTCGGCCGCCGCGTACTTCGCCTGTTGGCCGACACGCTGGAAGAAGAACCGGAAAGCTTCGAGCAGCCGGTGATCCTGATCGCCGAAGACCTGTCGCCATCCGATACCGCCCGCCTTGATCCGGCGCGCATCATCGGCCTGTGCACCGCCGCCGGCGGACCGACCTCGCATACCGCGATCATCGCCCGTTCGCTCGGCATTCCGGCCATCGTCGGTGCCGGCCCGGCGCTGCTGAACCTGACCGACGCCATGCGTTGCGTGCTGGATGGCGATGCCGGCAATCTGTATCTGGAACCGGATGCCGCCGATCTGGCGCTGGCGCAGCAGGCGCATCAGGCCTGGCAGGCAGCGCGCGAGGCAGAACGGCTGGCCTGCTATCAGCCGGCGATCACCACCGACGGCCAGCGCATCGAAGTGGTGGCCAACATCGGCAACGCGGCGGAAGCGGAACAGGCGGTGAATGCCGGCGCCGAGGGCATCGGCCTGCTGCGCAGCGAATTCCTGTTCCTGCAACGCGCCGAGCCGCCCAGCGAGGACGAGCAGTTTGCCGCCTACAGCGCGATGACGCGGGCACTGAACGGCCTGCCACTGATCATCCGCACGCTGGACATCGGCGGCGACAAGGAAGTGCCGTACCTGTCGATGCCGGCGGAAGCCAACCCCTTCCTCGGCGTGCGCGGCATCCGTCTTTGCTTCGCGCGGCCCGATCTGTTCAACACGCAGTTGCGCGCGATCTATCGCGCCGCAGCCACCGGGCCGGTGAAAATCATGTTCCCGATGATCGCCACCGTCGAAGAACTGCTGACCGCGCGCGACATGGCCGAAGCGGTGCGCATCGAACTGAACGCGCCGAAAGTCGAGATCGGCATCATGATCGAAGTGCCGTCCGCCGTTCTGATGGCGGCAGAACTGGCACAGCACGCCGACTTCTTCTCGGTCGGCACCAATGACCTGACCCAGTACACGCTGGCGATGGACCGCCTGCATCCCAGCCTGGCGCGCCAGGCCGATGCGTTGCATCCGGCGGTGCTGCGCATGATAGACCTGACCGTGCAGGCGGCGAAGGCGGCCGGGCGCTGGGTGGGCGTCTGCGGCGGCATGGCCGGCGATCCGAAGGGCGCGGCGATCCTGGCCGGGCTGGGCGTTGCCGAACTCAGCATGAGCATTCCCAGCGTCGCGGCGATCAAGGCGCGGCTGCGCAAGCAGTCGCTGGCCGACATGCAGGCGCTGGCGCAACGCGCGCTGGCGTGCAGGAACGCCGCTGAAGTGCGGGCGCTGTGAGGAAGATGCCATGAACACCAACGTAGTTACCCTCACCCTCAACCCCGCCATCGACCAGAGCGTGGCGGTTCCCGGCTTTGCCGCAGGCACCGTCAACCGCGTGCTGTGGGAGCAATCCGACCCCGGCGGCAAGGGCGTCAATGTCGCTTCCTTCCTCGCCGACCTGGGCCATGCCGCCAGCGGCACGGTCACCGTCAGCGGCCTGCTCGGACGCGACAACGCCGGCGAGTTCGAACAGTTGTTCAAGAGCAAGGGCATCGCCGATGAGTTCGTGCGCATTCCCGGCAAGACGCGGGTCAACGTCAAGATCATCGACGAGACCACGCAGGCCATCACCGACCTCAATTTTCCCGGCTGCGCCGCCAGCGCGGCCGATCTGGCCCGACTGGAACGGCGCATCGACAGCCTGCTGCCGGAGCATGACTGGTTCGTGCTGTCCGGCAGCACCCCGGCCGGTGTGGCGAACGACTACTACGCGCGGCTGATTCAACGCCTGAACGCGGCCGGCAAACGCGTGCTGCTGGACAGCAGCGGCGAGCCGTTGCGGCAGGGCATTGCCGCCACACCCTGGGCGATCAAACCCAATATCGCGGAGCTGGAAGAACTGGTCGGCACGCCGCTGCCGGACACCGCAGCCGTGATCGCCGCCGCGCGCGGTCTGCTGGCACAGGGACTGGGTTGCGTCGTGGTGTCGATGGGCGGCGAAGGCGCGCTGTTCGTTAGCGCCGACGCATGTCTGCACGCACAACCGCCGCACATCGAAGTGAAAAGCACCGTTGGCGCCGGCGACGCGATGGTGGCCGGCTTCATCGCCGGCCAGTTGCGCGGCCTGTCGCTGGCCGACAGCGCCAGGCTGGCCACCGCCAGCGCCCTCGGCGCCCTGACCCAGTTGGGGCCAAGGCTGCCGGCGGCGGAAGTGATCGCGTCATTCATGCAGCAAGTCACGGTTCGCACCGCGAACGTCTGAACAAGGAGACACACATGGCCAACATCATCGCAGTCACCGCCTGCCCCACCGGCATCGCGCATACCTACATGGCGGCGGAAGCCCTGAAGAAAACCGCCACTGTCATGGGTCACGCCATCCGCGTCGAAACCCAGGGCGCTGCCGGCGCCAAGGACATGCTGAGCGACGCCGAACTGGCCGCCGCCGACGTGGTCATCCTGGCCGCCGACACGCATGTCGAACTGACCCGCTTCGCCGGTAAGCAGGTGTATGAAACCAGCACCAGCACAGCGATCCGCGACACCCAGTCGGTGATTGAAGCGGCGCTGGCGCTGATCGGGATCGCGCCGCAACCCTTAGCACCGCCAGCTGCTCAGCCGGCCGCGCCGGTCAGTCGGGTGAAAAAGATCGTCGCCATCACCGCTTGCCCGACCGGCATTGCGCATACCTTCATGGCTGCCGAGGCCCTGAAGAAAGTCGCGGCGCAGCACGGTTACGAGATCAAGGTGGAAACCCAGGGCTCGGTCGGTGCCAAGAATGCGCTGACGGATGAGGAGATCGCCGCTGCCGACGTGGTGATCATCGGCGCCGACACGCATGTCGATACCGCCCGCTTCGCCGGCAAGGCGCTGTATGAAACCTCGGTCGGCCGCGCGCTGAAGGAAACCGAAAAGGTGTTGCAGGAAGCCTTCGCCGTGCCGGTGCCTACCGCCGCAACCGCCGCCAAGGTCGCAGCCAGGCCGGCGGAAAAAGCTGCCGGACCTTACAAGCATCTGCTTACCGGCGTGTCGTACATGCTGCCAATCGTCGTCGCCGGCGGCCTGGCGATTGCACTGTCGTTCATCTTCGGCATCGAGGCGTTCAAGGAAAAAGGCACGTTCGCGGCGGCGCTGATGGACATCGGCGGCGGCGCGGCATTCGCGCTGATGATCCCGATTCTGGCCGGCTTCATCGCCTTCTCCATCGCCGACCGTCCCGGTCTGGCACCCGGACTGGTCGGCGGCATGCTGGCCAGCCAGCTGGGTGCCGGCTTCCTCGGCGGCATCATCGCCGGCTTCGCCGCCGGCTACATCGCGCTCTGGCTGCGTAACAACCTGAAGCTGCCGGTGCATTTCGAGGGCCTGAAACCGGTGCTGATCATCCCGCTGCTGGCGACGCTGGCGGTGGGTCTGCTGATGATCTACGTGGTCGGCAGCCCGGCCAAGGCGATCATGGATGGCCTTACCGAATTCCTGAAGGGCTTGAGCGGAACCAATGCCGTGCTGCTCGGCCTGCTGCTCGGCGGCATGATGGCGGTGGACATGGGCGGCCCGATCAACAAGGCGGCCTACACCTTCGGCGTCGGCCTGCTCGCCAGCAACAGCTTCATGCCGATGGCGGCGGTGATGGCCGGCGGCATGGTGCCGCCGCTGGGCATCGCGCTGGCGACGTTCCTGGCAAAGAACCGCTTCACCGCCGACGAGCAGATCGCCGGCAAGGCCGCCGCTGTGCTGGGCATCTCGTTCATCACCGAAGGCGCCATCCCGTTCGCGGCGAAAGATCCGCTGCGCGTGATTCCCGCCTGCGTCGCCGGCGCCGCCACCACCGGCGCGCTGTCGATGTTGTTCGGCGCGACGCTGCATGCGCCGCATGGCGGCATCTTCGTGTTGGCCATTCCCAACGCGGTCGGCCAGTTGCTGCCCTACATCGCCGCCATCCTGATCGGCGTCGCGATCACCGCGTTGCTGTTGATCGTGTTGAAGAAACCGATCGTCGAGGCGGCAGCGATACCCCGCTAATCCCGCCGAACTTCCCCAACGCACCACCCCCATGACGGCGCCGGGCACGGCAGGGGGACTCTTTCGCCCGAAATTCTTGCCAACCTCACTTCGGAGAACACGACCATGCGCAATTCAACTCTCAGCCAACTCGGCCTTACCCTGCTCGCCCTGCTCTGGGGCCAATCCGCCGCCGCGCTTGATGTCGGCGGCTATATCCGCGCCCTCGGAGGCGCCAACTCGGAATCCGGCAACGCTGCCTGCTTCAAGCTGGCTGGCGCCGGTTCCAAATACCGCCTCGGCAATGAGTGTGAAATCTATGGCGAACTGATGCTCGGCCAGCAACTGGCCAAATTGGCCGACGGCGGCACGATCAAGGCCAACGTGATGTTCAGTCTGTTCACGCCGACCTCCGACAACGCCATGCTGACCAACAACGACACCGACCTCGATTTCGCCCAGGTCTATGTCCAGGCGGAGAAACTGTCCGCCCTCAATGGCGGCGGCGTCTGGGCCGGGCGGCGTTATTACAAGCGGGAAGACGTGCATATCAACGACTTCTTCTACTGGAACCCGCAAGGCCTCGGCGCCGGCATCGAGGATGTGCAGGTCGGCGGCGTCAAACTCAGCTATGCGCTGTTTCGCGAGGACAACGAAGACCAGGCGCGCAAGGCGACCCGGCATGATTTCCAGGTGCGCGGCGTGCAGGCCAACACCGATGGCGAACTGGAATTCGGCCTCAGCCTGATTCCCGATGCCGACATTGGCGGCGATTCGGGCTGGGCGCTGACCGTGCAGCATCGGCAAAACAAACTGTTCGGCGACGGCTGGAACAAACTCGCCGTTCAATTTGGCGAAGGCCCCGGCACCGGCCTCGGCGGCACCGGTGCGCTGACCAACACCTCGGACGTCAAACGCTGGCGCGTCGTCGATGGCATCTACGCACAACTGACGCCGAAGCTGGGCGGCATGCTCACCGCCGTTTATCAGAAGGATGAATCCAACGTCGGCGACCAGACCTGGACCTCGCTCGGCGGCCGCCTGACCTATGGCGTCAGCCAGCACTTCAAAATGCAGGCCGAACTCGGCCACGACCACGTCAAACCGAGCGGCGCGGCGGCACGTGACCTGACCAAGCTGACGATCGCACCGACCTGGGCCATTGCACCCGAATTCTGGTCGCGCCCCGAATTGCGTCTGTTCTATACCTATGCGCGCTGGAACAAGGCAGCCGCATTGGCTGCGAATGGTTCCACCGACTCCGCCGTTGCCTCGATCTCCAATACCGGCGTGTTCGCCGGCGCGGATCATGGCTCGACGGTCGGGCTGCAATTCGAGGGTTGGTGGTAAGCCGACGCTGCCCTTCTGAACAGCAAACCGTAGGATGGGCCAAGCGCAGTGGGCCCATCTGTCGTCGCGCATTGATGGGCCCGCTGCACCAGTTCTTGGCACGCCGGATGCCTAAGCGGCAAAACCCGCCACCAAGGCATCCGCTGCGCTTGGCCCATCCTACGAACTATCGCTTTTCCAACCTACATGCTTGTTCCGGCTCAGGCTCAAGTCAGCAGTCTTTCGTCATACCGCCATTTCCTGAGTTTTGTCGCGGTCAGGCCGGATGCGTCGGGATGCTGCGGGTTGATCAGGATATTGCATTCTTCCGGCACCACAATGGAGGGCACAACCAGCAGGGCCGAAGCCAGCAGGCTCAACCAGCCATCGCCGAAATCCAGGCTCACCTTGCCGGTCGGCAGGGCATCCCACCCCACCGGAGCGGCCTGCAACGGCAAGATCTGACGCCGCAGCCAGATCGCCTCCGGAATCTCCACGCTGACCAGATAACGATTCAGCGGCAAACCGCCGGCGCCGAGATGAACCAGCGTCTCCATGGCGGCCAGGGAAATCGACTCCGCGCAGTACACCACCGGCAATCCGGCCCGGTTCCAGCGGCCACCGGTCGCCTTTGCGCCCAGACCGCGCAAGTCGTCGGCGGTATGGGTCGGCGTGTCGGTTGCGATGCGCCAGACCCGCATCAGGCATAGGCTCCCGACTGCATCATGGCGAGCAGGTTGGCAACGATGCGCTGGCCTTCGATGGTGTCCATGTAGTCGGCCGGCTTGTCGCCGCCCAAGGCGGGGCAAGGGGTTTCCAGCCAGTTTGCGATCCAGCGGGCCGGATCGAAGCCCTCCGGATTGCCCGACTCGGTCACCATCGACTCGACCTGGCCGATCAGCTTCTGCAAACCGATGATGCGTTCCGACTGATCCGGCGACAGCAATTCATCCTGGGCGATCTTGCGTTTTACTGTGCCGGCCGGGAAATTCAGGGTGGCGAACAGGCGTTCCCGCGAGATGCCCATGATCTTGCTGGTATTCACCAGCGCATCGGCCTTGACCCCCTTGCGGATCAACTTGACGCGATCTTCCGGCGTTGCCTGGAATAGCGAGACAAAGGCAGAGAAGCTTGGGTTGTAGTCGTACGCGGCGATCGGCGCGGCCGCGATCAGGGGCGCTTTGGCTGGGTGCTTGCCTACGGCTGCGCCGCGTTTTGAAACACCTTGCCGAGTTGATTTTGCTTCCATGTTTGCCTCATTTGATTCTGATTCATGTATCAAATGATATAACATTTTCCCGGCCTGCCAAGTTCTTCCCGCCGCGCCCGCCTGTTCAGCGTGCATTCAGCGCCCGTTCGATGAAGTTGCGCGGCACGCGGGTGCGCGGAACCCGCGTCGAAAACCACTGCCGCACATCGTCATCCAGACCGATGCCGTGCATGTAGTTGTACAGCGCCTTGTTCAGCGCGATGCCCAGCGTGTCGTGATCGACGCCGGTGGGATCGATAAAGCCGACATCGTTCTTGGCGAACGACACGGCCGGCAGCGGTTTCAGCGTCACGCCAAACTGTTCAGGATGCAGGCCGACCGGCGAATGCACGGTGCAGACGAAGCGATGGAAGAAACCAGACTGGATGCAGCCGGCGGCAAACAGTTGCCGCACATATTCCAGCGCATCGACGGTGTCCTGCACCGTTTGCGTCGGGAAGCCGTACATCAGGTAGGCGTGCACCAGAATGCCGGCATCAGTGAAGGCGCGGGTGACGCGGGCGACCTGCTCCACCGAGACACCTTTCTGCATCAGTTTCAGCAGCCGGTCGGAGGCGACTTCCAGCCCACCGGACACCGCGATGCAGCCGCTGTCAGCGAGTTGCAGACAGAGCTCCGGCGTGAAGGACTTTTCAAAGCGGATGTTGCCCCACCAGGATATCGCCCGATT
>CAMDGQ010000054.1 GCA_945897955.1 Tepidiphilus sp. J10 | reverse complement strand
ATCGGCGGCAAGGGTCTGACCTTGAGCTTCGCCAACGGCGCGGCGACGCCGTCGTTCAAGGCGGGAGACCAATGGACGCTGTACGCGCGGACCGATCTGCGCCTGCCGACCACCACGGATGCGTTTGAACGACCGCTCGGCCAGCGCGTCATGCCGGAAGCGCTGCCGGACCGCACCAGCATCGGCGGCCTCAAGGTGGTCTGCTCGACCTGCCACGACCAGCACAGCCAGAAACATCCGCCATTCGATCCGGGCGCGCCGGCCTTCTTCGGCGCCGGCAGCGGCTGGACCGCGACCGGCATCGGTCGGCATCTGCAACGGCAGCCGAACGAGAACAACGAAATGTGTGAAATCTGCCACTCCGCGCGCAATGTCGGCAGTTCTGCGCAGGGGTCGCACCCGGTCGGCGTTTCGCTTCCGGGCGGCAATTTCCGCACGCCACCGAACCTGCCGCTATCGACCGATGCGAGGATCGAATGCATGAGCTGCCATGCTCCGCACTATCAGACCTCCGGCGGCGCCAATGCCGGCGCGGGCGACGGTTTCCTGCTGCGGCAGTCGGTCGGCAATCTCTGCTACGAATGCCACACCAATGCCGACCGCGCCGCCGGCTCGCATTTCAATACCAGCACCGGCGCCCTCTGGGGCGGTTCGAAGGATCTGACCGGCGGCACGCAATTCCCGCCGCACAGCGCCGACAAGCGCGGTGCCTGCATCAACTGCCATTGGCCGCACGGCTGGCTGGACCGCGCCAACGAGAGCCAGGATTACCCGAAGCTATGGGTTGAACGCTACGACACCGACCGCGTCGGCACCAGCGACGGCGCCAACGGCGAGCGCCTGTGTTTCGGTTGCCATACCAGTCAGATCGCAACCGCGCTGGGCAACCGGCCGCTGACCCCGGCCACATCGAATCTTGAGGGCGAGTTCGCGCGCGGCACGGCGCTGACCAGCGCGACCGGCAATGTCTTCCGCCATCCGGTGAACGATGTCGAGCAGCAACTCGGACCGTCCGGGCGGCGCGTGGTCGAGTGCGTTGATTGCCACAACCCGCACAAGGCAACGCCGAGCGATCGCCATGCCGGCGTTTCCGGCGTCGATCTGGCCGGCAATGTCCTGCCCGCCGGTACTGCGTTGCAGCAATCGCAGGTCTGCTTCAAGTGCCACGGCGACAGTTTCAACAGCAACCGCGCGATGACCTCGAACAAGCGGCTCGATTTCGCCGCCAACAACAGCGCCTATCACCCGGTCACCCAGGCCGGCCGCAATCAGTCGGCCAACCTTGCCAGCCAGTTGCTCGGCGGTCTCAACACCAGCTCGACGATCCGCTGTACCGACTGCCACAACTCCAGCGCCTTCGAGACCACCACCGGCCGCGTCGTCGATTCAAGCAGCGTCACCGTCGGCCCGCACGGATCGGCCTACGCGCCGATTCTGCGCGCCAATTTCAACCGCAACTACACCAGCGGCCCGACCAGCTACAGCGCGACAAACTTCAATCTCTGTTTCCGCTGCCACGACCCGGTCAAGCTGGTCACCGCGCGCGACACCGGCTCCGGCGCGGCGACCAACTTCTATGACACGATCAACGGCAAGGCCAACCTGCACTGGGTACATCTGAATGACAAGGCCGACAAATCCCGCGCGACCTGCCAGAACTGCCATTTCGACATCCACAGCAATATCTCGGCCGCGAACACCCAGTACCGCGTCAACAACACACTCTATGCCGACAACGCGGCGGTCAGCGCGGCCCGGATCAAGACCCACATGGTGAATTTCTCGCCCGACATCACCGCCATCGGCGGCCGCGCGAAACCCGAATGGTGGCTCGATACCGCGACGCGCGAACGCCGCTGCTACATGGCCTGCCACGGCACGACCATGAACGGCGAATCCGGCAGCGGCGGCAAGAAGGCGCAATACCGGCCGGCATCCGGCGACGAGGCCAACTGGACTTACTGAGCGGGCGGCTTTACCAACGTCACAGTCGTAGGTTGTGCATGGCGCACCCTACGAGCCGGCTCAGCAGTTACAGACGTTCAGGCGAACACGAAATCCAGGCTGTGCAACTGGGACTGGCCGACGATGCGGATCTGATCGCCGCCGAAAGCGAGCAGCAGGTCCGCGCCCAGCATCTGGACCGCCGCATCACCCGCATCCAGAACCGTGTCGAGATTGGTATCCAGATCGCCAAACCCCGCAATACCTGTAACGCCGCTCAACTGGATCAGATCCTGGCCGAGGACAAAATCATTGACCCGATCCTTGCCGAAAACGCCCTCGAAAACGAAATGGTCGAACCCGGCCGAGCCAACGAGAACATCGTCACCGGCTCCGCCGAACAGAAAGTCGTCGCCCAGCCCGCCGGTCAGCGTGTCGTTGCCAACCAGACCGAGCAAGGTATCGTTGCCGGCGTTGCCGCGCAGTGTGTTGGCAAGGTCGTTGCCGGTCAGCGTCGCGGCGGCGGCGACGTTGTGCAGGAGCTTTTCCACGTTGGCCGAGAGGGTGTGGTTGCCATAGCTGTAAACCGTGTCGATGCCTTCGTTCAGCAATTCGACCACGCTGTCGCCCACACCGACGTAGTAGCTGTCGTTGCCGAGGCCGCCAGCCAGCACGTTGGCGGCGCTGTTGGCGTTGCCTTGCAGGGTGTTGGCCAGTCCGTTGCCGGTAGCGCTGACGGCGGCAGTACCGGTCAGGGAAATCCGTTCGATGTTTGCGCCCAGCGTCCAGTCGAAGGCGCTGTAAACGATATCGCTGCCTTCGTTTTCCAGTTCGACCACGCTGTCGCCCACCCCGACGTAGTAACTGTCGTTGCCGAGGCCGCCGGCCAGAATATTAGCGGCGCTGTTGGCGTTGCCGTAAAGAACATTCGCGAGTTCATTGCCGGTGGCGCTGACGGCGGCAGTACCGTTCAGAGTCAGGCGTTCGAGATTGGCGCCCAGTGCCCAGTCGATAGCGCTGTTGACGGTATCGCTGCCTTCACCAAAAAGCTCGATGACGCTGTCGCCCAGGTTATCGACGGTATAGATGTCGTCGCCCAGGCCGCCGATCAGCGTGTCGGCCCCGAGCCCGCCATTCAGTGCGTCGTTGCCGGCCAGACCCAGCAAGGTATCGTTGCCGGCATTGCCACGCAGCGTGTTGGCGAGATCGTTGCCGGTCAGTGTGGCGGCGGCGGCGACATTGAGGAACAGTTTTTCCACATTGGCCGCGAGGCTGTAGTCGCCGAAGCTGTAAACCGTGTCGATGCCTTCATTCAGTAGTTCGACCACGCTGTCGCCCAGGCCGACGTAGTAGCTGTCGTTGCCGAGGCCGCCAGTCAGCACATTGGCCGCACTGTTCGCATTGCCTTGAAGCGTGTTGGCGAGTTCGTTGCCGGTAGCGTTGATGGCGGCGCTGCCGGTCAATGAAAGCCGCTCAAGGTTGGCGCCCAGCGTCCAGTCGACACGGCTGAAAACAATGTCATTGCCTTCGCCGGCAAGCTCGAAAACGCTGTCGCCGGCGTTATCCACCGTGTAACTGTCGTTCCCCATTCCGCCAATCAAAATATCCCCGCCGGTACCACCGTTGAGGGTGTCATTGCCCGCGCCGCCGCCGAGCAGATTGGCCAGACTGTTGCCGGCTCCGTTGAAGCCGGTCGCCCCGGTGTAAAGCAGGTTTTCGACTTGCGCGCCAAGCACATACTTCACCAGCGTGGTGAGGACGGTGTCGTCGCCGCCGCCGGCTGCCTCAACCACCCTATCGCCGGCAGAGTCGACGAAAAACAGATCATTGCCGCCGCCGCCAGTCATCGTATCGGCGCCGGTGCCGCCATCCAGAGTATCGTCGCCCGTGCCGCCATCCAGCGTGTCACTGCCGCGCCAGCCGCGCAGCCAGTTGGCGTTGTCGTTGCCGATCAGAACATCATTGCCGTCACCGCTGTCGGCGTTCTCGATGAGGCTACCAACCGCGAGCGTGACCGTCTGTCCGTCTATCGAGGAAACCATGCCTGGCCGCAGATCAAGCAGTGTGTTGCTGGCGATCGCAGCGGTATTGATCGTATCGGTTCCGCCCAGGTCGGAGAGCACCAGTCGGGTCGGGTCGGCGGTAGCCAGCGTGCTGAATTCTTCCGTATAGACATAGGTGTCGTTGCCGGATGGATCGCCATAGACGCGCAACTCCCAACCAAGCAGCGAGCCGGCAATGCCGGCAACCGAGTCGGTCACGATCAACGTCCAGTCGCCGCCGGACTGCTCGCCCCAGTCGCGCGTTGTGGCAAAGGTGAAATGAAGATTTGCCTGACTCGTGCCGGGGTTGTGCATCAACAGGCTCTGCGTACCGTCAGGTGAGATCAGGCTGATCTGTAACTGCCCGATATTGGCATGCAGCAGAATGACTTCGACTTCGACGTGGTCGATGCGGACTCCATCGGCCAGGGTGACGGTCCGGCTGACACTGCCCTGGTCGGGAATCGCAACACTGGGAATATCCAAACCGCTTAGCGACATCTCGTTGGCCGAAACGGAAATGTCGCGCCAGCTTTCAGCGACGCGCACGGCGGCATAGGCATCAACCAGACCGAAGCCGAAATCGTGGCTGACATGCATGCCGCCGCCATTCCAGTTGCTTGCGCCATTGAATGACCAGCTTGCAGGATTGCCGGTCTGTACAGCGGTGGCGGCGAGTATTTCCTGGACATCGCGCCAGCCCAGAAAAGCATTCGCATCAAGCATCAGCGCGACTACCCCGCTGACCAGCGGAGATGAATATGAAGTACCGCTCTGTGTCGCGTAATCACCCCCGGTATAGCCCGGCGTGCCGACGCGGTCGGTCGTGGTAATGCCGACGCCTGGCGCGGCCAGCAGCAAGGCGGCTCCTGGCGTTGAAAACGCTGCGGCATTGCCTGCCGAGTCTGTCGCCGCGACGGTAATGATGCCGCGATCATTCTGCAGACTGTGGTAGTTGACGTCCTGGCCTTGCGTCCGCCCATTGCCGGCGGAGAAAACGACTACCGTACCCAGCCCTCCCCGGCCCGTCTGCATTGCATCACGCAGCGAATCGTGGATTGGCGCCAGTTCGGGATCGAAAAAATTGTCGCCGAAGAAACCCTCAAAACCCCAACTGTTGTTGACCACATCGACAGTCTTGATGCGTTGATAAACGTCATAGAGCTGCTCCATGCTGCCGCTGGCGCCAAATCCGATGCGATAGCCAATCAGCGTCGCTTCGGGCGCCACGCCGGAGCCGCCGATTGCATTGTCGAGCGAGGCGGCTATCACACCAGCGACCGTTGTGCCGTGCCGATCCGATGGGTCGCTCGAATAGGCGTCCGCGTCCAGGCCGACCGCGTCGTAATCGAGATCCAATGCGTAGTTGGCGGCCAGATCCGGATGCGTGTAGTCAAAGCCGTCGTCGATTACCGCGACAAGCACGCCCGTGCCGCGATAGTCATCCCAGATCTTGATGACGTTGGCGCCTTTTATTGCTCCGCTCGCATCCAGAAGATGCCAATAGCTCACCAGCAGGGGATCACTGAAGACCGCGCGGGGTTGCAGGTCGGAAAGGGGTGCTGCTGTTGAATTGATGACCATTGTGGGACTCGTCATGGCAATGGGATGCAGGGAATTGTCTGTTACTGCCAGCATAGGTCGACAGTAAAGATTTGAAACCGGTTCCGGCATTGCCGGGTTTGATTTGAAACAGATTCAAACCTGTCTCAGATTCCATTATTTACCATTTATAGCAAACAAAATCTTCATCGATAAAACAGGCCTTCGAGCAAATCACTGCGCAATCGATGGAAATCATCAGACAGGTAAAAAAAACGGGCCCCGAATGGGGCCCGTTTCCTGCTGCGTTCAAGCGGTTACGACATCGTCATGTAACCCATCAGCACCAGACTGAACAGCGTCAGGCCGGCAAAGATCAGCGTTGCCGCCAGAACCTTGGAGCCCTTGGCAACCCGCGCTGAAGGCGGTTTCACCAGGTACTTGTCGAGTTCGCCACTGGCCAGAAGGCGTTCGTACTCGAGTTTGTGCTCGTGCTTGAACTCTTCCAGCGGAATCGCACCAGTGAAGATGGTGGTGCTCATCGGGAACTTGTCCGGTCGGAAGTGCACATTGAAGAAGTGCACCGAGAACAGGAACATGGTCGCCAGCAACGCCTCTTCGGCATGCACGATGGTCGCGATGTTGAACACCCAGCCCGGCAGGATGATCGCCGTCTTGGTCGGGAAGAACAGCATCATGCCGGAGAAGCCGATGATCGCGGCACCCCAGAACGGAGCCCAGTAGTCGAACTTCTGCCAGTAGGACCAACGATCAAAGTTCGGACGCGGCGCCTTGCCGAAGAACCAGCGGAACATCGCGCCGACATCACGCAAGTCCTGCATGGTGGGCACCATGGAGGTGGGGCCGAACCACTTGAAGGTCTTGCGATTGGTCCACAGCTTGTACGCAACAATGACGAAGTGAGCCAGGAACACCGACAGCCAGACGGTCGCGGCGGTACGGTGGATGATGGCCTCGACCTTCGGTCCGCCGATCGTGTCCATAACAAACTTGGCCCAGTCCGTGTGCGAGAACAACAGCGTGGTTCCGGTCATGACCAGGGTCATCGTGCTGACCGCGAACAGGAAGTGGATGACACGCCAAGTCATCGTGAAGCGACGGAAGTAGACCGTTTCGGGATGCGCCGGATCATGCACATAACCCTTGCCTTCCTGGCGATCCTTGTATTCGCGATAGAACCACAGCACCACATGGGTCCAGAAGAACAGGAACACGCCGATGATCAGCGCCTGCATGAACTTGGTGGTAATCCAGATGGCGGGGTATTTTTCGAAATCATTCGCATGACCATGCGCGTGGAAGCCAAGGAAGTTCTCCGGAGCATTCTTGTGGCAGGTGTTGCAGGTCTTCAGACGGTTGTTGGCATGAACCGAAGAGGTCGGGTCATCCACCTTCTTGATGCCGTGGCCGCCATGGCAATCGAAACACTTGGCAGTGTTGGTATAGCCCAGGCGGTTGACCTGACCATGATAGGAAGCGAAATAGGACTTTTGCGCATCCTCATGGCAATTGCCGCAGTTCTGCGTGATCTTCAACTTCATCTGATCCGCCTTGGGCGAAGCGATGTTGTGCGTGGTGTGGCAATCCGAACAGACTGCGGTCTTGGCGTCTTTTTTCTCGGTCAAGGCCTTGCCATGCACAGAAGTCAGGTATTCCGTCTTCTGCTTTTCATGGCAGCGACCGCAGACCTCGGGGTTCTTCAGACGGTGCTCGGCGCGCTGCTCGCTACCCAGGGTACCGATGTTGTGCGCCTCGTGGCAGTCGACACAGGTGGCGTTGACCTTGGTGCCATCCAGTTTGTTGGGTTTGGCATGGACCGAATGCATGTAGCTGTCGATCTGCTCAATGACCACACCCAGGCGCTTGAATTCCGGATTCGGGTTGTTCTTCTGTTTCTCCCACTGCTCTTGGTGGCACTGGGTACAACCAACCCGTTTCGGTAACGGCTCGTCGTGCGGCAGTTCTGCGATGTTGTTATGGCAGCCGACGCAGAGTTGCTTGGCGTGGACGCTGTGCTCAAAGACCGCCTTGTCGACGAAGATATTGATTTCGGTGCCGTCGGGACGCACGGCCGTTTTCTCTTCCTCATCGCCATGACACTTCATGCAGCGCTTGTTGGAAATGGCTTTCTTGGGTGCAGCTTCAGCGGGGGCTGCTTCTGCGGTGGCTGTTTCTGCGACCGCAGCAGCGGTCTCGGTTTCTGCGACAGCGCGCGAAAACGGTGCGGCAAGCAGGCAGAAAACAGTAATGACGACCCACAGCGGGGACTTCAAGACATTACTTGTCATTGTGTTGTTCTCCTCAATCCTCAATCGGGAATGCCGAAAAAAAACGGACAACAGCGTATCCGAACGGCATTACAGTCGATGGCAACGGTTGCTTGTTGCCGTTATTCCGAACGGCTTTCCGCGACTGCACGGAAAGCCGTTCGTCTGGTGGAGGAGCCGGAGCCCCCCGCTCGGCACGCTGCTTACAGCGTCAAGATCCACTTGACGATGGCTTCAGCATCCTTGGCCGGGATATCTTCTTCAGCTTCCATCTCGGTCTTCTTGCCCAGTTTCTTCGCCCAGACGTCTTTGCTGCCCTTCTTGATGGCGTCAAGCAACTGCTTGTCGGCGCCCTTTTTGCCCTTGTATTCCTTGGCAATTTCCTTGTAGCTCGGGCCTTCTTTTTTCTTCCTGACCGCGCCAGCCTTGACATCCAGCTTGTGGCAGTCGGTGCATTCGTAATTGTCGGAAAGCTCCATGCTGGCGACAGCGGGAGCAGAGATGAAACCAGCCAGAGCCAAGACCATGATGTATCGCATTGTTTTAAGCCTCACCAGAAAAGGTTAAAAAATTCAAAGTCCCAGCCACCCTGGCCGAGACCGGGCGAGATTAATTGAAATATTCATACCATTCAATAAATTGAATAAATGATTTTCAGGGAGGATTTTGGCGATTCCCGATTCCGGGAAATAGAAACCAGTATTGAAATTAATTCCGAATAACGAACCCGGTTTCAAGGCTCAATGCCATTTGCCGAACAGTGCACCGAATCACCCACCCGAATGGAGCCGCCAGCCAGAATGCGGGCGGTCATGCCGCCATGACCACGCATGGCGTTGTACCCGCCGGGACCGAGCAAAGCCTCCATGCGCGAGCATGGCGCGCAAGCGCCGGTGATTTCCAGAATCACGTTCGCGCCGATGCGTACATGCAGAATGGATGACTTGAACAGCGAGCGAGCCGCAATCAGGTTCAAGCCGGACACGATCAGGTTGCGACGCAGCAGGGCGGGATCGAGTTCGGATCGCCCGGCGAGAGCGGCAATGACCGGGATATGTTCGGCCTGGATCAGCGTGATCTGGCGTTTGCCGCCTTCGCCGCGCAACACACCATGATCGCCTTCCAGGCCGCGTGCAGACAGGGCCTGGGCGGTGTCAACCGAGCGCACATCGGCGTGGCGCATGGGGCGCAGATAGATCGCCTCTATTCGGCCCGGGCGCGGGAACTGTCCGGCTATCTGACTCAACAAGGACGTGGCGGGCATCGACCTCAACCCAGCAGGAGCAGACCCCAGACCACCAGCACATTGATCAGGGCGATCAGAACAGAGGCGCTGCCGATATCCTTGGCGCGTTTGGCCAGCGCGTGGTTTTCCAGCGAAATCCGGTCCACCGTGGCTTCGATGGCCGAATTGACCAATTCGACAATCAGCACCAGCAACACCGAGGCGATCATCACTGCGCGCTCCAGCGGCGCATCGGCAAGAAAGAAAGCCAGCGGAACAAGCACTGCTGCAAGCATGGCTTCCTGGCGAAATGCGTCTTCGTGCCGCCACGCCGCCTTGAACCCTTCCAGCGAATAAAACAGCGCGTTCCAGACCCGCTTGAGGCCGGTCTTGCCCTTGTGGGGGCTTTCGTCCACAGGACTTTTCGGCGCCGTATTGCTCAAGCCGGCTTCCAGACCAGGTCGAGCTCGCGCGCGGCCTTGACGTCATCCAGCCGGCGTGAAGGCAGTTTGTGCGGCGCCGACTTGACCAGTTCGGGCTGGCTTTCCGCTTCCCGCTTCACGGCGACCATGGCCTGCACAAAGGCATCCAGCGTTTCCTTGCTCTCGGTCTCGGTCGGCTCGATCAGCAGGCACTCGGGCACCAGCATCGGGAAATAGGTGGTCGGCGCGTGGAAACCGTAATCAAGCAGGCGCTTGGCGAAATCCATTGCCGAAATTCCGGTTTCATCCTTCAGTTTTTTCAGTGTGACGATGAACTCATGGCTGGCGCGGCGTTCCGGGAAGGCCAGATCGAAACCAGCCTGCTTGAGTTCCGCAGCCAGGTAGTTGGCGTTCAGCGCAGCGAACTCGGCGACGCGCTGCATACCGCGTCCGCCCAGCATGCGAGCATAAACATAGGCGCGCAGCAGTACACCCATGTTGCCGCCGAACGCGCTCATGCGGCCGATGCTTTGCGGCACGTCGGATTCTTCCGCCCAACGATAGAAGTCGCGCTCGTTGATGACATAAGGAATCGGCAAATACGGAATCAACCGCTCCGACACGCCGACAGGGCCGGCGCCCGGCCCGCCGCCGCCGTGCGGTGTCGAGAAGGTCTTGTGCAGATTCATGTGGATGACGTCGAAGCCCATGTCGCCCGGACGCACGCGGCCGAGGATGGCGTTCAGGTTGGCGCCGTCGTAATAGCTCAGGCCGCCGGCTTCATGCACGATCTTCTGGATTTCGACGATGGTTTGCTCGAACACGCCCAGAGTCGAAGGGTTGGTCAGCATCAGGCCGGCGGTTTGCGGGCCGACAGCTGCTTTCAGCGCAGCCAGATCGACATTGCCCTGGCGGTCGGTCGGAATTTCCTTGACGACATAGCCGCACATCGTCGCGGTGGCCGGATTGGTGCCGTGCGCAGCGTCCGGCACGATGATTTCGCGCCGGGCATGATCGCCGCGCGCGTCGTGGTAGGCGCGGATCATCGCGACACCGGCGAACTCGCCATGTGCGCCGGCCATCGGCGCCATGCTGACCGCCGCCATGCCGGTGACTTCCTTCAGCATCTCCTGCAACTCGAACATGCTGAGCAGAAAACCCTGCCCGGTTGATACGTCGGCCAACGGATGCCGGCCGAGGAACTGCGGCAGCATGGCCAGCGTATTGCAGGCGCGCGGGTTGTATTTCATCGTGCATGACCCGAGCGGATAGAACTGGGTATCGATGCTGAAATTCTTCTGGGAGAGGCCGGTGTAGTGGCGCACTACATCGAGTTCGGAAGTCTCCGGCAACAGCGGCGGCGTCTTGCGCAGCATGTCTGCCGGCAGATCGAGTGCCTCGGGAGCGTTGTAGGGCGCCTGGGCATGGGCGCGGCGACCGGGGTGGGCGTGTTCGAAGATGAGCATGGGGGCAATTTGCAAGTTGCAGGGAACAAGGGACAAAGGGCAAGTTGCAGGCCGAGGCAGCATGTACCTTGCCCCTTGAACCTTGCCCCTTGAACTATTAAAGCGGTTCGCCCCTGGCGGCGGCGAGGGCTGCGTCGTAAATGGGTTCCTGCTTGATCTCCGGCACCAGTTCCGAATAAACCACGCGATCGCTTTCGTCCAGGACGATGACAGCCCGAGCGGTCAGGCCGGACAGCGGCGGGTCCATGATCATGACGCCATAATCCTTGTGAAAATCACGGCCGCGCATGGTGGACAGGGTAATCACATTCTTCAGGCCCTCGGCGCCGCAGAAGCGGTTCTGCGCAAACGGCAGGTCGGCGGATATCACCAGCACCACGGTATTCGGCAGGCTTGATGCGAGTTCATTGAACTTGCGCGTCGAGACCTGACAGGTCGGGGTATCCAGGCTGGGCACGATGTTGAGAATCTTGCGCCTGCCCCAGAAGGAAGACAGGGAAACATCCTTCAGATCCTTGTCGACCAGCATGAAGGAATGCGCCGAATCGCCGGGACGCGGGAAATTGCCGCCGACTGAAATAGGTTCGCCGCCAAGAGTTACTGTTGCCATGTCATGTCTCCTTTGGGTTTGGACTACTTGTAAGCGCAGGGCGGCACGCCGGGTTCGCGTCCGCCACGCCGACCGAGAATACGCTGCAATTGTTGCCGGTACTGTTCCAGATCGTCATCGGTTTTGGTTTCGGTGGCGCAGACCAGGATGCAATCAGCCAGTTCCGGGTAATCCCCGCCCAGCGCATGTCCGCCGAGGATGCCCTGTGCGCACAGGGCGCGCAGTACATCGTCCACCGGGCTGTTTACCCGAATCACCGCTTCATGGAAGAAGGTTGCATTGAACACGCGTTCGACGCCCGGCACGGCGAGCAACTTGTCCAGCAACGCACGCGTATTCGCATGCGATGCCAGCGCCACGCTCTTCAGCCCTTCCGGCCCCAGCAGCGCCATGTGGATGGTCGCGGCGGTCACCAGCAAGCCCTGATTGGTGCAGATGTTGGAGGTCGCCTTGGAGCGGCGGATATGCTGCTCGCGCGCCTGCAGGGTCAACGTGAAACCTGGCTGGCCGTCGAGATCGACGGTGCGCCCGACAATGCGGCCGGGCATCTGGCGCACCAGCGACTGGCGCGCGGTCATGAAGCCGAAATACGGACCGCCGGACGACATCGGCACGCCGAGCGGCTGGCCGTCGCCGACGCAAATGTCGGCGCCCTGATTCTTGCCCGCCTCGCCCCAGACTCCCGGCGGCTTCAGCAAAGCCAGCGCCAGCGGGTTCACCACGGCGATAGCCAGCAGGTTGCGTGCGTGCGCCCAGTCGGTCAGCGCATCGACGGGTTCCAGCGCGCCGAAGAAATTGGGCTGCGGAATCACCAGCGCGGCATATTGGCCGGCATCGGCGCCGACCAGCGCTTCCAGCGCGGCCAGATCGGTGACGCCGGTTGCCTTGTCGAACGGCACGCTGACCAGTTCGATATCCTGATTCTTGACCGTGGTCCGTGTCACTGCGAGATAGCGCGGATGCACCGTCGCCGGCACCAGCACGCGCCGCGCACCGGTCTTGTTGGCGCGCACCGCCATCAGCACCGCCTCGGCCAGGGCGGACGCGCCGTCGTAAAGCGAGGCGTTCGACACATCCAGCCCGGTCAGACTGGCCATCATGGTCTGGTATTCGTAGAGCAGTTGCAGCGTGCCCTGACTGGCCTCGGCCTGATACGGCGTGTAGGCGGAATAAAACTCGCCGCGCGTGACGATGGACCACACCGCCGCCGGAATGTGATGCTCGTAGGCGCCGGCGCCGATGAAGGAGCTGTAAAAGCCGTCCTGCACGGCGCGCCCCTGCATCAGGCGGGTTACGCGCATTTCCGAAAGACCTTCGGGAATGCCGGGCAGACCGCCGCAATTCAGCTCGGCGGGAATCTCATCGAACAGCGCATCGGTGGAAGGTGCGCCGATACTCGCCAGCATGGCGCGAATATCGCTTTCGGTATGCGGAATGAATGGCATTTTTTATTTGCGCAAGGTGGCAAGGTGCAAGGTACAAGAAGAAGCCGGCAGCAGGAACATTCCTTGCCCCTTGCAACTTGCTCCCTGCATCAGGATTTTAATGAGCTTCCGATTCGACATGCGCCGCATACGCGGCGGCGTCCATCAGACCATCCAGATCGGCGGTATTGGCCGGCTTGATGCTGAACATCCAGGCCGCGTAGGCATCCTGGTTGATGCTTTCGGGACTGGCTTCGACATCGGCGTTGGCGCTTGCCACGACGCCCGCGATGGGCGCATAGACATCGGACGCGGCTTTCACCGATTCGACCACGGCGCATTCTTCGCCGGCGGCAAGTTGACGACCGACCACCGGATTTTCGACAAACACCATGTCGCCGAGCAGGTCTTGCGCATGTTCGGTGATGCCGACGACGACGCTGCCATCGGCCTCCAGGCGGACCCATTCATGCGATTTGGTGTATTTCAGATTTGCGGGAATGTTGGACATTACAGACTCCATTCAGTGACGATTTGATGATCTTTGCGAATTCGTAATAACGGCCGGGTGATCAGACCAGCGCCTTGCCGTTGCGCGCGAAGGGGTATTTGACCACCGCCGCCTTCATGCGCTTGCCGCGTACATCGACTTCCACCGTGTCGCCGATACTGATTCCGGCCGGCACCCGCGCCAGCGCGATCGAGACATTCAATGTCGGCGAAAAGGAGCCGCTGGTGATTTCGCCTTCACCGCGCTCGGTAAACACCGACTGGTGGTTGCGCAACATGCCGCGTTCGAGCAGTTTCAGGCCAACCAGTTGGCGCGCGCGCGGCAGACGCAGCAATGAATCCTTGCCGATGAAATCACGTTCCGATTTCAGATCGACGGTCCAGGCCAGACCCGATTCCAGCGGTGTCGTGGCCTCGTTCATGTCCTGGCCATACAGGTTCATGCCGGCTTCCAGACGCAGCGTGTCGCGCGCGCCGAGTCCGCACGGACGCACGCCGGCATTCAGCAAGGCCTGCCAGAAGAATGGCGCGGCATTATCCGGCAGCATGATTTCGAAACCATCTTCCCCGGTGTAGCCGGTGCGCGCGACGAACATGTTGCCGACCACCACCGCGTTGAACGGCTGCATCTTTTCCGCCAGATCGCGCATGCCGGGCATCGCCGCCCACAACTTCACCGCCGCGTTGGGGCCTTGCACGGCGATCATCGCCAGTTCGCGGCGCGGCGCCAGGGTCAGTTGCGCACCCTGTTCGCGGTTGAATTTATCCAGTTGCACCTCGATCCAGGCGATGTCCTTGTCGGCGCAACCGGCGTTGACCACGATGCGGAACCAGGTTTCGTTGAGGAAATAGATGATCAGGTCATCCACCACGCCGCCGCCTTCGTGCAGCATGCAGCTATACAGCGCCTTGCCGGTGGTTTGCAGCTTGTCGACGTTGTTGGCGACCAGCTTTCTCAGGAAGTCGCGCGGGGTTTTGCCTGCTTCCCCCTCCCCTTTGAGATCAACCGGCAGCATGTGCGACACATCGAACATGCCGGCATCGCGCCGAACGATATGGTGTTCCTCAAGTTGCGAGCCGTAATGGATCGGCATTTCCCAACCGGAAAAATCCACCAGCTTGGCGTTGGCTTCGCGGTGTTTCTGGATCAGCGGAGTCTGTTTCAGGTCAGCCATGTTGTACCTCCTCGGCGTAATAGGAACTGCGCACCAGCGGCCCGGCCTTGACCCAGGCAAAGCCCATCTCGCGCGCAGCGATTTCGTATGCGGTGAATTCTTCCGGCGGTACATAACGCGCCACCGCCAGATTCTCCAGGGTCGGACGCAGATACTGGCCAAGCGAAAGGCGTTGCACGCCGGCCGCGCGCAGATCGCGCAGCACATCGAGCACTTCTTCCCGTGTTTCGCCCAGGCCAAGCATCAAGGCGGATTTGGCTTCCATGCCCGGCAGCGCCTTTGCCAACCCTGCGGCCATTTCCAATAAGCGCAGCGAGCGCTCGTATTTGGCGCCCTTGCGCGCCGACTTGTACAGGCGCGGCACGGTTTCAATGTTGTGGCCCCAGATCAGATCGCGTCGCGCGCCAGCGGGCAATTTCGTCAGTGTATCGACGAACAGATCGGCGGCGGTTTGCTGCACCTGGCGGAAATCGGGAGTCAGGAATTCGACGCCGATATCGCCGCGCCGATGGCGCAGTTCGCGCAGGGTATCGGCAAAACAGCCGGCGCCGCCATCGGCGAGATCATCGCGATTGACCGAGGTCAGCACGACGAAATTCAGTTTCAGGTCGATGCAGGCTTCGGCGACGCGGCGCGGCTCATCGGCATCCGACCAGGTCGGTCGCCCGGTCCTGACCGAACAGAAAGCGCAGGCGCGGGTGCAGGTATCGCCCAGCAACATGAAGGTGGCGGTACCCCGGCTCCAGCATTCGCCCCGGTTCGGGCAGCGCGCCTCTTCGCACACAGTATGCAGATCGCGTCCATGCACGGCACTGGCAGTACCGGGGTACAAGGTCTCGCGGCCGAGGTTCTGGCGAATCCAGATCGGCATGCGAGCGGTGTTGCGGGGTTTTGCGGGCAGATCAGCGTGCAAACCAGACTCCAGAAATGAAAAGGCGAACGCGAGTAGGCCCCAACGTTCACCCCTCTGTCCGGTTACCTGAGAGATTTGCCCCATCGGTGTCCGCGATATCGAAAAAAGATACGCGGCGCTCTCCAGAGTTGCCCAATTCTCGCGGTCCTTGATGCCTGAGCGGTTGCGGGTGGCGTTGCGCCTTCGGCGGCCGGCTGTTTGTTTCCGGCGCTCTCCCGCGAGAACGATAGCGGGGCGGACTATACCGGTCGCGACCGGTCGGGACAATCTCCCGCTACGATCTTCAGGGATAACTCAGGCTCAACGCGTAGCCCGACGCGACCAGATTGCCGATATCGAGATCGAGCCGAATTTCGCGCTCGCCCCCCGCCGCAATGCCGGCGGAGATTTTCGCGTCCTTCGGCAAATAGGATTGCGGACGGAATACCTGCCGCGCAACCGGCGCCTGCCGAACATCGCTGAGTGTCAGCATGATTTGCGGCCAGGCCTGGGCTTGTCCGCTGTGATTCGCCAACAGCAGGGTCAGGCGCACGCGTGACTTGTTCTCCGAATCATGTTCCAGCGAAGACGCTGCGATGGCGGCCTGGGTCAACTGTCGCGGCAACGGCACATCGCAATGCAGGGAGCGGCACAGCAATTCGAGTGCCGGGCGCGAAGCCGGAACGGCGGAGACCAGTTCCCCGCGCAGGAAATAGGCGGCTTGCAGTGCAAGCAGGCCGGCGAGCAGCAGCGCCAGCAGCAGAGACACCCAGAACTTCCAGGTCAGCGGTTGACTGGCTGGCTGCGGGCGGATCGGCTCAAGCAGAATATCCGGCGCAGCCTTCTCGATTGCGGGCGTTGCCTCGACAACAGGGGAATCTGCGGCAGGTTGCTCCGTCGCGACCAAGGTGACTGGCGGCAAACCTGTTTCGGTCACCGAAACCGGCTGATGTGCAACTTCCGGGGGCGGCACTACCGCCGCTTTGCCCTCCGGCAGATCATCGCCAGGCGGCGACTCCAGTTCCGGCAGCAGCGTGTCGTAGGCATTGAACACCGCGTTGCAGGTGCCGCAACGCACCATTCCGCGTCGCAGACCAAGATGGTCCTGGCTGACCCGGAAGGTTGTGCGGCACTCGGGGCAGGTGGTTTGCATACCGCGAATCCGGCGCCGGGGCGGTTAACGCTTCACGCCCGACAGGCAGACCCAGCCGTCTTCCGTCGCCCACAACCGCATGTCGAACGCGGTGTTGTACAGCGCGCTCACTTCGTCGGCCTGTTCAGACAGGATGCCGGACAGGGCGATGCGACCGCCGGTCCTGACGCGTCCGGCCAGCAGCGGCATCAGCGCTTTCAGCGGGTTGGTCAGAATGTTGGCGACCAGAACATCGAACGTCCCGGCGGGCAGCGCGTCAGGCAGGAAGAAGGCAGCCTCGGCCAGGTTGCGTTCGGCGTTGTCGCGCGAGGAAGTAATCGCCTGCGCATCGACATCGCTGCCGATGACCTGGCCGGCGCCCAGCTTTTTCGCGGCGATCGCCAGGATGCCGGAACCGCAGCCGTAGTCGAGAACCGACTCGCCGCCGTGCAGATTTTGCTCAAGCCACTTCAGGCACAAGCGCGTGGTCGGGTGGCTGCCGGTGCCGAAGGCAAGGCCGGGATCGAGCACCAGCACGATGGCGTTGGGAGTGCTGACAAAATCGGCGGCATCGTGCCACGAAGGCACAATCCACAGCCGTTCCGAGATCGGGATTGGTTCGAACTGGGATTGGGTCAGGCGCACCCAGTCCTGCTCGGGCACGGTTTCGATTGCGTGCTCGATGTCGGCGGGCAGATTAAGCGTGGCAATCAGCAGGTCGATATCCGTCTCGGCCTCCAGCAACGCGACCACCCAGTTGCGTTGCCAGGCTTTCGGGTCGTCCAGGCCGGGCTCGCCGAACTGGGCCTGTTCAGCCGCCGTGCCGGCATCGCGGTCTTCAATCGAAACCGACAGCGCACCGGCTTCCATCAAGGCATCGGCCAGCGCTTCGGCGCTTTCGCCCTCGGCGGCCAGTTTCAGTGATATCCAGGACATGACCGCCGTACTCCGCTTTGTGCTGCCTAGTGCTTGTTCAGACCGAGCTTGTTTTCCAGGTAGTGAATGCTGAAGCCGCCTTCAAGCACAACCTGATCGACCAGTAATTCCTGATGCAGCGGGATGTTGGTCTTGATGCCTTCCACGATCATCTCTGACAGTGCAATGCGCATGCGGGCGATGGCCTGCTCGCGCGTGGCGCCGTAGGTGATCAGCTTGCCGATCATCGAGTCGTAATGCGGCGGCACATAGTAGTTCTGGTAAACGTGCGAATCGACGCGCACACCGGGGCCGCCAGGCGCGTGATACAAGGTGATGCGGCCGGGCGACGGCACGAAGGTGTGCGGGTCTTCGGCATTGATGCGGCACTCGATGGCATGGCCCTTGAAGTGGATTTCCTTCTGCGTGTTGGCCAGCGGCAAACCGGCGGCGATACGGATGCTTTCCTGCACGATGTCGACACCGGTGATGAGTTCTGTGACCGGATGTTCGACCTGTACACGGGTATTCATCTCGATGAAAAAGAACTCGCCGTTCTCGTACAGAAACTCGAACGTGCCGGCGCCGCGATAACCGATCTTGCGGCAGGCTTCGGCGCAACGTTCGCCGATCTTGTTGCGCAGTTTGGTGTCCAGACCCGGCGCCGGCGCTTCTTCGATCACCTTCTGGTGACGACGCTGCGTGGAGCAATCGCGCTCGCCGAGATGAATGGCGTTGCCGTGCGTGTCGGACAGCACCTGAATCTCGATATGGCGCGGATTGCCGAGGAACTTCTCCATGTACACCATCGGATTGCCAAAGGTGGTTCCGGCTTCGTTCTGGGTCATCTGCACGGCCTGGATCAGCGCCGCCTCGGTATGCACGACGCGCATGCCGCGTCCGCCGCCACCGCCGGCCGCCTTGATGATGATCGGATAGCCGATATCCTTGGCCTGACGAATCCACTCGTCCTGATCCTCGCCCAGCGCGCCATCCGAGCCCGGCACGCAAGGCACGCCGGAAGCCTTCATCGCGTCCTTGGCGGAAACCTTGTCGCCCATCAGGCGGATGGTTTCCGGACGCGGGCCGATGAACACGAAGCCGGAGTTTTCCACCCGCTCGGCGAAATCGGCGTTCTCGGACAGGAAGCCGTAACCCGGATGGATCGCTTCCGCGTCGGTGACTTCGGCGGCGGCGATGATCGAGGGTACGTGCAGATAACTTTTAGCGGAAGGTGGCGGGCCGATACAGACCGACTCGTCGGCCAGACGCACGTATTTGGCTTCGGCGTCAGCCTCGGAATGCACCGCCACTGTCTTGATGCCCATCTCGCGACAGGCGCGCTGAATACGCAAGGCAATTTCGCCGCGATTCGCTATGAGGACTTTTTCAAACATGGTTTAACCCCAGTGAAGGGGGAAGACTCAGGAGCAAGGAGCAAGGCTCAAGGGAAGGTGCTCTAAGCCCCTTGCCCCTTGTCCCTTGCTCCTCGCCGTCTGCCATCCTTCCCGACATCAACCGATGATGAACAGCGGCTGACCGTATTCCACCGGCTGACCGTTTTCGATCAGGATGGCTTTGACGACGCCGGCGACGTCCGACTCGATCTCGTTCATCAGCTTCATCGCCTCGATGATGCACAAGGTCTCGCCAGCCTTGACCGACTGGCCGACTTCGACGAAGGCCTTGGCGGTGGGCGATGGCGTGCGATAGAACGTGCCGACCATCGGCGACTTGACGACATGGCCTTCCGGCTGCGCCGGTTCGGCATCGACCACGACGGCGGCCGCCACCGGGGCGGCGGGCTGCATCGGGGCGGGCATCATTTGCGGCGAGGAGTACATCATCTGGCCGGCCAGCTTGCTGGTGATGCGAACCTTCTCTTCGCCCTCGGTGATTTCCAGTTCCGCGATACCGGAATCCTGCACCAGGTCGATCAATTTCTTCAGCTTGCGTAAATCCATGGATTCAATCCTCCAAAGCGTGAAGGGCATAGCCCAGGGCGAACAGATAACCGCTCGCGCCGAGTCCGGAAATGACGCCGACCGCCTTGTCGGAGAAATACGAATGCTGGCGGAAGGCTTCGCGTGCGTGGACGTTGGACAGATGCACTTCGATGAAAGGGATGGCCACCGCTGCCAGCGCATCGCGCAGGGCCACGCTGGTATGCGTGAAAGCGGCGGGGTTGATGATGATGAAAGCAGTATTGTCGAGCCGCGCGGCATGCACGCGCTCGATCAGCAGATGTTCGGCGTTGCTCTGGAAACAGGTCACTTCAATACCGATCGCGGCGCCCTGCTCGATCAGCGCGGCATCGATATTGGCCAGGGTCTGGTCGCCGTAATGATCAGGTTCACGCACGCCGAGCAGGTTCAGATTCGGGCCGTGCAAGACAAGTATCGACTTGCTCGCGCTCTTGCTGGAAGAGTCGGCGGCAGCCTCGGCGGCGGTTGTTTTGGTCGATCGCTTGCGATTCATTGGTATTCAACTCGACGGGTGTTTTGCACGCTGTCAGTTGTGGAAACGGCGGCGATTGTGCCGGAAGCCCACCAGCAAAGTCCACAATTCCGCATCGAATGGGTGCCTATCGCAACAAATCAATGACTTGGCTCATCTCCCCGCAGTCCGCTGGCCAAAGGATTCATTCCGGGTTCAGGCGCCAGGCTGAAAGCGGCTAATATGGCGGGCCTTTTTTGCAATCATTCGCCGGCCCGTTCAGGACCGCCATACATTAAATTCGTGCTTCAACTGCCCCATGGCCCGCTCAGATCCCAACCCCATGACCGCCACCGAACGCCGCGCCGCAGTTTCACTGGCCGGCATTTTCGGCCTGCGCATGCTGGGCATGTTTCTGATTCTGCCGGTCTTTGCGCTGTACGCGAAAACCCTGCCGGGCGGGGACAACCACACCATGGTTGGTCTGGCACTGGGCATGTATGGCCTGACCCAGGCGATTCTGATGATCCCGTTCGGCATGGCATCGGATCGGTATGGCCGCAAGCCGGTGATCATCGTGGGATTGCTGATCTTTGTGCTGGGCAGTTTCCTCGCCGCCGCCGCGACCGATCTCTGGGGCGTGCTGCTCGGCCGTGCACTGCAAGGCGCCGGCGCCATCTCGGCGGCGGTCACCGCGCTGCTCGCCGACCTGACGCGTGAGGAGAAACGTACCCAGGCGATGGCCATGATCGGCAGCACCATCGGCCTGGCGTTCGCGTTCTCGCTCGCGGCCAGCCCTGTGTTCTACCGCTGGATCGGCGTTCCCGGCATGTTCGCGATGACCGGCGTGCTGGCGCTGCTGGCGATCGGGGTCGTCAAGTTCATCACCCCCGATCCCGGCAAGACCGCGTTCCATTCCGATGCCGAAACCAATCCGGCGCGGCTCAAGGATGTTCTGCGCATGCCCGAACTGCTGCGCCTGAACTGGGGCATCTTTGCGCTGCACGCGGCGCAGATGGCGATGTTCATCATCGTGCCGTTCGCGCTGGTCGATGGCGGGCTTGATGCCCAGCACCACTGGCAGGTCTATCTGCCGGTATTGCTCGCCTCGCTGGTCATTCTGGTGCCGGCGATCATCTATGGCGAAAAACACGGCGGACTGAAAAAAGTCTTCGTCGGCGCCATTGCGCTGATGCTGGCGGCGCAGATCGGACTGGCATTCTCGATGCACCTGTTCTGGGGCGTCGTCGCGGCGCTGTTCGCCTACTTCATCGCTTTCAACATACTCGAAGCCAGCCTGCCCTCGCTGGTTTCCAAGATTGCTCCGCCGGAGGCGAAGGGCACGGCGATGGGCGTTTACAACACCTCGCAGGCGCTGGGCCTGTTTTTCGGCGGCGCGGCCGGCGGCTGGCTGGCGCAGAACCAGGGCTTCGGTGTGGTGTTCGCGTTCTGCGCCGGCCTGATGGCGATCTGGCTGCTCCTCGCCGCCAGCATGACGCCGCCGCCGCGTGTAAAAACCCAGATGTTCCACATCGGCGTCATTTCGGCCGAAGAGGCGCAACGCCTGGCCACCCGACTCACCGTATTCACCGGCGTCGAAGCGGTCACCGTGCTGCCCGAGGAAGGCTCCGTTTTGCTGAAGGTCGCGCAAACCGGCTGGGACGAGGAAGGCATTCGACATCTACTTCAAGGAGGAAACTAAATGGCATCCGTCAACAAGGTCATCATCATCGGCAATCTGGGGAAAGACCCGGAAATGCGCTACATGCCCAGCGGCGATGCGATCGCCAATCTGCGCATCGCCACCACCGACAAGTACAAGGATCGCGGCGGCGAGATGCAGGAAGTCACCGAATGGCATTCGGTCGCCTTCTTCGGCAAGACCGCCGAAATCTGCGGCCAGTACCTGAAGAAGGGCAGCCAGATCTATGTCGAAGGCAGCCTGCGCACGCGCAAATGGCAGGACAAGGACGGCAACGACCGTTACACCACGGAAATTCGCGGCGACCGCATGCAGATGCTGGGCGGCAGAAGCGGCGGTGGCGGCGGTATGGCCGATTACGACTCGGGGCCGTCGGAAGGCATGTCTTCCGCTCCGACACGCGCCGCCAAGCCGGCAAGCGGAGCAAGCCCCGTCGGGTTGAACGACATGGACGATGACATCCCGTTCTGAGCAAAACCTGATCATCTGGCGCTTCACCGATGGCAAGCCCGGTCATGAAAAGCAGACACTGGGCCTGGCGCATGCGCTGCTGAGAATTCGGCCGGGAGCCTGCCACGACCTGCCGGCGCCCGCACGTGGCACAGCTTTTTGGCAATGGATGCGTGGCCGTTTTCCCTCGGGAGACGGCCTGCCACCGGACCTGCCGGCGCCGGATATCCTGCTCGCCGCCGGCCATGCCACGCATTTTGCCGTGCTGGCGGCGCGGCGCGCATTGGGTGACAAATTCGGTGGCAAGGTCGTGGTACTGATGCGGCCGAGCCTGCCGCTGAGGTTGTTCGACCTGTGCGTCATTCCGGAACATGACAATCCCCCCGTCCGCGACAATGTCGTCGCCATACGCGGCGTGCTCAATGACGTACAGACCGCGACGACGTCCGCGCCCGAGCAAGGCCTGATGCTGATCGGCGGCCTCTCCAGCCACTATGGCTGGGATGACGCGGTCGTGAGCGGAGCGGTTGAGACCATCGCCCGCACCACGCCGCGCGTCACCTGGCAACTGACCACATCGCGGCGCACACCCGCGACCTTTCTGGCCGCGTTGCCGCGTCCGCTGCCGGACAACCTCAAACTGATGCCGCACGATCGGACCGGCCCCGGCTGGCTGGAACACGCGCTGGCCGGGGCCGGCCAGGTCTGGGTCACCGAGGACAGCGTCTCGATGCTGTATGAAGCGCTCACCGCCGGCGCCGGCGTCGGACTGCTCAGGTTGCCGGCTTCGCGCGCCAGCCGGGTTGGGCGCGGGGTGGAAAAGCTGATCGCGGAGGGATGGGTGGCACCCATTGACGCCTGGCGGCCCGGCCAGCCGTTGACGCCGCCGGGACAGGCATTCAACGAGGCCGAGCGCGTCGCCGGCCTGATCGTGGAAAAGTGGCTGAATCCATCAGCCCACAGCCACGCGGCCTGACGGTATGATTGCCGCCCGACCGAATCAGCCGCCCGCGCGGGCATAGACAAACCATGGATCACACGCAAAGCCCCGCCGCTGCCCCAATCAAAACCGCGTCGAACCGGGAGTTCGGCTGGGTGTTCACCGCCGTTTTCTGCCTCATCGGACTCTGGCCGCTGCTCGATGCAGCGATGCCGCGTGTCTGGGCGTTGCTCGTGGCCGCGTTGTTTGCGCTTGCTACCCTGTTTTTCCCCGCCACGCTGACCCCGCTCAACCGACTCTGGACCCGGCTCGGCGCATTCATGCACAAAATCGTCAATCCGGTTGTACTGGGACTGATCTATGTGCTGACCATCGTGCCGATCGGCCTGATCTTCAAACTCCTCGGCAAAGACCCGTTGCGCCTGAAGCGCGATCCGCAAGCGACGACTTACTGGATCGCCCGCCAACCGCCCGGCCCGGCTCCCGACAGCCTGCCGCGCCAGTTTTAAAGCCCCAATCTTAAGCACGGCTCGAATCAAGGAATATCCATGTCTTTTCTGCACGAACTCTGGCTCTACATGCGCAGCCGCAAGAAATTCTGGCTGCTGCCCATCCTGATCGTCATGCTGCTGCTCGGCGGCTTGCTGATCCTGGCGCAGGGTTCGGCGGTGGCACCCTTCATCTACACGCTGTTCTGAGCAAAAAGTGCCCGCTTCCGTAAAAATCCTCGGCATTTCCGCCTACTACCACGACAGCGCCGCCGCCTTGCTGATTGACGGCGAGATCGTCGCGGCGGCGCAGGAAGAACGCTTCACGCGCAAGAAGCACGATGCCGGCTTCCCGCATCAGGCCGTCGCGTTCTGCCTGGAGCGGGCCGGCATCGCGCTGGCCGATGTCGATCGCATCGTGTTCTACGACAAACCCTTGCTCAAGTTCGAGCGCCTGCTGGAAACCTATCTCGCCTTCGCGCCGCGCGGCTTCGCCTCTTTCAAGACCGCGATGCCGATCTGGCTGCGGGAAAAGCTGTTTCTGAAAGATCTGCTGCTGTCCGAGTTGAAGCGTTACGGGAAAGAAAAAATCGATCCGGCACGCCTTTTGTTCTCCGAGCATCACCTGAGCCATGCCGCCAGCGCCTTCTACCCGTCGCCGTTCGACGAGGCCGTCGTGCTGACCATGGACGGCGTCGGCGAGTGGACCACCACCTCGCTCGCCATCGGCCGCGGCAACCGGCTGGAGATGATCAAGGAAATCCACTTTCCGCACTCGCTCGGCCTGCTCTACTCGGCATTCACCTATTACACCGGGTTCAAGGTCAATTCCGGCGAATACAAGGTTATGGGCCTGGCGCCCTACGGTCAGCCGAAATACGCACAAACCATCCTCGATCACCTGATCGACCTGAAGCCGGACGGCAGCTTCCATCTGGACATGTCGTATTTCGACTACTGCACCGGTCTGACCATGACCTCGGCCAAATTCCACGACCTGTTCGGCGCACCGCCGCGCAAGTCGGAACAGGCCCTGACCCAGCGCGAAATGGATCTGGCCGCCTCGGTGCAGGCGGTAACCGAGGAGGCCATGCTGCGCCTGGTGCGTTCGGCGGTCGCGGAAACCGGCATCGAGAACGTCTGTCTGGCCGGCGGTGTCGCTCTCAATTGCGTCGGCAACGGCAAGGTGCTGCGCGACGGCGCTGCGAAGAACCTGTGGATTCAACCGGCAGCGGGCGATGCCGGCGGCGCGCTCGGCGCGGCACTGATCGGGCATTACCTGCACCTCCACCAGCCGCGTCAGGCCGTGAAACCCGACGCCATGCGCGGCGCCTATCTCGGCCCCGAATTCGAACAAGCGGACATCGAGCATCGCCTGCGCGCGGCCGGCGCGGTGTTCAGCGTGCTCGACGACGCCGCCCTGTGCGATGCCTGCGCGCGCGGCCTGGCCGATGAAAAGGCGCTGGGCTGGTTCCAGGGCCGAATGGAATTCGGCCCGCGCGCGCTGGGCGGCCGCTCAATTCTGGGCGATCCGCGTTCGCCGCGCATGCAGTCAACGCTGAACCTGAAAGTGAAATATCGCGAGTCGTTCCGCCCGTTTGCGCCCTCGGTGCTGCGCGAACAGGTCGCGGAATGGTTCGAGCTGGATGGCGACAGCCCGTACATGCTGCTGGTGGCCGACGTGGTCGAAGCCCGCCGCAAGACGATGAGCGAAGCGGAACGGCAACTGTTCGGCATCGACAAGCTGAACGTGCCGCGCTCCGACATCCCGGCGGTCACGCATGTGGACTACTCGGCGCGCGTGCAAACCGTGCATGTCGGCACCAATCCGCGCTATCACGCGCTGATTTCCCGCTTCAACGAACTCACCGGCTGCCCGGTGGTGGTCAACACCAGTTTCAACGTGCGCGGCGAACCCATCGTCTGCACGCCGGAAGACGCCTTCCGCTGCTTCATGGGCACCGAAATCGAATTGCTCGCGGTCGGCAATTGCCTGATGCGCAAGGAAGAGCAGGATCCCGCGCTGAAGTTGAACTACGAAACCGCGTTCGAGCTGGATTGAGCCGATGGCCGGGTTGACCTCATCGCGTCACTGGATCACTGCGCTGGCCCTGCTCGCCTCGCTGCATCTGCTGCTGTTTTACGGCGTGCCAGGCAGCATCCAGCTCGCGATCCTGATTGGTTTGGGCATCTTCTACTTCTGGGCCGGAACAATGCCGGCCGTCGCCACCACGCTGTCGCTCGCTGTGGCGACGCTGATTTGCAGCTTCGCGATCCACCTGCTCGGCCTCGACAAGGCGATGTATTACCGGCCGCATGAACAACTGGTGCAACAGGATCATGCCCAGGGTCATCGCGCCTACCGCAAGAACGCCCGCATCGAGATGACCGCGCCGCACGGTGATCTGAAGGCGTTGACCGCAGCCGATCTGGCGCAGCCGCGCAAGGTGGTGTTCCAGACCGACAGCGCCGGCTTCCGCAATGACCGCGACTACGCCGACGGCGATCTGGTGCTGATCGGCGACTCCTTCGTGGTTGGCATGGGTGACAGCCAGGCCGACACGCTGAGCACGCAGTTGACACGCGATCATGGCATCACCGCCTACAACCTCGGGCATCCAGGCGACATTTCCGACTATCTCGCGGTCTGGCGCGCTTTCCGCCGTCAACACCCCGGCCCGGTGCGCGCCGCGTTGTTCCTGTTCGAGGGCAACGATTTCGAGTCCGCCTACAAGCCCGCAAAAACCGGGCAACCCTCGCTGCTGGCGCGCTATGCCGGCGAGTACTACGGCTTCTTCACCGGCAGCGATCTGTATCGCGTCACCAAGTCCCTCTACGCCCGTGCCACCAGGGCCGGCAGCATCAAGGCTTCCGACAGCGTGCGCATCGAGACGCTGGCCGGGCAGAAAATGGGGCTGTACACGCCCTATATTTCGGTCAGTGAACGCCAACAGCTGGAACTGCCCGCTGCACTGAAGACCGATCTGATCGCGCTGGCCGGCGAAGTCGAGCAGGTGTTCTTCATCCCGACCAATTACCGGGTCTATGCCCGTCATCTCGGCAAGCCCGCTCCGCCGAATGCGCAGTGGCAAGCCTTGTCGCAGTTGTGCGAGCAGCATCGCTGGCGCTGCACCGACCTGACCCCCAGCCTGGTCGCCGCCGCCGACGCCGCGCTGGCGCAAGGCCAATTCATCTGGTGGCTGGACGACACGCACTGGAACCGCGCCGGCATCGCCGCCGCGGCCGTTGCCGTTGCGCGGGAAACGGGCAATCGTGCCGCGCAGTGACCAGCGTCGCCTGACCGTCGTGCAGGTGCTGCCGGCACTGGAATCCGGCGGCGTCGAGCGCGGCACGCTGGAAGTGGGCAAATACCTGGTCGGACACGGACACCGCTCCATCGTCATTTCCGCCGGCGGGCGTCTGGTGGCGCAACTCGAACGCGAGGGCAGCGAACACCTGGCCTGGGATGTCGGCCGCAAATCGCCGCTGACGCTGCTGCGTTACATCGGCCGGCTGCGTCGTTTCCTGCGTGCCGAGAATGTGGACATTCTGCATGTCCGCTCGCGCATGCCGGCCTGGGTCTGCTATCTCGCCTGGCGCGGGATGTCACCTTCCACCCGGCCGCATCTGGTAACCACGATACATGGTCCCTACTCGGTCAATCGTTACGGTGCGGTGATGTCGCGCGGAGAACGGGTCATCGCCATCTCGGACATGATCGTGGCGTATATCCGCGAGCATTACCCGCATGTTCCGCCCAGCCATATCCGGCTGATTCCGCGCGGCGTCGATCCGGCACAGTTCCCGCACGGTTACCGGCCATCGGATGAATGGCTGGCGCAATGGCAGGCCGATTTTCCGGAACTGGCCGACCGCAAGGTGCTGACTCTGCCGGCGCGGGTGACCCGCTGGAAGGGGCAGGAGGATTTCATCCAGGTGATGCAGCAACTGGTCGCCGACGGCAAGGATGTGCATGGACTCATCGTCGGCGAGGCGCATCCGCGCCGTCGCGAATTCATGCAGGAATTGCAGCAGCAATGCCGTGATCTCGGCCTGGATGGGCGCATCACCTTCACCGGCCATCGGAGTGATCTGAAGGAGGTCATGGCGGCCAGCGACATCGT
>CAMDGQ010000053.1 GCA_945897955.1 Tepidiphilus sp. J10 | reverse complement strand
TGGGACAGCAGCGCCGTGTCTGCATCCGCGCCGTTATTGACATGATCGACGGCGTAACCCGCCTTGCGCAAGGCGGAGATCAAGCCCTGGGAAATGATGCGGTCATCTTCTGCGAGCAGTATTCTCATGGGGGCACTTGGCTATGGGGGATCCGGCGCGGCTCTATGATCACCGCCCAGCTTGCCACAGATCAGGCTTTTGGCAAGCGGGCACTGGCACCGGCCCAGAACTCCTCGGCCTTTCGCTTGCCCGCCATGGCCTGAATCACGTCGCGGCACTTCTCGAAACGGGCAGTGAGTTCGCCAACGTCCTTGCATTTCTCGACCAGCGCCGTCAGGTCGTCGGCCCCCGGCCCGAGGAAGGTAACGAGGGCACGACAGGCATAACGCGAAGCCGATTGCAGCGATACCTCGACGTCCGGCTGCACTGGCGTCGGCGCCGTTGGTGCGGCTATTGCGGTCGATGCGGCCGGGGTAGTCGAAGCCGATCCGGAGCCGGCAGCCTCGGTTCCGGACGCTATCTCGATATAACCGTCGGCCAGCAGAGAGTTGAGAATGCCTTCGCTGGTCGGATGGGAGTTTTTCGCCAACAGGCCGGAGCGGGTTGTCTTGTCGTCGACCATGATCAGCATGGTCCGCTCGCGCAAGCCGAGCCTGTTGGCGCGGGTCGCGATTTCGGTACGACCTTTTTCGGTCTTGCGATAGATGCCGTCGTTAGCCATGAAGCGCCTCCGCAGAAAAACGTGGGAGCAAGGATGGCGTACATTCTGCAGCGCCGGGTCGGCGGTCTGCGTCCGGGTGCGCGCATGCACCAGCCTGCAGGGCACGCTGGTGATCACGATGCGACTTGGGAAAATTCCGCTCTGGATCCACGTCCACGAACGAGCGGGGGCTGACGACGCTGGCCATGTTGATCTCCTGGTGGTTCCGCTGCCGTGGGACGCTTTTGCTGCATCCTTTAGGCTGGTGACTTTGCGCCTCCACCTTTCGGCGGATTTGCCCTGTTTCAGAATCAAGTTTTTTTAGTATAGACGTCAAGAAGGGGGAAAGTCCGGTCACAACCCGTATTTTTTTATGACGATTGCCGCAATGCAGCAATCATTACGCCACCTCCAAAGCAAAACCCCCAACCCTGTTTCCAGAGTCGGGGGTTTCGATAAAGCACAGCCCCAGTAGGACGGGGGTACGGGGGGAACCTGGGTTCCCCCTGTTCGTTACTTTGGATATGTCATTGGTGAAGTCAGCGGCAAAGCCGCCGACGAATCCAATTACATATCCATGCCACCCATGCCACCCATGCCGCCCATACCGCCCATGCCCATGCCGCCACCGCCGGCCGGCTTGTCTTCGACCAGCTCGGCCACCATGCAATCGGTGGTCAGCATCAGGCCGGCAACGGAAGCGGCGTTCTGCAGCGCGAAGCGGGTCACCTTGGTCGGATCCAGCACGCCCATCGCCACCATGTCGCCGTACTCGCCGGTCGCGGCGTTGTAGCCGAAGTTGCCCTTGCCTTCGAGTACCTTGTTGATCACCACGCTCGGCTCATCACCGGCATTCGCGGCGATTTCGCGCAGCGGCTGCTCCAGGGCCCGCATCACGATCTTGATGCCGGCGTCCTGTTCGTGGTTGTCACCCTTGACGGTAATGGCCGAACGGGCACGCAGCAGCGCAACGCCGCCGCCTGCGACGATGCCTTCTTCAACGGCGGCACGCGTGGCGTGCAGCGCGTCTTCGACGCGGGCCTTCTTTTCCTTCATTTCCATTTCGGTCGCGGCACCCACCTTGATCAGCGCGACGCCGCCGGCCAGCTTGGCCACGCGTTCCTGGAGCTTCTCCTTGTCGTAATCGCTGGTGGCTTCTTCGATCTGGGCACGGATTTGCGTGACGCGACCCTTGATCGTGTCTTCCACACCGGCGCCGTCGATCAGCGTGGTGTTTTCCTTCGAGACTTCGACGCGCTTGGCCTGGCCGAGATCCTTCAGCGTGGCTTTTTCCAGGGTCAGGCCGACTTCTTCGGCGATCACCGTGCCGCCGGTCAGGATGGCGATGTCTTCCAGCATGGCCTTGCGACGATCGCCAAAGCCCGGGGCCTTGACGGCGACGGTCTTGAGGATGCCGCGGATGTTGTTCACCACCAGGGTGGCCAGCGCTTCGCCATCGACATCTTCGGCGATGATCAGCAGCGGACGACCGGCCTTGGCGACCTGCTCGAGTACGGGCAGGAGGTCACGGATGTTGGAAACCTTCTTGTCGTGCAGCAGGACGAAGGGGTTGTCCAGAATCGCGATCTGCTTGTCCGGATTGTTGATGAAGTAGGGCGACAGGTAGCCACGATCGAACTGCATGCCTTCGACGACTTCGAGTTCGCTTTCCAGTGACTTGCCGTCTTCGACGGTGATCACGCCTTCCTTGCCGACCTTGTCCATCGCATCGGCGATGATCTTGCCGATTTCTGCGTCGGCGTTGGCCGAGATCGAGCCAACCTGGGCGATTTCATTGGTCGTGGTGCAAGGCTTGGAAATCTTCTTCAGTTCTTCGACGACGGCGACCACGGCCTTGTCGATGCCGCGCTTCAGATCCATCGGGTTCATGCCGGCGGCAACAAACTTCATGCCTTCGTTGACGATGGATTGAGCCAGCACGGTGGCGGTGGTGGTGCCGTCACCGGCGATGTCGGAGGTCTTGGAAGCGACCTCTTTCACCATCTGCGCGCCCATGTTTTCCAGCTTGTCCTTGAGTTCGATTTCCTTGGCCACGGACACGCCGTCCTTGGTCACCGTGGGGGCGCCGAACGAGCGGTCGAGCACGACATTGCGGCCTTTCGGGCCGAGGGTGACCTTGACCGCGTTGGCCAGGACATTGACACCTGCGACCATGCGGGCACGGGCGGAATCACCAAAACGTACGTCTTTTGCTGCCATTGCTTGTATCTCCTGATATCTATTACGTCATTCCGGTCAAAGCCGGAATCGAGGTAGTGGATTGGGTATTGGGATCCCGGCTTTTGCCGGGATGACGTTCTCGCATTCGCGCTGAAGCGCGAACGGGAACATTACTTCTCGATCACGCCCATGATGTCTTCCTCGCGCATGACGAGGAGCTCTTCGCCGTCAACCTTGACGGTCTGGCCGGAATACTTGCCGAACAGGACGCGGTCGCCGACCTTGACGTCCAGCGCGATATGGTTGCCCTTGTCGTCTTTCTTGCCGGCGCCGATGGCGATGATCTCGCCTTGATCGGGCTTCTCGGTAGCGGTATCGGGGATGACGATGCCGGAAGCGGTCTTGCGCTCCTCTTCCATACGTTTGACAACGACGCGGTCATGCAACGGACGAATCTTCATTACTTTCCTCCTAAAGGAATCCGTGTTTAAACAAGAGTGGTTCAATCGGGAGCCAGTGATTAGCACTCAGCTCCAACGAGTGCTAATGGTAGGGACGCAGACACGTTATTTCAAGAGCCCGGGCAAGGCTATTTTTTGCCGCTCCAATGCATTACGCCTGCGAACCCGCCTGAACAACGCCTCACCAGGCATTCATGCCGGATTGAAGTCTTCGACTCGACGCAAGCAGGCCAGCGCCAGTTCGCCGGCCCTGGCCTGGCTCTCCGCTTCGGCGTAGCAACGCAGTTCCGGGGCGTTGCCGGAGGGACGCAGATGGACGATTTCGCCGTTGGTCAGGGTGATGCGCAAGCCGTCGGTCTGGTCGATGCCGGCCGGTTCAACGGACAGGGGCGCGAGGAATTCATGCAGCGGGATATTGGATTCAACCCCCGATCCGGCCAGGCGCTGGATCAGTTGCCGGCTTTTCTCGGTCGCGAAGTTCTGGATGCGGTCGCTGGCGGTAAAGCGTGGCGGCAGGCTGGCGGGGAGTTGCGAAACCGGCACGCCGCGCTCGCGCGCCAACACCAGCAACGCGATGATCGGAAGCACGGCATCCCGCGTCGGCAAAGGGTGCAGAGCATGGCCGTTTTTCTCCAGCGTCGAGCCGACAAGAAAACCGCCGTTGGCTTCAAAGCCGACGACATGCCGCGCGCCGCCATGAATCAGCTTTTCCATGCCTTCGATGACGTAGGGCGAGCCGATGCGGGTACGCGCCACATGCGCGAAAGCCCCGCACTTTTCCAGCGCGGTATTGCTGCTGACCGGCGTGGCGACGGCGGCCGCGCCCAGCGTCTGGGCGCACAGGATGCCGACCACATCGCCGCGCAGGTAATTGCCCGATTCGTCGCCCAGCAGCGGCCGGTCGGCGTCGCCATCGGTGGAAAGAATCGCGTCGAAGCCATGTTCGGCGGCCCAGCGCCGCGCCTGCTGGATGTCCGCTTCGGCGACCGCTTCGGTGTCGATGGGCACGAACTGGTCGGTACGGCCAAGTGAAATGACCTCGGCGCCGAGTCCGCGCAGGAGTTCATGCAACAAATCACGCGCGACGCTGGAGTGTTCGTAGAAGCCCAGACGCATGCCGGCCAGCACGTTGCGCGGAAAGAATTTCAGATAGCGTTCGATGTACAACCCGCGTGCCTGCGAGTTCACCTCGGGCAAGGGGAGAAGTTGGAGTTCGCCGGGCAGGCTGACCGTGGCCGATGCGATGCCGATTTCATCCGCCTTGGTGATTTCGCCGCTGGCGCGATAGAACTTGATGCCGTTTCGGTCAAAGGGAATGTGGCTGCCGGTCACCATGATCGCCGGAATGCCCTGTTCCTGGGCGTAATAGGCCAATGCCGGCGTCGGCAGCACGCCGCAGAAATCGGCTTCCAGCCCGCTCTGCCGGATCGCTGCCACGCAGGCGCGGGCGATGTCCGGGCTGCTCGGCCGCAGGTCCATGCCGAGCGCGACGCGGCCACCGGCTGCGCCTTTCGCCGAAGGGTCGATCACTTGCAGGAAAGCCGCCGTATAGGCGTAGCAGATTTCGGCAGTCATGTCGGCCACCAGGCCGCGCGCGCCGCTGGTGCCGAAGCGCACGCCGCTGCTGTCCATGAGGTTCTGAATGTTGAAGCGGGTAAGGGAGGAGTTGGACACGATCAGGATTCGCTTTTTTGAAGTGGGTGAATTTTATTCGGGCGCAACAATAACGCTTCGAATTGGGCCAGCGCCACAGGTCGACTGAACAGATAACCCTGGAATGCCGGGCAATTGTGTGCGCGCAGGAATGCAAGTTGCGCCTCGGTTTCCACGCCCTCGGCGATGACATCGAGGCCGAGGCTTTTTGCCATGACGATGATGGTTTGCACAATGGCCGCGTCATTTGGGTCGGTGGCGACATCGCGCACAAAGGATTGGTCGATTTTCAACTGGTCGAGCGGCAGTTGTTTGAGATATGACAGGGAGGAATGGCCGGTGCCGAAGTCGTCCATTGCAAAACCAACGCCCAGGTTCTTCAAGGCCTGCATTTTGGCGATGGTATCGGCGACGTTATGCAATACCAGACTCTCGGTCAGTTCCAGTTTCAGTTGCGCCGGACTGATGCCGCTGCTGCGCAGCGCCGCTTCGACCTGCTGCACGAAATTGTTCTGGCGAAACTGTCGCGCGCTGACATTGACCGCCAAGCGCAGGCCGCGTGCGGCCGGGTTTTCCCGCCAGCTACGAATCTGGTCGCAGGCTGTTTGCAGCACCCAATGGCCGATCTCCACGATGAGGTTGCTTTCTTCCGCCAGCGGAATGAAATGCCCCGGCGAAATCGGCCCGCGCTCGGGATGCCGCCACCGCAGCAGAACTTCGGCGCCGACGATGCACCCCTGCAAATCGACCTGGGCCTGGTACTCAAGGTGAAATTGTTCCTGCGCCAGCGCGTGGCGCAGGTCGGCCAGCAGCGCGATGCGCGCATCCAGCGCCGCCTGCATGGCCGGGTCAAAGAAACGGATCGCGTTTCGCCCGGCATCCTTGGCCTGGTACATCGCCACATCGGCGCGCTTGAGCAGTTCGTCAACGCGGACCTGATGATTGAAGAACAGGCAGACGCCAATGCTGGGCGTGCTGTGAAATTCGCGGCCCTGAATGCTGATCGGCTGATTGATCGCTTCGCGCAATTTCTCGGCGACCGTCTCGACCTGCGCCGCCGCGATCGCCTGCGCGGAATGCAAGCCCTCCAGCAACACGACGAATTCATCGCCGCCCAGACGCGCCACGGTGTCGTCGTCGCGCACGCTGGCGCGCAGTCGCCGCGCCACTTCCGTCAGCAGCAGGTCGCCTACGTCATGGCCCTGGGTGTCATTGACGGTTTTGAAGTTATCCAGATCAAGAAACAGGATGGCGCCGAACTGCCCGCTGCGATGGCTGGCGGCAAGCGCCTGACCAAGCCGGTCGAGCAACAGGCGACGATTCGGCAGTTGCGTCAGTACATCGTAGAAAGCGAGATTGCGGATTTGTTCTTCCGCCTGCTTGCGCTGGGTAATGTCGCTGACCAACGCGAACAGACCACTCGGGTTCCCTTCATCATCCTGCATCCGGGTAATGCTGAATTCGCAGGCCAGCAAGCTGCCATCCGGTCGTCGCAGGGCCATTTCAAAGCGGTTTGCGCCGCCATTGCGGACACCGGCTGCGGCGAGAAATACCGGGTGGTCCGAAGTCCGCAGCAGGTCAAACAGGTTGGCGCCGATGATTTCGGACCGGGATCGCTCCAGCATGGCGCACAGCGCTGGGTTGACCTCAAGGATGCAATGTTCCGGATCAACCATCCAGAAACCTTCCTGTGTGGTTTCCAGCATGCGCCGCAACTTCTGTTCGCTGGCTCGCAGTTGCCGCGCCATTGCCAGATGACGCCGCACCGCAATTGCCACGAGAACCAGCGAGGTCAGCAAAATGGTGACTGCGCTGACCAGCGAGGCGAGCAGTGCCGGCTTCAACATCGACTCGGGCATGTTGGGGTTGCTGTCGCTCAGGAAATACGCCGCTGCCATGGCGGTGTAATGCATGCCCGACACGGCGCAGCCCATCACCACCGCGCTGATCAGTTGCAGCCATCGACGACCGCTCTCGGCGCGTGCACGCAACCGGTAATTGATCGACAGAGCGACCCAGGCCAGCATCACGGCGACCAGAATCGAAACAGCAAACAGGAAGGGGTCATAACGCACCAGACCGTCGAGGCGCAGCGCCGCCATGCCCGTGTAGTGCATGACGCCGATACCCAGGCCCAGAAACAGACCGCTGACGAACAGGCTGCCGTTGCTGAAGCGCGGCCGGCTGATCAGCCCCAGCGCCACCGCACTGGCCAGAATGCCGGGCAGGATCGAAAGCAGCGTGATGTCGGTATCGTAGTTGACGCGACAGGGCAGGCGCAGCGCCAGCATGCCGATGAAATGCATGGACCAGGTGCCGCCGCCCATGACCAGCGCGCCGACCAGCAGCCAGATCGGACCGCTTCCACGGCGACTGGAAGATTGGGCCATTCCAATCGCCGAAAACGCGGCATACGCGGCGAAGATCGCAATCAGCACGGACAGCATCACCAGCCAGGGATCGTATGACCCGCTGTAGAGCAGGCTCGAATCAGGCGGACTGGCGAGAAATTCCAGGGAAATGTCGAGGCTCATTTTTTTCTAGCTTTAGCGTGACTGCCGCATCTTCCACCGGACTCGCCTCCACGACAATTGCCCGCTTCGGCGACCGGTTCACGCGCGCATCGCCGAGGCGGGCCAGTCGCAGTATGCTTGCCGCATCCTCCGCCCTGCCCCGCCCGCCTTGCCCCCTTCCCGCCCACCGCTCATCGAACAGCTCGAACAACGCGTTGCGCGCGTGCCGGTGACGCAATTGCTGATCGCGACCAACCTCCTGGTATTCGTGGTCATGCTCGGCTTTGGCGCCGGAGTCTGGCATACCTCGAACAGCGTGCAACTGGCCTGGGGCGCCAACTTCGGCCCGGCCACCAAGGATGGCGAATGGTGGCGTCTGGGCAGCGCCCTGTTCCTGCATTTCGGCCTCTTTCATCTCGCCATGAACATGCTTTCTCTGTGGGATGGCGGCCGCCTGGTTGAACGTATGTACGGTCCGCTTCGATTCGGGCTGATCTATTTTTGCAGCGGCCTCGGCGGCAACCTGCTATCGCTGGTCACCCAGGGCGATGGCGCGGTCTCCGGCGGAGCGTCGGGCGCGATTTTCGGGGTCTATGGCGCATTGATGGTGTTTCTCTGGCGCGAGCGAGCAGATCTCAACCCGTCCGAGTTCAAATGGCTGTTCTGGGGCGCGGCCGGATTTTCGGTGGTGACCATCGTGCTCGGACTGCAAATCGCCGGCATCGACAATGCCGCCCACATCGGCGGACTGCTCGCCGGCATCCTGACCGGCAGGGCGCTGGCGCCGCCGCAAACGGGTGGACGAATGCGCTGGCTTGCCGCCGGGGCGTTGATTGTCAGCCTGGCCTGGCTGATCGCCAACATCCCCGCCGCGCGCTATCGCTGGAGCGAGGAACTGCTGGCGCGCGACGAAATCAGCGAGTTTCTCGGCGCTGACGCGCGCATCAGCGCCCGCTGGGGCGCCATCCTCAACCGGGCAGCCGAAGACAGTCATTCGTTCGATGATCTCGCCGGACGCATCGAAAATGAAGTCAGCAGTCCGTATGCAGTCAGCTTCGAACAACTGGCCAGAGTTCGCCTCGGCGCAGCCGCACCATCCGCCGCCGCGCTTGACTCCCTGCGCAGGTACGCCGAGTTGCGCCGCGATGCCTCGCGCGCCCTGGTCGAGGGCCTGCGCGCGAAAGATCACCAGCGCATCCGCGCAGCGCTCGAACTGGCCACCCAGGCGCCGCGCATCGCTGCAAGGATGCCCCCCGTTCAGCCTCCGCCCGAGCGGCAATCGCAACCATGACACCGAGTTGGTGCGACCGCAGCAGGACATATTCAAGCGCCGTACAAGGGTTTGACGAAAGGCAGAAAACCCCGTTCAGCCAGGGCATCAATAGCGCATGGCGGCCAAGATAACGGGATAAAATTGTCCGTTACTCGCCGTCCAGTATTATTTCGTCTGTTTTCGTTTGTTCGCGCAGGATGACCATTCAAACACGTTCTATTTTCCCGGCACTTCACAGGCTTCTCCGCACGAAAGCATGGGAGGCTGACCGCCTGTCGATCGGCGGAGGCAAACAACCATGAACCGACGCTTGTTCATCGCCCTGTCACTTGCCGCCCTCACGCCGCTTCCCAGGCTGGCGCGAGCCGCGCAGGCGCCGGTGGTCTTCGTCGTGCATCCGTTCGATACACCCTCGCACCTGTTCGAGCATTTCCGCCCGCTCTCCCTGTATCTCTCCAACGTACTCGGCCAGACGATCCGTCTGGTCATCGCCCGGAATCACGAAGAACAGATTGCGATGCTCATCGACGGCCGCGCGCAACTGGCCTATCTCGATCCCGCTCCCTATGTGGTTGCACGCGAAAACGTCGCCCTGGATATCCTGGCAGGCAAGGCGGAAGGCTGCATGGCCTTCTACCAGAGCGCCATCGTAGTCCGCTCGAACAGTCGCATCCGCCGACTGGCCGATCTGAAGGGACGCAGTGTCGCTTTCGGCGCCGAAAACACCATGGCCAGCGCGATCGCGCCCAGACTGATGCTGGCCGAGGCTGGCCTCAAACTATCCGATCTCGGCAAAGTGGCTTATCTGGAACGCCATGAACGCGTCGCGCTGTCCGTATTGCATGGCGACATGGACGCCGGCGGACTGCGACTGGATGTCGCCAAGACCTATCTGCCGCGCGGCCTCAGGATCATCGCAAAATCGCCATCTCTGCCGCCGCACGTCATCGCAGCCGGCCCCACACTGCCCGCTGCGGCCATACAGAAGGTGCGAAAGGCGCTGTTGCTGCCGGACGAAGCCGGTCAGGATGCCATTCTCGCCCTGGGTGAAAACACCGCCTTCGTTCAGATCAACGACAGCGACTTCAACGCCTTGCGACGCCTGCTGAAGAAAGCCGGTCCGCCATGAGACCCCGCTCGCTTTCGTACTGGTTGACCGTCTATCTGGGTGCGGCCTGGCTGACATTCTTTCTGGTGCTGGGTCTGGCCCTTTGGCAAAGCGTGCATCACCTGCTGGACCAGGTACTGGCGGAAAAATCACGCGTGCTTGCCTCTCAACTGGCCGAAATGTCGGTGGATGCGGTTCTGCAGCGCGACTACGACAGCCTGGAGCGCAACGTATCGGAGCTGGTCAAGCACAGCGGCCTGAGCTACATCGAGATTCGCCGCGCCGACGGCGTAGTGCTCGGGCATGCCGGCGCCTCCATCGACAACCAGGATCTGCAACGCGTCCCGCTTGTAGCTGCCGGGGAAGAAATCGGCTCGGTCTCGGTTCAGTACGACGGCGGTGAATCCCATCTGGCCGCCTGGCGCGTAGCCGGGCTGCTGGCTGCCGGCCTGGCGCTGTTTTCGGTGTTTGCGTTCTACGGCCTGCGCCGCATGCTGGTCTCGCGTCTGATCAGCCCGGTGCGCTCATTGCTTGAGCAGGGCAATTTCACGCATCCCACACTGGCCGACACCACCGCCCCGGCCGAGGTTCGTGAACTCGCCGCTGCGCTTTCAGGATTGCAATCCCGCGTTGCCGAACATGTCTCCGCGCTGGAAGAAGCAGCCCATGTCCGCAACGAAGCGCTGTATGCCGCGCAAACCGCACAACGCCTGGCGACAGTCGGTCAATTGGCCGGCGAAGTCGCGCACGAGTTGAACACCCCGCTGGCCAATATCCTGTGCTACGCACAGATGGAACTCCCGCGTGCAAGCGACGAGGACAGCCAGCAAGCACTCGAAACCATCATTTCCCAGGCCCGCCGCGCCGGCGAAATCGTGCGTGACATGCTGACTGTCGCACGCGCCCCGGCTGTACGCAGCCAACATCTGGAACTGACTTCGCTCGCCGCCACCTTCGTCCGCCTGCTTGCCCCCATGGCCCGGCGTCAGGGCGCGCAGGTGCTGCTCGAAGCCCCCGAAGAAGCACCAGCCTGGGCCGACCCCTCACGCCTGGAACAGATCCTGTTCAACCTCGCCACCAATGCCCTGCAGGCCGGCGCCAACACCATCCAGGTCCAGGTCGGCTCGCAACCGGCCTGCATCACCGTCCGCGACGATGGCCCCGGCATCGATCCCACTGTGCGCTCGCATCTGTTCGAAGCCTTCGTGACCAGCAAACCCATGGGCCAGGGAACCGGCCTCGGCCTGACCATCTGCAAACGACTGGCGGAAGAAATGGGCGGACAGCTGACGCTGCAGGAGTCACAACCCGGACGCACCATCTTCCGTCTTGAATTACCCTCTACCCCGAATGAGAACTGAAATGACGCCAACCCTGCTGATCGCCGAGGATGACACCGTCCTGGCAAGAATCGTGGCGCGACTGGCCCGTGATATCGGCTTTACCGTCATTGTCCATAACGATGGCGAGTCCGCCCGCGCCAGTCTCAAGGACGACTGCCCCGACGCATTGCTCACCGATTTGCGCCTGCCCGGCGTGGACGGACTCGAACTGCTGCGCGTCTCGAAAAGCCTCGCCCCGCAACGTCCGATGCTGCTGATGACCGGTTTTGCCACGCCAACGAACGATATCGAAGCATTCGAACTGGGCGTGACCGATATCCTGTTGAAGCCCTTCGAACTTGAGCAGGCGCGCACCGCGCTCGGCAACATCAAGAGTGTTCTTGAACTTCGCGGCAAGCCGAATCAGTTGACACCGCTGGCGAAGCAGGTCGTAAGCCAGCGGGGCGATGCCGCCGCCACCGAATCCACCGACCCCATGCGGCAGACCATGGAAATTGCCGCGCAGGTTGCCGCAACGCCGAATCCGGTTGCACTGGAAGGCGAAACCGGCGTTTGCAAAGGCGTCCTGGCGCGCCACATTCATGCCATTTCGGCGCGTTCGGAAGGCCCGTTCTTCTCGCTGAACTGTGGGGCGCTATCGCCGACTCAACTGGTTTCCGAACTGTTCGGCTATGAAAAAGGCGCCTTCGCCGGCGCCAATGCAAGAAAACCGGGCCTGATCGAGCAATCCGCCGGCGGCACGCTGTTCCTGGACGAATTCAACGCCGCCACCCCGGAGGTACAGAGTCGCCTGCTCCAATTCATCGAGGAAAAACGCTTGTTCCGCCTGGGTGGAGTAAAACCCTTTACTGCCGATGTGCGCCTGATCTTCGCCGCCAAGCGGCCCATACGCGAAGAGGAGACCGCCGGACATCTTTCCAGCGATCTGTGTTCCCGCATCGAGGTCGTTTCCATTCCTGCGGACACGGCAACAAATCCATGACCCCTGCAAGCAAACACATTACCCCGCTCCTGATCCTTCTACTGATGCTCTCCGGCTGCGGAGCGGAAACGGCAGGCAGCGCTGCCATCATCGCCAAACAGAAGCAGCAGGAAATCGAACAGGCTGAAAAACTCAAGGAATCGATCCAGCAACAACTTGATGCAGCGCAAGCGCTCGAACAGAAACGACTGCGGGAAGCGAAAAATCGCTGAAGCAGGCACGTCACTGCCCAAACGAAAACGGCGCCAAAAGGCGCCGTTTTCGTTCCCGCAAGCAACCCGATCAGTTGAAGGTGAAAGTCACCACATAAGGCACGCTGATCGCCACCGGAATGGTTACCGCCACATTGGCATTCACCGTCCCCACCCCGCCCGCGAATGAACAGCTGGTGATCGTGATCTCCCCGATCGAACCGAGTGCATTGGCCAGTGAAGTCGCCGAATTGGTATCGTTTATGTCGGCGCAGAACTCGGCCTGAGAAGCCGGCGCGGTAACACCCGGGATATTGACATCGGCCAGACCGGCGCCACCAGCGGTAATACGCAGCGTCACGCCACCCGCACCGCCAACACCGCCGCCACCGACAGGCGCAGCCGCGAACTGGCCGTGGAAGGCATCGGCGCTGTTGAGTACGTTGATCTCATGCAAAGCGCCTGCATTGAAAACAACTTCGTATTTCGCGCCGGTTGCCACATCGACAAACGCATAGGCCGAGAAGGGCAAGGTGACCACGACATTTTGAGTCGGGTTGGTCAGCGTCTTGCCATCGAAGGCCAGACTGGTCGGGGAAGCAACAAAGCAGACCTGATCGCCATTGGCATGCGGACCGGCAACGCTGAGATTGCGAGCGAAAGTCAACGTCGCACCGCCGCCAACGCAAGCCGCCGGAGTCACCCCCCCCGCACCGCCGCCTACCGTGATGTCGGAAATATCAATGCCGATGTTGAAAGTGATCGGCGCACCGCCGACATTGAACTGGATCTGACCGCCCGCGATCACGAGACCGGTGATCGAATCCAGCACTGCATCAAGACCGGTACGATCCGGCGAAAACCGGGTGCGCAGGAAATCGAACGTGGTCGGCGTCAGTCCGTTGTCGACGAACGCCGTTCTCAGAGTCGCGTTGATCCGGCGCTGCGCCAGCAACATTGCGGCCTGAAGGTCGGCCAGATTGGCCGGCGCGAAGCGTGCGCCCCAACCAGCGAACAGGGCGGCCAGATCAGCCGGCGGGGTATCTTCATCTTGCCGCAGCAACTCCAGCGCCATATGGGTCAGCGGCGTGATGTTGAAAATCCCGCTCGGACCGTCGGCAAACGAAAACAGGATGGCTCCGCCGGGCCCGCTGCCGGTGGCGCGCAGGATGAACGGCGCCGACAAGCCGGTAGTGGGAATTTCGAACGCGCCCAACAGACCAATCGGCCTGCTTACGACAACACCGTTGGCATCGACCAGATCGACAGTTCCACTAAGCGCGGCCCCGGTCGCTGCAGTACCGGTGATCGAAGTCGTTGCGGTGGCAGCGCTGCCTCCGCCATCGCTCAGACAACCGGTCAGCAAAAAGGCCGCAGCCAACAGGCTGAACCAGATTTTCAACACCCTCAACAATCCTTGCATTTGCCACTCCTTGAACAATCGAAAAACCCAAACACCCAGCCCGCCAGCCATTCAGGCAGACAACCACTGTGCCAAGGCTATCAGCCGGCGATTTCGCCTTGTACCCCCTGAACAGGGGGGGCGCACTACTCATATTTCGGACTGATTCCGCAATTCCACGAAACCCCCGATGGATTCGAGAACGCATGGAACCTCTACATTCGGCACGACGCGAAGCTGGAGATATCTGAAATGAAAACGGCGCCTTGAAGGCGCCGTTTTCGTTGGTCCGCAAGGATCAGTCGATCATTGGAAGCGGAAACCCACGTCGTAACGCACAATTCGCGCCACTGGTGAAGCGATCGACAAGGTCGCTGTGACATTGCCAACCACGCCGTTGAACGTGCAACTGTTCACCGTAAACACATCACCGACCTGAAACTGAATGCCGAGCGCATTGCTCAAGGAAATCTGCGAATTGGTAACGGCCACATTGGCGCAGAACGCGTCCTGCGACGTCGGCGCGGTCGCATCGAGGAGGAAATGGTCAATGCCCGCAACACCATCGACATTGATATGCAGCGCCGCACCAGTGACAAATTGAAAACCAGGAGTCACCCCGAAACCAGGAGTCACCTCGAAACCAGAAAACACCTGAAAATCGAAATCCGGGTCCACGGTAATGGGCGAATCCTGAGAAATGACCAATCCGCCGCCTGTACCGAATTGAGTAATGACCACTCCGCCGCCTGTATCGACAAGAGGAGGGCCAACAGGAATATTGTCGAAAGCACTTGTGAAAATGCCAAGAAATTCATCCGCAGCGTTCCAAAGACTGATCCCGGTCAGAATGCCCGCGTTGAACTGCGCTTCATATTTGGTTCCGCTTGCCGAATCGGTGAATAAATATGCGGTGGAAGGCAAGACTACCGTCGTGTTCTGCGTCGGATTTCGCAGCACCTTGTTGTTGAACCAGAGTTCGCTAGACGACGCAGAAAAGCAAACTTGCTCGCCAGCGCCATGCGGTCCGTTAGCCGAAGAATTCGGGACAAAAAGCATCCTCTTGCAATCGCCGATCGTGAAGCGGGTGAGATCAATGCCGATCACGAAAATTTCCCGCAGCTCACCATTGAACAGTAGGGTTGACCGTTGGCCAACAATCAGTGAAACGGGAACACCATTGACACGCATACTGATCTGCTCGCCATTCAACGAATCGAGACTGATCGCATCCAGCACCGCATCCAGCCCCGTTCGATCAGGCGTAAAGCCGGTACGCAAAAAGTCGAATGTTGTTGGCGACAGACCTTGCACGCGAAACAGCGATTCCAGATTGGCATTGACGAGTTTCTGCCCCAGGAACATGGCCGCCCGCAAATCGACCAGATGGGAGGGATCGACTTGCGCATTCCATTCCTCGAATAACGCTGCCACATTCGCCGGCGGCACCAAAAGGTTTCGCCGTAATAGTTCCAGCGCGATGTGGGTCAACGGCGTGATATTGAAGATACCGCTCTCGCCATCGGCGAAGGAAAACAGCACGACACCCGCACCATTGCCTACGCCTGTAGCGCGCAATATGAAGGGAGCCGACAAGCCGGTTGTATCGATGGAATACGCTCCCGCCGCACCAATTGTCACGCTGCGGGTAATGCCATTTGCATCGACCAGATCCACACTGCCCGCCAGCGCCTCACCAGTCGCGGCGGTGCCACTGATTGAGGTCGCCGCCGCGCCAGCGGTGGTGACTGCCGAGGACGCCGTCTCGCCACCGCCGTCAAGGCAACCTGTCAGCAACGTTGCGGCAAGCAATAAACCCGGCAAATTCTTTAGTAAACCCAGACAGGAATGCATTTCCAGCTCCCTTGATGAAAATTATTGATAACAGACCAACAACACCGCTTGACGCTGGCTTTTGGCGCGAGTCTATCAGAGAAGATATTTCCCCTATCTCCACGATAATGACGCCATGACCTGGGACATCTTCTGCACCGTCATCGACAACTATGGCGATATCGGCGTGAGCTGGCGGCTGGCGAGACAACTCTCGATGGAACATGCATTGCCGGTGCGGCTGTGGGTGGACGATCTGGCCGCGTTCCAGCATATCCGGCCGGAAGTCGATGCCACGCTGGCGGTGCAGCAGCTTGCCGGCGTGGAAATCCGGCGCTGGACATCCCTCTTGCCCGATATCGAGGTCGGCGAAGTCGTCATCGAGGCGCTGGCATGCAACCTGCCGGATGAATTCATCGCCCGCATGGCGCTCCGGCAGCCGCCGCCGGTCTGGCTGAACCTTGAATATCTGACCGCAGAAGCATGGGGCGCTGGCGTGCATGGCCTGCCTTCGCCGCATCCTCGCCTGGCCTTGTGCAAACACTTCTTCATGCCCGGCTATACCCTACAGACCGGCGGCTTGACGCGAGAAGCCTGGCTTGCGCCAGAGCGTGACAGATTCCAGGCCAATGCCGCCGCGCGCGCGGCTTACTTCAGCAATCTGGGTCTGCCGGCTGAGCAGGCGGGTGAACTGCGGATTTCCTTGTTCTGTTACGAAAACAACGCCCTGCCCGGTCTGTTGCAGGCCTGGGCGAACGGCATTGATTCGGTGCGGGTTCTGGTTCCGCGCGGCAAGGCGTTACCCCTGATTGCCGCCTGGCTGGGGTGCGAAAACCTGGCAGCCGGCACGACCTGGCAACGCGGCGCTCTGTCATTGCATGTCCTGCCCATGCTCGATCAGGACAGCTATGACCGTCTGCTCTGGGCATGCGACCTGAATTTCGTGCGTGGCGAGGACTCGTTCACGCGCGCCCAGTTCGCGGCCCGGCCCCTGGTCTGGCAAGCCTACGTCCAGGACGATGAAGCCCATCTGCCCAAGCTGGATGCATTTCTGGATTTGTATTGCGCCGACATGGATAGCGAATTGGCCGCGCAAACCCGCGACCTCTGGCACGCCTGGAATCAGGAAACCGGTCTGGCCGCAGCATGGCCGAAACTGGGCCGGGCGCTGCCGGCGCTGACTGCGCACGCCAGGGTCTGGGACAGGCAACTTGCGGCGCATCCCGACCTTGTTACAAATTTGCTGAACTTCTGTCGTAAGTGGCTAAAATAGCGGGCTTTTTTTATTTTCTCTTCAGGATACTCCCCGATGAAAACCGCTCAAGAACTCCGCGCCGGCAATGTCGTGATGGTCGGCAATGACCCGCTGGTGGTGCAGAAAGCCGAATTCCAGAAATCCGGCCGCAACTCCTCCGTGGTCAAGATGAAATTCAAGAACCTGCTCACCGGCAGCGGCAGCGAAACCGTTTACAAGGCCGACGAGAAGTTCGAGACGGTGAACCTGGAGCGCAAGGACTGCACCTACTCCTATTTCGCCGATCCGATGTATGTGTTCATGGACGCCGAATACAACCAGTACGAGATCGAAGCCGACAACATGTCGGAAGCCCTGCCCTATCTGGAAGACGGCATGCCGCTGGAAGTGGTGTTCTACGAGGGCAAGGCGATCTCCGTGAACATGCCCAGTTCAGTGGTGCGCGAAGTGGAATACACCGAGCCCGCAGTCAAGGGTGACACCTCCGGCAAGGTGCTCAAGCCCTGCCGCATCAAACCCACCGGCCACACCATTCAGGTGCCCGCTTTCGTGGAAATCGGCGACAAGATCGAAATCGACTGCGCGTCCGGCGAATACCGCAACCGCGTCAAATAAACAGTTCCGTTTGCAAACAGAAGGGCGCTGGGGATTGCATCCCTCAGCGCCCTTCCGCATTCATGCTGCTGCAACCCGCTATTTATTCCCGAGTTTCTTGAGCCAGTTCTCGGCAACGCTCTGCGCCTGCTGAATCTGTTCCGGCATCATCTTGTTGGCCTGCATGTTCAACCAGTCGCCGGCGACGGCATGGCCGCCGCGAACCGCCAGATCGAACCAGGCGTAGGCCTGCACGGCGTCCTGCGGCACGGACAAACCCCGGTTGTAGAGCTGGCCGAGGGCAAAATAGGCATCGGCGACACCCTGCTCGGCCGCCTTCATGTACCAGGGCAAAGCCGCCTCGTAACTCGCATCGGCGCCCTGGCCCTGTTCGATCATCAGGCCAACCTGGTACTGCGACAGCGCATCGCCCTTCTCGGCAAGCGGTTTGAACAGATTGAGCGCTTTCGGATAATCGGCGCAGCCATAGACATGTATGGCCTTGTCGTAATCCCCCTCGGCATGCGCCGAAACTGCAAAAACCAGACCGATTGCAGCCAGAGTCATTCGAATGGAACACGTCATGGCAAAAACTCCTTTTGTTTGACAGGGATCATTTTCCTACCGCCGAGCCGCCCCGGGCAACACCCGCCGATCAAACCCGGACAGGGCGATCAGGCAGCTCATTGGCATTATCGGCATCACGACGCAGCGGAAAATGCTGATGCAGCACGCTGCCGATGCGCTCGATGCCCAGCAGCACGCCGGCTTCGAATTTGTCCTGGGCGAACATCGCCTCCATCTCGCGACAGATCGACTCCCAATGCACGGAACCGACCAGACCATTGAAACCGCGATCCGCCACAATTTCGACATCGCGATCCGCCAGCAGCAGGTAGATCAGGACGCCATTGTTGGCCTCGGTATCCCACACCCCCAGTTCACCGAACAAAGCCAGCGCGCGTTGGCGGGCGCTGACGCCGCGAAACAGCGGCGACAAATCCAGCGCGCCTTCCACCGCGAAGCGTATTTCGGCGTGATGCGCCTGTTCGGAAACCATCACCGCAGCTTCGATCCGATCCATCGTGGCGGATGAAAACGCGCGCCTGAGCCGCCAATACGGAAAGGCAAGATGCCTGAAGACTCGCTTGATATTCATCGCCATCTCCTACCAGCGCCCGGAAGCGCCGCCGCCGCCGAAGCCGCCGCCACCTCCGCCAAAACCACCACCGCCACCGAAGCCACCGCCACCGAAACCGCCGCCGCCAAAGCCACCGGTCGATCGGCCTCCGCCGCCTTGTATCAACGTAAACAGGAACGCCAGCAGCGCGGCGAAGATGGCGGCGACCAATGTTCCAATCACCAGCCAACCGGCGACGAAAGCCAGCGCGCCAGCGGCGCCGGCGCCGACCAGCCGGCCGAAGAACACGCGCAGAATCCCGCCCAGCAGGATCGCCATGATCAAAATCGTCGGGCCGGCATCGCTCATCGCATCGCCGCCCTGACCGGGTTTCGGCCTGGGCTTGGGCGCCGGCAACGCTTCGCCGGCCACCAGCTTGATCAGCGCATCCGCGCCGGCATTGATGCCGCCGACAATATCGCCACGCTGAAAATACGGTGTGATGACTTCGGCAATCACCCGCTTGGAAATGGCGTCCGGAATCGCGCCTTCCAGACCGCGACCGACTTCGATACGCATGGTGCGATCGTTCATCGCGAACAGCATCAGCACCCCGTCATCGACCCCCTTGCGGCCCAGCTTCCAGGCATCGACCACGCGAATGGAATACTGCGCAATCTCCTCCGGCTCCGTGCTGGGCACGATCAGCACCGCGATCTGGCTGCCCCTGGCCTGCTCGAACGCCGCCAGCTTCGCTTCCAGCGCCTGAAGGTCACCCGGAGTCAGCACACTGGCCTGGTCGGTCACCCGCGCCCGCAGGGGCGGGATTTCGGTTTCGGCCAGCAACGGCGCGGCCAGCTGCAACAGGCCGAAAACGACCAGAAATCCGGCCCAAAATCGAATCCTTGATCGTGCGTTCAAGACCTCACTCCTCCGGCAGAAACATCTGCAACAACTCATTCAGAAAATGCCGTCCCTGCTCGCTGGGCCGAATATTTTCCGGCGTGCGCTGCAATAAACCGCGTTGCTCCGCCGCCCGCAGCGCCGGTTCCGCCAGAACCAGCGGCAGACCGGTACGCGCCTCGAACAGACGCGGATCGAAGCCTTCGGTCAGACGCAGCGCATTCATCATGAACTCGAAAATCCGATCCTGGCGCGTCAGCTTGCGCGTTTCCAGCCAGGCCGTCCCGCCCTCGCCGAGCACAGCGTCCATATAGGCGCGCGGATGCTTGCACCTGGCCTGGCGTTCGATCCGGTCATGGCTGGAGAGTTTCCCGTGCGCACCGGCGCCCAGGCCAAGGTAATCGCCGAAACGCCAGTAATTCAGGTTGTGCCGGCATTCAAAGCCCGGACGGGCGAACGCCGAGGTTTCATAGTGCCGATAGCCGGCCGTGGCCAGGGTTTCCTCCGCCATCACCTGCATGTCGGCGGCGGCATCGTCGTCCGGCAGGCTGGGCGGCGCCGCCGCGAATTGCGTGTTCGGCTCCAGGGTCAGGTGATAGGCGGAGATATGCGCCGGACCGAGCCGGATGGCTGCCTCCAGATCCTGCCGCGCCTGATCCAGGGTCTGCTCCGGCAACGCATACATCAGATCGAGATTCACCGCCTCGAACAATTCCAGCGCCGCCACCGCCGCCGCGCGCGCCTCGTCGGCGTCGTGTATCCGTCCGAGCGCGCGCAGATGCGCCGGATTGAAGCTCTGGATGCCCAGGGACAGCCGGTTGACGCCGGCAGCGCGATAGGCCTTGAAGCGCTCCACCTCGAACGTACCGGGATTCGCCTCCAGCGTGATCTCCGCCAACGGCGAGACGCGCAGCAGTGTGCGAACGACAACCAGCAACTGATCAATGGCTGCGCCGGAAAACAGGCTGGGCGTGCCACCGCCGATGAAGATGCTGCTCACCTCGCGGCCCCAGACTTGCGGCAGGCTCTGCTCCAGATCGCGCGTCAACGCTTGCAGGTAACGCTGTTCCGGGATCTCGTCATGCGCGGCATGCGAATTGAAATCGCAATACGGGCATTTGCGCACGCACCAGGGCAGATGCACATACAACGCCAGCGGCGGCGGCGCCTGCAACTGGCCGGGCATGCGGACGCCGGCCCCGCCCCTATAATCGAGCAATCCGCTCACCTTGAACTCTCCACATCGTCCCGCCCATGACCGCAGACCCCCAGAAACTGGACATATCCACCTTTCTGCTCTCTTCCATCCACGACATGAAGAACTCGCTCGGCATGATGTCGGCCTATCTGGAAGACGCGCTGAACGAGTCCGGCCGCGACGAAACCAGCGTCGAAACGCCGGCGCGCCGCAAAACCGCGCAAGCCCTGTATGAAGCGCAACGGGTCAGCAATCATCTGATTCAACTCCTCGCGCTCTACAAAATCGACCAGTCATTCTACCCATTCGACCCGCAGGACCAGCCACTGGCGGACCTGGCGCGGGAAGCGCTGGCGCGGGCGCAGCCGCTGGCCGACTCGAAAGGTGTCGATCTCGACTTCGACTGCCCGGAAGACCTCTACGGCTGGCTCGACTACGAACTGGTCTTCGGCGTGGTCGTGCAGACGCTGCACAACGCCCTGCACTACACGCGCAGCCGGGTGTTTCTCAGCGCCGCCGCGAGCGAAACCGGCGTCATCATCAGCATCGAGGATGACGGCCCCGGTTTCCCCGACTTCCTGCTCGAACAGGGCAACGCGGCGCAGCGCGGCATCAGCTTCGAGACCGGCAGCACCGGACTGGGGCTGTATTTCGCCGATGTCGTCGCCCGCCTGCACAAGGCGGGCGACCGAACCGGCCAGATCCTGCTGGCCAATGGCGGACGCTTCGGCGGCGGCTGTTTCAGCCTGCTGTTACCCTGAAACCGCCGCCATGAGCATCCGCACTCAGCCGCCTCCCGATCTCTCGCGCACCAGCTTTCTGATCATCGAGGATTTCGAAGGCATGCGCGCGATCCTGCGCGACATCCTCGGCCGCGCCGGCGCCAGCCGCATCACCCTGGCGGCCAGCGCCGGCAACGCCATCGCCATGCTTGAACGCCAGCGTTACGACGTCATCCTGTGCGACCTGCATCTGGGCCAGGGCAAAAGCGGCCAGGACATTCTGGAAGAAGCGCGCCATCGCGCCCTGCTCGCGCCGCACGCGGTCTGGCTGATGGTCAGTTCGGAAAAAGCCGCCGAAATGGTTACCGGCACGGTCGAATCGCGGCCCGATGACTACCTGATCAAGCCGATCACGGAAACCCTGCTGTTTGCCCGCCTGAGCCGGCAGATGGCAAAGAAACGGGCGCTGGCGCCAATAGAGGTCGCCATGCGTGAACATGAGTACCTGAAAGCGCTGCGCCTGGCCGACGCGCAACTCGAAAATGACAAACCGCACGCCTGGGATCTGAAGCGGCTGAAAGCGGAACTCGCCATGCACAGCGGCGAGCACGGCATGGCCAGAAGCATCTACAAGGAAGCCCTCGACCTGCGCGACCTGCCCTGGGCCAGACTCGGCCTGGCGAAAATCCACTTCAACGAAGGTCGCTTCGAAGATGCCCGCCAGGAACTTGAAGAAATAACCGGCGGCAACCGCGCCTACCTGGAAGCGCACGACTGGCTTGCCCGCACGCTCGACAAACTGGGCGACCAGGACGGCGCTCAGGATGTCCTCCAGCGCGCCCTCGCCACCTCGCCGCGCGCGCCGCTGCGGCAACTGCACCTGGGCGAAGTCGCCTACCGCCGGGGCGAACTCGGCACCGCCACGCAGGCCTTCCAGCACAGCATCGACCTGGCGCGCAACACGCCATTGAAATCACCGCGCGCCTACCTCGCCCTGTCGCAGGTTCAGCTTGATCAGAACCACACCGATGCCGCGTTGAAAGCCCTCGCCGCACTATCCGGCGACATGGCCGACAACACCACCGCACAACTGCTCGCGCAAGCCATGCAAATCCCGGTTCGCCTGAAGACCGGCGAACACAGCATGGCCGAACGACTGGCGGCGCAACTGGCGCAGGAACTGAAAACCGAAGCCCGCAACCTGCCGCCGGAAGCCGTCTTCAACCTTGCCGCGCCCCTGCTCGAACTGGGCGACAAGAACACCGCAGCTGCACTGCTCGGCAGCCTGATCGGCAACAACCACGAGCATCCCGAATACCTCGAACGCGCCCAGACCATCTACACCAGGGCAGGCCTGGAAGACGAAGGCCGCGAGCTGGTGCAGCGTTCCGCCCGCGCCGCCTCCGACATCATGAATCGCGGCGTCAAACTGGCGCGCGAGGGCAAGCTCGGCGAAGCGATCGAACTCACCCGTGAAGCGCGCGCGCAGATGCCCAACAACGCCCGCCTGCTGCTCAATCACGCCTTCCTGCTCATCGCCTGGATGGAACGGCACGGACGCCAGACCGTGCTCAATCAGGAAGCGCGCACCTGCATCGAACTGGCGCGCAATCTGAAACCGGAAGACAAACGCGCCGGCGAACTGCTCACCCGGCTGGAACTGATCGGCAACGACTTCGAGACGCCGGCCTGAAGCGCCGACCTGAAACGCTGTATTCGGCGCAGCGCCGGTCGGACCGCCATTGCAGCGGTGTTGCAAGGCTCACTCTTTTTTGTCATCTCTATCAAGTAATCATGTCGCCTGCCGAAAAGGCAACTTCGGCATGAATCCGCAGTGGAGATTTGCACATTGAAACTGAAGTTCAAAATCTGGCTCCTGCTTGGCTTGTTGATGGGCGTGGTGCTGGTCATCGATCTCACATTCGGCTACCAGAAGCTGAAAGCGTTGACGCGGGCGGAAACCGAGTACGACGCCAAGTCGATCTATGGCTTCATGATGGCGACACGCCAGATCTACATCGAACAATTCCTTGCCAGCGGCCTGCCGGTCAATGAAAAGAACCTCGGCTTTCTGCCCGCGCATTCGCTGTCGCGCATTTCCGATGCGTTCGCCAACTGGAACAAGAACGGCATCGTCTTCAACAACGTCTCCGACCGGGCGCGCAACCCCGGCAATCAGGCGGATCGTTTCGAGCTCGAAGCGATCAACTGGTTTCGCGCAAATCCCAAAGCCACCGAGCTGTTGCGCGACATCGTCACCGAAAATGGCGTCGGCTACCTGCTCTATACCGCGCCCATCCTGATCGAGCCGTATTGCCTGACCTGCCATGGCAAGCGCGACGACGCGCCGCCCAGCGTGCGCGACAACTACACCGACGCGTATGGATACAAGGTGGGCGACTTGCGCGGCGTCATCAGCATCCGCATCCCGCAGGCAAAATTCCACGAGCGGCTGCTGGTGCTCTGGCGCCAGCAATTGGTGAAAAGCCTGTTCGGCTACGCGGCGATCTTTCTTGCCCTCGGCCTCATTTTCGACCACCTGGTCACGCGTCGCCTGATCCGCCTGCGCGAAGGCGCACAGCGGATCGCCTCGGGAGAATACGACGCGCGCATCACGCGCGACCTGACACATGACCCGGTCCGGGGCGAATTGCGGGACGAGATCGCCGACCTCGCCGACACCTTCAACCGCATGGCGGACGAAGTCCAGATTCGCGACCAGTCCCTGCTCAAGCTCTCGCAGGCGGTCGAGCAAAGCCCGGAAAGCATCGTCATCACCGACCTCAAAGGCCGCATCGAATATGTCAACGCAGCCTGCATCCGCAATACCGGCTACACGCGCAGCGAACTCATCGGCGCCAATCCGCGCATGCTGCAAGCCGGCAAGACGCCGCCGGAAACCTATCATTCGCTCTGGTCCGCGCTGGCCAAGGGCAAGGTCTGGGAAGGCGAATTCATCAATCGGCGCAAGGACGGCAGCGAATATGTCGAAGCCGCAATCATCGCGCCGGTCCGCCACGCCGATGGCGGCATCACCCACTACCTTGCAGTCAAGCAGGACATCACCGACAAGAAGCGCGCCGAAGCCGAAATCCGCAGCCTGGCCTATTACGACCCGCTGACCAATCTGCCCAACCGGCGATTGCTGATGGACCGTCTCAACCAGGCCCTGATCGCCAGCAACCGCAGCCAGTCCTTCGGCGCCCTGCTGATCCTCGACATGGATCATTTCAAGAACCTCAACGACACGCAGGGCCACGACATCGGCGACCAGTTGCTGATCGAGGTTGCGCACCGGCTCACCGTCCACATCCGCCAGGAAGACACCGTATCCCGCCTCGGCGGCGACGAATATGTCGTGATACTCGAAAACCTCAGCCAGGATGAACAGGCTGCCGCCCACCTGGCCGAAAGCATCGCCGAGAAGATACGCGACGCCCTCGGCCAGCCCTATGCACTGAACGGCCTCGAACAGAAGCACAACGGCACCGCCAGCATCGGCATGACCCTGTTCCACGGACTTGAGCACAGCACCGATGTCCTGCTCAAGCAGGCCGATGTTGCGCTCTATCAGGCCAAGGAAAACGGCCGCAACCGCCTGCGATTCTTCAACCCGGCCATGCAGGCCGCGATCGACACCCGCAGCGCAATGGAAAATGCGCTGCGCCAGGCCCTGGTCAACAACGAATTGAAGCTGCACTACCAGCCCCAGGTCGATCAATCCGGCCGCATCATCGGCGCAGAAGCGCTGCTGCGCTGGCGGCGTCCCGAAATCGGCATGGTTTCGCCGCAGCACTTCATCCCGCTGGCCGAAGAAAGCGGGCTGATCCTGCCGATCGGCAACTGGGTCATGCAAACCGCCTGCGCACAGATCAAGTCATGGTCGGCCGACCCGCAAACCCGCGATCTCAAGCTCGCAATCAACGTCAGCGCGCGCCAGTTCCACCAGGTCGATTTCGTCACCCGTGTCGCCGACTGCCTCGCCGGCAGCGACATCGATCCGACCCGCCTGAAACTGGAACTGACCGAAAGCGTCGTGCTCGACAACGTCGAGGATGTCATTCACCGCATGCAGCAGATACGGGCGCTCGGCGTCAGTTTCTCGCTGGACGACTTCGGCACCGGCTACTCGTCGCTGTCCTACCTGAAACGCCTGCCGCTGGATCAGATCAAGATCGACCAATCCTTCGTGCGCGACCTCGCCATCGACCCCAGCGACGCCGCCATCGTCCGCGCCATCCTGGCCATGAGCCAGACACTCGGCCTCGACGTCATCGCCGAAGGCGTGGAAACCCCGTCGCAGCGCGACTTCCTGCAAGCCAACGGATGCCAGACCTTCCAGGGCTACCTGTACGGCAGACCGGCGCCGATCGAGGAATGGGAAACGCGCTTTTTCAAACCCCGACTAGAAGGCGAAATATAGCCGGCCTTGCCGGCGCAAGCGGGCGCGCATCGCAACGTAGTCGGGAAACAGGGTGGCAACCTCGCGCCAGAACAGGGCGGAATGGTTGCGCTGGCGAAAATGCGCCAGTTCGTGGCAAATCACGTAATCGATTTCCTCCACGCTGGCCTTGATCAGCCGCCAGTTCAGGCTGACCACACCCTTCGGCGACAGACTGCCCCAGCGCGTGCGGGCATCGGACAAACGCAGGTTCGGCAGGGCGATGCCCGCACGGTCGGCGTGATACGTCAGGCGTTCCAGCAGGAACGCGCGCGCCGTCGCTCGATACCAGCGCAGCGCCTGCGCCGCCGCCCGTGCCGGCTCGCCGACGCAAAACAGCGTAGCGTCCTCGCGGCGCGGCAACCTACCGGCATCGGCAAAACCCAGGCGCAGAAAACCGCCCAGAAAAGGCAGCGCCGCGCCGTCGCGCCATTCGAACACCGCCGCACGCGCCGCCTCCTGGCGCGTACTGATCCAGTCCAGATGCTTGCGGACAAATTGCTCGATTTCGCCAGGCGGCAGGCGCATCGGCGCGTTGACCACCACCTCGCCAGCCGCATTGACGCGCAGCGCCAGCGTGCGGCGGCGCGAACTCAGACGCAGCCGGCAGCGCAGATGCCCCGGCGCAAGTTCAAGATCGAGGAAGGCATCGGCGAGGGCACCCCGCACGACACGGCGGCGGGAAAACACTTACGAGACGCCTTGCGGCAGGGCGGGCTGGTAGAAGATCACCTGGTTGCGACCGGCATCCTTGGCGCGGTAAAGCGCGATATCGGCCTGCTTGAGCAGGGTTTCCACCGATTCCTGATGGCTATGGAACACGCTCACGCCAAGGCTGGCGGTACAGGGATAAGGCGTCTCGACGCCGGTCAGCACATACGGCTCGCTCAGCGTATGGCGGATTTTTTCCGCCACATGCGCGGCCTGCGCAAGCGCCTCGGCCTCGTCGCTGCCGAGGCCTTCCAGGATCAGCACATACTCATCGCCGCCGAGGCGGGCCACGGTATCTTCCTGTCGCACCTGGCTGCTCAGGCGGCGCGCCACCTCGACCAGCAACCGGTCGCCGACATCATGGCCGCAACTGTCGTTCAGGCCCTTGAAATAATCCAGGTCCAGCATCAGCACCGCGCCATACTCCTGGCTGCGCTTGCTGGCGATCAGGGCCTGGCCGAGCCGATCCATCAACAGGCGGCGGTTCGGCAGGCCGGTGAGCGGATCGAAATAGGCCAGTTGCCGGATCTGCTCTTCCGCCGCGCGCCGCGCCGTAATGTCGCCGTAGGTAATCACCGCACCGTAACCCTCCAGCGGCAGCAGGTCGGCGGTGACGCTGATCCAGGTCGTCGCGCCGACTTCCCTGACAACGCCCATTTCCATGCTCTCGATGCGGCGCTGTTCCTTCAACGCGCGCACGCCGGCGAATTCCTCGGGCGGCATCGGCGTGCCATCGGTCCGCACGATGTGCCATTCCGGGCTGTCGATCTGGCGCTGGTCATGCACATCGCGCGCAACACCAAGCAGGTTTTCAGCCGCCGCGTTGGTTTCCAGCACCTTGCCGACCGGGTCGGTGATCGTGATGCCGAGCGGGAAGCTATCGAACAGCGTCTTGTACTTGATCAACGCGACATGCAGCGCCGTCTCCGCCTGGCGACGCTCGGTAATGTCCTCGCCGGCGCTGAGGCCGCCGATGATCCTGCCCTCGGCATCGCGGATGCTGCTGTTATGCCAGGCGATCAGGCGTTCCTCGCCGGAACGGGTCCGCACCGGATTCTCGTAATACTCCGAACCGGCCAGGTCGGCGACCAGCGCCTTGCGAAACACCCCGCGAACCTCCTCCACGCGCGGGTTGGCCGGCAGGCAGAAGGTGAACCAGTCCTGGCCGAGCAACTCGGCCTCGCTGTAGCCGAGCAGCTCGCAGCCCATGCGATTGATCAACGTGATGCGGCCGTCAAGGTCGAGCGCGACGATCAGCGTTTCCGCCGTTTGCAGAATGTTGCGCGTGGTATCGCGTTCAGCGCGCAGTGTCCGCAGATACTCTCGCTGCGTGCATTCCGCCGCCACGCGCCCGGCCAGAATGCGCAGATTGGCCTGGATCATGTCGCCATCCAGCAGCGGCGTGCGACGGACACCGACTATCAGGCCGAACGCCTTGCCTTCCCGGTTGATCAGCGGCTCGCCGACGTAAGCCTCGGCGC
>CAMDGQ010000052.1 GCA_945897955.1 Tepidiphilus sp. J10 | reverse complement strand
TCGAAGATCGAGTGAAACGGGTGAAACATGCCTACCACGCACGCGGCGCCAAACTGTCGCAAGCCTGGACCCTGACCAAGGAAGCACTGGCCGGCTGACGGCGCCTATGTAGGGCGGAAAAGCGGCTTTATCGCGCCTTCCGCCGTATGCCTCGCCGCACCAGCTTGCGGCCTTCGCCGAACCAGAGCACGCCGCTGGCCATCACCACGCACACGCCCCACTGGCTCGCCGAGAGCGGTACGGTGCCGAAGGCCAGATTCAGGAAGGGCAGGTGCACGACCGCCACTTGCAGCGCCGCCGACAAGGCCACAGCGGCCCATAGCCAGCGGTTCGAGAACGCTGCGTGGAACGCCGATACGAATGCCGAGCGTGCGTTGAAGCAGTTGAACAGTTGAGTCAGCACCAGCACCGTGAAGGCGGCGGTGCGCGCCAGTTCCAGGCTGTGCGGGCCGGCGCCCAGCCAGGCGTCCACCGGCTCGATCAGGCCGCCGGGCAGAAACAGGTCAAGTGTGAGCAGGGTCAGCAGCGCCATCACGACGCCGGCTTCAAGTACGTTCAACCCCATGCCGGCATCGATGATGCGTTGGCTGCGCAAGCGCGGCTTGCGCGCCATGACGTCTTCGGCGATCGGGTCGACGCCCATGGCCAGCGCCGGCCCGGTGTCGGTGATCAGGTTGATCCACAGGATCTGGGTGGCCAGTAGCGGTAGCACCACCGCGCCGCCCGATCCGGTGGCGGTGGCCTTCAGGCCGATGATCCCCGCCCCCACCACGCCGGCGAATACCGTCAACACCTCGCCCAGGTTCGATGACAACAGGTAGCGCAGGAACTTGCGGATGTTGTCGAGCACACCGCGCCCTTCGCGCACCGCCAGCACGATGGTGGCGAAGTGGTCGTCGGCGAGGATCATGCGCGCCGCTTCCTTGGTCACTTCGGTACCCGCGATGCCCATCGCCACACCGATGTCGGCCGCCTTCAGCGCCGGGGCGTCGTTGACGCCGTCGCCGGTCATCGCCACCACCTGGCCGCTGCCCTGCAGCGCCTGCACGATGCGCAACTTGTGCCGGGGCGCGACACGGGCGAACACCGAGGTCTGAAGCGCGGCTTCATTGAAGCCGGACTCATCCAGCTCGTCGAGCTCGATGCCGGTGAGCACCGGCGCACCTGGATCGATGATGCCCAGATCGGCCGCAATGCGCGCTGCCGTGCGCGGATGGTCGCCGGTAATCATGATCACGCGGATGCCGGCCTTGCGGGCCTCGGCGATGGCGACGGCGGCTTCCTCGCGTGGCGGGTCGATGATGCCGACGGTGCCGAGGTATTCCAGACCCTGTTCCAGTGCCGCCGCCTCTCCTGCATCGGTCGGTATCTGCGCATCGGGCGCCAGTGTGCGACGCGCCACCGCCAGCGTGCGCAGCGCGTCACCGGTCATCGCCGCCACGTCGGCCAGCACCTGCGCGTGCAGAGCGGCATCCAGCGCCACTGTGGCCTCACCCCGGCGGGCGTGGCTGCAATGCGCTAGCAGCACGTCGGGCGCGCCTTTCACAAAGAGCACATGCGCGTCGTCGTCGGCATGGTCGATTACCAGCACCGACATCATCTTGCGCTGCGAGGTGAAGGGAATCTCGCCGATGCGCTCGAAGCGGTCCTTGCCGTCGGGTGCGGGGTCGCCCTCCTCTCCTTGGGCCAGCTTCAGTTCGGCCACCAGGAAGGCGGCATCGGTCGGGTCACCCTGAATGGCCCATAGCCCGGCGTCATCCTGCTGAAGTTGGGCATTGCCGGCCAGGCTGCCGCCTCGCAGCACGGCTTGCAGCTCCAGACGCAACGGGCCTTCGGCCAACTCGGCGCCTGCGCTCTCGGCGCGCCCTTCAGGGGTGTAACCCACGCCGGTGAAGTCGCTGCGCCCCGAGGCCGTCATCACCCGCTGCACGGTCATCTCGCCGCGCGTCAGCGTGCCGGTCTTGTCCGAGGCGATGACGGAGGCCGAGCCGAGTGTCTCGACCGAGGCCAGCTTCTTGACGATGGCGTGGTGGCGCGCCATGCGCCGCACGCCCATCGCCAGCACCACCGACAGGATCGCCGGCAGGCCCTCGGGCACGGCGGCGACGGCCAGAGATACGCCCAGCAGCAGCACCGTGACGACATCGGCCACGCCCTGAATGTCCGAGGTGAGCAGGATCGTGCCCACCACAACGGCGGCGATCGCCAGCGCCGCGATACCCAGCACCTTGCCCAGATGCGCGATCTCGATCTGAAGTGGCGTCGGTGCGTCGGGGGTGGTGTCCAGCAGGGTGGCAATGCCGCCCATCTCGGTCTGCATGCCTGTGGCGGTGACGATGGCGCGCCCGCTGCCCTGCGCGACCGCCGTGCCCTTGAACACCATGTTCAGCCGGTCGCCCAGCGCCGCAACCGCAGGCAGTGCCGCCGCATCCTTCAGCACCGGCTCGCTCTCGCCAGTCAACGGCGCCTCCAGCAGTTTCAACGCGGCGGCCTGCGCCAGTCGCGCATCGGCGCCCACGGCATCGCCTTCGGCGAGCACCAGCACATCGCCCTTGACGAGGTCGGCGCTGGGCACCCGCGCCACGGCGCCGTCGCGCAGCACGGCCGAGGTGGCCGTGGTCATCTTTGCCAGCGCCGCCACCGCCTGCGCCGCCTTGGCCTCCTGCAACCAGCCCAGCACCGCATTCAGTACCACCACGAACGCGATGACGATGGCATCCAGCGGCCAGCCGGCAGCACCGGGTTGACCCCGGCCTTCGAACCACCAGGCGGCCAGGGCCACAGCGGCGGCAGCGCCCAGTAAATAAACGAGCGGGTCTTGCAACTGCGCCAGCGCACGGCGCCAGGCAGGCACGGGTGCTACCGCGCGCAATTCGTTGGGGCCGTCAGTTTGCAGCCGTTGGGCAGCCTCTTCGGCGCCGAGGCCGCGTTCCAGATCAGTCCCAAGGGCCAGAGCCAGGTCGGCGATGTCGATCAGCGACGGGTCGTCCGGTGCTGCGCCAGGCCTTGTCGGGACAGGTTCTTGCGGGCGCACTAGCTGTCGCAGTCGAGAAAGTTGGCTTCGTGCTGTCGGGTGATCAGCACCTTGCGGCCGGGCAGCCGCGAGCCGGATTCGACAACGAGGTAGCGGATTGTCCAGGCCTCGTTATCGAAGTAGAGATTCTGCGGATTGATTTGGCGTTGCATGGCATTCCGGCTTTCGGCAGTGATGTCCGCAGGCGTTCGAAATGAGGAGAAGCCCCGGTTAACGTCGGAAGGCGTCGGCAAAAAGCCGCCGGCTTTTCCGACCTACGCTTGCTTCAAGGACATTTCTTCAAATTCAGATGGAAGACCAGGGCGCCTGCCGGAGCGGAATCCGAGGTATCCAAGGTTGCCATGGCCTGGCCGGTTTGCAGTCTGGCATCCAGGCTGAGTGTGATGCCGACATCGAGCCTGGCGGTGGCGCCACAACCTGCCCGTTTCATTTGTCCGGCGCCGATGGTTTCCGAAAACAGGTAATCCCCTTCCTTGGGGCCTTTGATTTTTCGCTTGAAAACACGACCGTGTTCGCTGTCGTGTGGTCCCAGGAAATACTGAACGGCGAGTTCGGCTTGCTGTTTTGCGGCAAGTTTCGCAAAACCCCGGTAATCGACCTTGTAAACGCCGATTGAATTATTTGCCGGCAAATTCAGCGGGTACGAAATACGACAAACCTTGCGCTGTATTTCGCTGCCTGAAATGCGGCCGCTTTCGATCGTGAACTGGTCAAACAAAAGACTTAAAGCTGTGCCATCCGGAGACAGGACGATCGAGTAACTCCCCTCGGGACAGCCGTTGACCTCATCGGCCAATACCGGCAGGCAGAAAAGCAATGCGCCGGCAAGAACACTGTGTGTCACCCATTTCATGGTGTTGCCCCTCTGAACAGGCGGCGATGAAACGCAAGCGCCGCCCGATTCCGCTTAGTTACATTTCTTCCATTGCAGTTGGTAAACAATGGCCGCATTGATGTCTTCGGAGTCAATGGAGGCCATGGCTTCCTGGTTATAAAGCGAGCTCAGACGCATGCTTGAGTTGGTTCGCAGGTTGACGTCCGCGCCACAACCCGACCAAACGATTGCCTCGGCGGTGAGCTCGTTATTGATCAAATAATCTTCATCAAGCGGGCCGCGAAACTTTCTCTGGAATGTCGGGCCACGGGTGCCGGCGAAGAAATATTCGACATTGAACTGGGAGCTTGCCGAACGCGGCAGGTGATTGAAGCCGCGAAAGTCGATTTTCAGGATCGAAACACTCAATCCCTGCGGTACATGCACCGGAATGGCGATGTTGCAGCTCTTGCGGTCAAAGCTTTTGCCGCTTTCGCCACCCACCACCACCTGGTATTGGTCGAATAACAGGCTCAATGATTTGGCATCCGGGCTCAATGTGACCGATACCGAATTGGCCGGACATCCTGTTCCGCCATAGCCGGGTACGCCCAGAGAAATGTCATCGGCAAAAGCCGGTGCGCTCAGCATCATTGCGGAAAGTAATAAAACGTCTGTTCTCATGTTCAATCTCCTGAAGTTGAAAGTCCTGCAAAAGTCAGCCCCGGGAAGAAAGCATCAAGCCGCATTTCCAAAGGCTGGCTGAAGCGTAGGCAGATGCGGCTTCGGCATCTGTCTGATGGCGTACATAGCCGGCAGAGAAGGCATGCGGAGCGGGCGTTTCCCTTGTCAATCTCGATCCTGAACCGGGGTGGAAAAGCGGCTTCATCGCGGGGTGAACGTCGGAAGGCGCCGGCAAGAAGCCGCCGGCTTTTCCGACTTACGCTTGCTTCGTGGCCGGCTCTCCGGTTGACCATTGCCATTGGCGAATCTCCGGCTGGTCTTCGCCGTATTGCTCGATGTAGCGCGTGTGTTCGCTGAGGCGATCGCGCATCTGCTGTTTGATGTGCGCGGCGCGGGCGTGCATTTTCGGCACCCGATCCATCACATCCATGACCAGATGAAAGCGGTCGAGGCTGTTCAGCACGGTCATGTCGAACGGCGTGGTGGTGGTGCCCTCCTCCTTGTAGCCGCGCACATGCAGGTTGGCGTGGTTGCGGCGGCGGTAGGTCAGGCGGTGGATCAGCCAGGGGTAGCCGTGGTAGGCGAACAGGATAGGTTTGTCGGTGGTGAACAGGCTGTCGAAATCCTGATCCGACAAACCGTGCGGATGTTCTTCGCGCGGTTGCAACGTCATCAGATCCACCACATTGATGAAGCGCATCTTCAGTTCGGGGACAAGCTGGCGAAGCAGAGAAATCGCCGCCAGCATCTCCAGGGTGGGCACGTCGCCGGCCGCCGCCAGCACGATATCCGGCTCGCCGCCCTGGTCGTTGCAGGCCCATTCCAACAGGCCGATGCCGCTGCGGGTATGGTTGATCGCCGCGTTCATGTTCAGCCATTGCTGTTCCGGCTGCTTGCCGGCAACGATGACGTTGACCAGGTTGCGGCTGCGCAGACACTGGTCGGTGACGCACAACAGAGTGTTCGCATCCGGCGGCAGATAGACGCGGATGATGTCGGCTTTCTTGTTGACGACATGGTCGATGAAGCCGGGGTCTTGATGCGAGAAACCGTTGTTGTCCTGCCGCCAGACGTGCGAGGTGAGCAGGATGTTGAGCGAGGCGACAGGTCGCCGCCAGGGGATGCCGTTGCACACCTTGAGCCATTTGGCGTGCTGGTTGAACATCGAATCGACAATGTGGATGAATGCCTCGTAGCAGGTGAACAGCCCGTGTCGCCCGGTCAGCAGATAGCCTTCCAGCCAGCCCTGGCAGACGTGTTCGGAGAGGATTTCCATGACCCGGCCATCGGCGGCGAGGTGGTCGTCGTAATCAAAGCGTTCGGCCATCCAGGCCCGGTTGGTGACTTCGAACAGCGCGCCCAGCCGGTTGGAATTGATTTCGTCCGGGCCGAAGACGCGGAAATTGTTGCCGTTGTCGCGCATCACATCGCGCAGGAAAGTGCCCATCACCCGCGTCGATTCCGCCACTACCGCGCCCGGCTGCGGCACATCCACGGCGTAGGCGGTGAAGTCCGGCAGACGCAGATCGCGCAGCAGCAGACCGCCGTTGGCATGCGGATTGGCGCCCATGCGGCGCGTACCCTGCGGCGCCAGTGCGGCCAGTTCGGCGAGCAGCCGGCCATCGGCATCGAACAGTTCCTCCGGCCGGTATGAACGCATCCAGTCTTCCAGCAGGCGCACATGCTCGGGTTTGTCCATGTCGCTGAACGGCACCTGGTGCGAGCGCCAGTAGCCTTCGGTTTTCAGGCCGTCAACCTGCTTCGGGCCGGTCCAGCCTTTCGGGCTGACCAGCACGATCATTGGCCAGCACGGCCGTTCCGTTGCGCCCTCCAGCCGCGCGCGGGACTGAATCGCATGGATTTCGTCCAGCGCCTGATCGAGCGCGGTCGCCATAGCCAGATGCATCTGTTTGGGCTGGTTGCCTTCGACAAAAATGGGTGCGTAGCCGTAGCCGATCAACAGGCTTTCCAGCTCGGCGCGCGGAATGCGCGCCAGCACGGCCGGGTTGGCGATCTTGTAGCCGTTCAGATGCAGGATCGGCAGCACTGCGCCATCGCGCGCCGGATCGAGAAACTTGTTGGAATGCCAGGAGGTTGCCAGCGGTCCGGTTTCCGCTTCGCCGTCGCCCACCACGCAGCAGGCGATCAGGTCCGGCGTGTCGAACACCGCGCCAAAGGCGTGCAGCAGGGCATAACCCAGCTCGCCGCCTTCGTGGATCGAACCCGGCGTTTCCGGCGCAACGTGGCTGGGAATGCCGCCGGGAAAGGAAAACTGCCGGAACAGGCGGCGCATGCCTTCGGCGTCCTGCGAGATATCGCGATAGACCTCGCTGTAACTGCCTTCCAGATAGGTATTGGCGACCAGCGCCGGGCCGCCGTGGCCGGGGCCGGCGATGTAGATCAGGTTCAGGTCTTGTTGTTTGATGACCCGGTTGAGATGCGCGTAAATGAAATTGAGGCCCGGCGTGGTGCCCCAGTGGCCGAGCAGGCGCGGCTTGATGTGGCGACGCAGCAGCGGTTCGCGCAGCAGCGGGTTGTCGAACAGATAAATCTGGCCCACCGAGAGGTAATTGGCGGCGCGCCAGTAGGCGTCGATACGTTGGCATGCTTGCGCATCCAGTACTGCGGTATTCAGGGACATGTCTTTCTCCAGACGTTCACGACAGGCGTGATGGCAAACACTATGGCAACCGCGCAAGCAACTCGGCGGCGGACTGCTCAACGGCGGTTTTGAAGGAAATGGCGTTTTCCTTCAGGGTTTCGTGCGATGACGAAAGCTCCTGCGCGCCTTCCCAGGCGACCGAGCCGTCTTCTCCATCCCAGATTTGCAGATACAGGCGCAGCGATGTGGTCTTGGTTTCCAGCATGCGGATGCCCAGCGTGCCCCAGCGGTTTTTCGATTCCTGCCTGAAACCGCCCAGCTTGAGTTGCGCCAGATAGCGCGCCCCGGTGACCCGAGAAACTTTCAGCAATGTGTCGCGGCTGAAAATCCCGGTCAGGCGAGAGTCCTCGAACATCTGCCGGTATTCGCCGGCAAGATTGGCGCGATTGATCGCGCTCAGGGTCGCCGGCAATGGCACCACGCGCAACGTCGGACGCGCCTTTTTCAACGCTTCGGTAAATGCAAGCGCCAATGCCTGCTTGTCTTCTTCCTGTCCGGTCGCCGAAGACGGCGTGATGAATGCGATGCCGTATGCATGCAGCACTTGCGGCTCAAGGCCAATCGACAAGGTCTGGGTGGTCGAATGCACCTGTCTGGTGGTGGAGCAACCGGACAGGATCAGGCCAACACCCAGCAAAGCCGTTGCCAGCAGCAGTGATCGAACCCGCGATTGAACAGAATTCGTCATCGCCTTGAGCCCTGCTTTATCGGGCGGCTGGCCGGCAGCAACAAGTATTGCCGACTAGCGGCGGCCCAGCAGAAACCCTACAAGCAAGCCAACACCTGCGGCTGCACCCATGGCATTCCAGGGGTTTTCGTGGACATAAACGTCGGTCATTCTGGCCGTCTCGCGAGTCTTTTCCAGCATGGCGTTCTGCGCGTGCGCCATCCGCCTTCTCGCCAGCCGCACCGAAGCTTCCGCCTTGCTGCGCAAATTCGCCATTTTCTCGCCACCCTGGTCCACCGTCGCACTCAGCAAGGACTCGGCATCCGACAGTACGGCATTGATATCAGTGACCAATTGATCGTTGGTGAATACATTCATTGCATGTTCCATGCTGAACTCCATTGAGGCTTGCGCCGAAAAGCCGGCGCTGTAACCAGCTTCACAATCTGCTCTTTCCGGCGATTTTTCTGTTCGCTGACGCACCAAACCTCGCCTTGCTGCAAGCGCCTTTACACGCCCTGTGTGTGGAAGGGAACAGACGCGAGCGCTCTGCCAGCGGATGCTGGGCAGCGTCGCATTCAAAGGAATGCGACGCCGAGCACCCATTCACAAGGAGGATCGAGATGAAAATCGCCGTCACCAGCCAGAACCGCAAGACCATCACCAGTCACGCCGGAAAATGCCGCAAGTTCTGGGTGTATGAGATTAAAGACCACAGCGTACGGGACAAGCATTTGCTGGAACTCCCGCTTTCGCAAAGCTTTCATGAGTGCGACCACGACGCGCCGCACCCGCTGGATGGCGTCAGATTGCTGATCTCCGGCGGCCTCGGCCTGGGGCTGCAACGTCGTTTGCAACGAAAGGGCATCGTCGCCCTGGCGACAGCGGAAACCGATCCCGACAAAGCCGTCGCCGCCTGGATTGCGGGCAGCCTGATCGAACTACCGCCGGATGCGCATGATGGACATGAATATGGCCAGGGGCATGGGCATGGGCATGGGCATGGGCACGTTCATTCTCCCCAGGAGATCGCAGAGGTGGATCTGAAAGCGCATGCCTGAGCCCCATCATTCACAAATTAGATGATCTCAAACGGATTAATCAATTTCACAATGCTGGTTGTCATCCGCAGAATGCGCTCCATCAGCAAACGCTAATCCAGGTTTGCAGACAATCTCTCAACCCAAACAAAAGGAAACATCATGTCCGAAATGAACGCCGCTCCCGTCATGCCCCGCCTCAACGAAGCCGCGCCCGACTTTGAAGCCAGAACCACGCACGGCATCAAGAAACTGTCCGACTACAAGGGCAAGTGGCTGGTGCTGTTCTCCCACCCGGCCGACTTCACCCCGGTCTGCACCACCGAGTTCATGGCCTTCGCCAGGTACTACCCTGAGTTCCAGAAACTCGACTGCGAACTGATCGGCCTGTCGATCGACAGCTATTACTCCCACGTCGCCTGGGTGCGCAACATCAAGGAAAAATTCGGCGTCGACATCCCGTTCCCGATCATCGAAGACCTGTCGATGAAGGTCGCCAAGGACTACGGCATGATCATGCCGGGCGCATCGGATACCTCGGCAGTGCGGGCCACCTTCATCATCGATCCGAACGGCATCCTGCGCGCCATGGTGTATTACCCGATGAGCAACGGCCGCTCGATTGCCGAGTTCGTCCGCCTGGTCGCCGCCATGCAGACATCGGATGCCTACAAGGTCGCCACACCGGAAGGCTGGCAGCCGGGCGACAAGGTCATCGTGCCGCCGCCGCAGGATGTGGATGCCGCTGAAGCGCGCATGAGCGAAGGGCATGAGTGCGTCGACTGGTACTTCTGCAAGAAATCGCTGTAATTCCGTCATTCAACCCGATCTGCCGCCCGCCCCGCCTGGGGCGGGCGGCATTGCCGTTCTGACTAAGGACACTATCCGCCATGGAAATCGCCTTCGGTCCCGTACCTTCTCGCCGCCTTGGTCACAGTCTGGGCATCAACAACATCCCGCCCAAACATTGCAGTTATTCCTGCATCTATTGCCAGGTCGGCCCCACTCCCGCCCAGGAAATCACGCCCCGCGTGTTCTACCCGCCGCAAGAAATCCGGCGTCAGGTTGAAGCACACCTGCACGCCGTTCGCGCACGCGGCGAAGCGGTGGATTACCTGACCTTCGTTCCCGACGGCGAACCCACCCTGGACAGCCAACTCGGCGAAGCCATCGACAGCTTGAGCGACCTGGGCCTGCCCATCGCGGTCATCAGCAATGCAACGCTGATCGGACGGGAAGATGTGCGCGCCGTGCTGAACCGGGCCGACTGGGTCAGCCTCAAGGTGGATAGCGTCGATGCCGGAATCTGGCAACAGATCAACCGACCGCACCCGGATTTACGGCTGGCTGACATCCTCGGCGGCATCCGAACCTTTGCCCGCACCTATACAGGCAAGCTGGTCAGCGAGACGATGCTGCTGGCAGGCCTCAATGACAGCGAGAAGGCAATTCAATCGCTCGGGCATTTTCTCTCCGAGGCCGGCATCCACCTCGCCTACCTGGCCATTCCACATCGCCCGCCCGCGGTCTCGGGTGTGCATGGCCCTAACGAGCATGGCGTCACCCGCGCCTACCAGATACTGGCGGCGCAGGGTGTCGAGGTGGAGTTGCTGACCGGATATGAAGGCGAAGACTTTGCCAGCAGCGGTGATTTCCAACGTGACATTCTGGCGATCACCGCTGTTCATCCGCTGCGGGAGTCCGCCGTCCGCACCCTGGCTGAGAAAGCCGGCTCGGACATGGGCATCGTGGCGAATCTCGTGCAAAGCGGTGAATTGCGTCGCGTTGAGCATGCGGGCGAGTTGTTCCTTATCCGCACGTTCGGACGTCTGACCAATCCGTAGACAAAAGCGTATAGCGGTTGAGCCGGTGGCTTCTTGCCGGCGTTATCCGCCGCATGACTAACATCCAGCGGAAGGCGCGAGAAAACCGCTTTTCTGCCCTACACGGACTGCAACCGTATTTAACCTTGATTCCTCTGTTGACCGCTCCTCAGCCTTCGAGAAGCCTCATGAATACAAGCGTTAGCGCCTTCGATCAGTCTCACCAATTGGGTGAGCCCGCTACGCGCCCGATTGCAGGCCTGCCGGGCCGCCTGGCCGCGTTGTTCTTGATGAAACTACTAAGCGAAGGACTAAGCCGCCAAAAGACGGCGGCCAAGTCCCTGCTTATCCTTGCGGGGAGCGGCCACGCGCGTCATCGCGCCTTGCCAGACAACCCGGCAGACCCACACTCGGACGCATCCAACAGAGGAATCAAGGTTTAATGGCCTCTTCAACTTCTGGCATCGCCGACCTGTTTGGGAGATTGCATGGAAATGCTTAACTGGGCCGATTACGTCAAGTTCTTCGTGGCCCTCGTCGTCATCGTCAATCCGATCAGCGCGCTACCGCTGTTCGTCAGCATGACGGCGAACAACAGCCAGGCCGAGAAGATGCAGATCGCGCGGGTGGCGTCCATTTCCGTGGCCGTGGTGCTGTCACTGGCGGCGCTGCTCGGCCAGCCCATCCTGGCCTTGTTCGGAATCACCATCGCTTCTTTCAAGGTGGGTGGCGCGATCCTGATCATGTTGATGGCAATTTCGATGATGCACGCCGCGCCCACCCGACAAAAGCAGACTCCGGAGGAGGCGGTGGAGGCGCGGAACAAGGACAACATCGCCGTCGTGCCGCTCGCCATCCCCCTGCTGGCGGGGCCGGGCGCGATATCCACCACCATCGTCTACGCCACGGAACGCGTCTCCATCGGCCATCTGGCCCTGATTGTGTTCTGCTGCCTGCTGGTGGCCAGCGGCGCCTGGCTGATGCTGAGGCTGGCAACGCCGGTCAGTCGCTGGCTGGGCGAGACCGGGGTGAACATCGCCACCCGCCTGATGGGACTGCTGCTGGCCGCCGTCGCGGTTGAAATCTTCACCAGTGGTCTGTTGGTTCTGCTGCCCGGACTCGGCTGACCGTCCAGGCCGTGCAGGGTGGAAAAGCCGACGGCATTTTGCCGGCGTCTTCCGCCATCCCACCCCAGCGTCCGGCGGAAGGCGCGGTAAAGCCGCTTTTCCGCGTGCTCAAGCCGTCGAACGCGGTCCGATGCGCAGCGTATGCGTGGCGGTATGTACTTCGCGCAGGAAGAACACGATGCCGACGCTCAACGCCATCATGGCCAGCACAAACAACGCGCCGACCACCCAGCGCAGATTGCTGCCAAGCAGCGCATCCAGGAACAGCGCGGCGATCAATGCGCAGACCAGCAATGCAGAGAGCGCGCCAAAATTGATTGCCCAACTGGTATAGCCGGCGCGGCGTGAAAGATTGGCAAATTCCAGTTCGGCGTCGGACTTTTCCCGCTCGTTCATTGAATTCCAGCGGCTCTCTACAACGCGTGAACGGTCGATGATGCGTGCCAGCCGGTTTGCCATCACCGACAGCAACGAGCCGATGCCGGTGAGCAGAAACACCGGCGCGATGGCGAGCTGAATGACATGGGCGATGGTGGTGACATCCTGCTGCACAAGCATCGATCTTCTCCTTCAAAACCATGTGGCGCATGTTGAGGCGGTACGCAACCGCTGCCACGGCGAGCGGATGTCCTCAATTACCGCCCGTGGCGCTGGTCGCTTTCGTCAGAGTTCGCATGATCCTTCTTTTTATCGGACTTTTGCTCCCGCCGGGTTTCCTGCGGAGCGCCCTTGCCTTGCGGTCCTGATTCGTGCAATCCGAACTCAGGCGGCCGGTGCTGGATTGCCTCGTTTTTCGGGTGTCGATTCTGCTGGACCGGCACTGCGTCCTTCTGTTGCCTGTCCTGGGCCGGAGTGGGGTGCTGGACGTTTTTCTCAACCGGTTGGCGTGGCATTGGGCGAGGAGGCGTTGGCGTGCGGTTCTGTGCAGGGGGAGGCGGATTCACGTGCGGCGGGTTGTGCTGGGCAGGATTCCGCACATACGGCAAACCCGGTGTTTCCCGCCGAACCGGCGCGGGTGCGGCATGGGTTCGAGGTTTCTGTTCCAGTTTCCGTACTATGGGGTCGCGTGGCTGGTAACGGTATTCATGGATGTGCAGCATTCGTTGTTGCTCCGCGCCAGGATAGCGGGCGCCGGAATAATTTCGCTGATAGACAGGCAGCGGTGCGGGAGCGTGTACCCGGCTGCGATCCCACCGGTCCCATCCGCTTCGGCGCTGAGCCCAACTGCTGCCCCAATGGTCTCTCCAGCGTGGCGGCGCGTTCACCTGCCATCCCTGGAAGTACATGGGCGGTTGTCGGTAGTAACGCACGGGAATGCGCAGGACGAAATACGGCACATCCTCCGGGTCCACCCTCCACCATGGTCCGTTGTACCAGGTGCTCGAATACCAGTCGTCTTGCAGGTAAACCCAGTACATGCCGTCGTAGAAGAAATAATTCGAATCCAGGCGCGGTGCATAGTAGACCGGGTAGCCAGGCACCTGCTCAAGCTCTGGAAACAGTTGCAGGTTGATCCCGATGTTCCCATCGAAAAAATCGAACCCGATACCTGTCTCGGCCGTTGCCGGCGCCACAGGAATTAAAAACATCCAAAAAACAACCAGATATTTGCGCATTGTCCGTTCTCCTGTTCGATATCGAGGGTCGGTGACTACTGTTGGGTCAGAAAGTGCTCAGGGCTGGCCCGGTCCTTGTGTACGTTGGTTTCCTCGGCCTTGTTCCGCAGCAGGATGTTCCTGGCCACATCGACTTCACGACCGGTTCCCTGGGCGACGAGGATGAATTTGCTGGTCTTGAGCGCGGTTTCGTAGCGAAGGACGCTGTCATGCGGAATCCCGATGCTGGCAAGGGCGCCGCCCAGCGCGGTGAGGCCGCCGGTGATCACGGCGGCTTCAAGTATGCCGATGATCCAACTGACCACTGGACCGGCGACCATGACCGGGCCCAGCCCGGGAACGATGAAGAAGGCCGAACCGAACAACATCCCCCAGATCGAGCCCCAGAACAGGCCGTATTTACCCCATACCGCCATGCGATCACCGGTGTTGTAGTAGCCGATGAAGGTTTCTTCGGTGTGATAGTCCTTTCCCAGCACCGACAGGTTTTTCATGTTGTAGCCGGAATTGACCAGTTCCTTGACCGCACTTTCCGCATCTTCGTGGGTGCGAAAAATACCAACGGCCGAACATAATTTTTCAGACATCAACCTTCTCCATTGTTTTGTGCCACGACATGCGGTCAGTGGCTATCGGGCGTTTTACGGTGCGCCGGAAGATGTCTTGATTCCGTTCGCTATCGCACACAGCACGCAGGTTTTACGCGTGCCGCAACGCCTCGATCAGGTCCATCCGAGCAGCGCGCTTGCAGAGGATCAATTCGCGGCGATAGGCGGGCGGCGGCCTGGCGCGAGCAGCAAGGCGACAGCGACGAGGACCAGAAGTGCAGTCGCCAAGGCGTAGGGGCGCCCCGTCGCAGCCGTAGGAACAATCGCCAGCATGCCCGCCCAGGCATTCAGCGATGTGTGCAGCACGAGAGCAGGAAAAACACTTCCCGGCGTTCGTTCAAACAGCCATCCGAACAAGACGGAGCCGGCCAGAATGTTGAGCATGAAGACGGGAATCGCCATCTGCGATTGCGCAGTCTCGGCCATGAAGAATAACGGCAGATGCCACACTCCCCACACAACGCCGATAACAAGGCTCGCTGCGCGCCAATTGAGGTGGGCGGTGATTGCAGGCATCAGGTAGCCGCGCCAGCCAAACTCCTCTCCGAGCGGGCCGCCGATCAGCAGCACGAACCCGAAATTGGCGATTGCCAGGGGGATGTGCCCGGATGCCGGCCATGCAGGAAGCTCGCCACCCAAGGCGGCATGCAACCCGAGCGCGCACACCATCACGGCCGGTGGCGCAAGAAAAGCCAGCACGAACCAGCGCCAACCCACGCGCCAGTTCAGGCAGCGTCCGGCCCAGTCGCGCAGGCCTGCGGGGCTGCTGAAGAATGCGACAACAGCAATGCCTGCAAGGCTTGGCCCAAAGCCCGCAACAATCATCAGAGCCACATTCAGTCCGGGTGAATACGCTTTGACCTGCGTCGCGGCAAATCCCGCACCCCATGCCCAGACGAACGCCAGCATGACAAAGACGAAGATGGCGAACTTAGAGCGCGCGTCGGCTTGCAGGCCCGAACTGCTGTCGCGGGTTTCCGGGAGCGCGCTGGCGTCTCTCACTGGGGCGCCCGTCTGTCTGCTGATCCCGTTGGGGCCCCAGCCATTACCGCAGGAACAATGAACAGCCCGCCAAATGTGAAACATGGGGAGTGCAACAGGGGAAGCGCCACGGTTTCCATCCTTAGTCCGAAATCTGCGCCTACGTATACCCCGCTTTACCTGGCCGGGTAATCCATTCGTGCTTTGCCATCCCCACCTGGCAACGATGGCAAAGCACGCAGAACCCGCCAATGACCCAGCGCATAGAGCGTATGAACCTGCATCTTCCTGCCGGCGTTATCCACAGCATGCCGAACGCCCGCCTTCTCCCTGTGTGGACTTGACAGGGTGTCGAAAAACACGAAATTCTTTGAAAAACCGTCACCCCGGAATGGGGGTATCCGGGGTGACGGAGTAGCGTAAAAGGGTTTCGGCCCCTTGCGCAGTCAAAGAAAACCAAGACGTAGGATGGGCCAAGCGAAGCGGGCCCATCAATGCACCGTGCGTGATGGGCCCGCTTCGCTTGGCCCATCCTACCCGGCTGAAATCCGCCGAATGAACAATCACGTTTAATTCGTGCGGGGTCAATAAATCACCAGAATCAATGTTCGATACCGAACAGAGCGTTGCATCTGAAATGGATAACGTAGCAATCGGTGATTGGTGGATAGTGAACCGATTGATTAAAGGTTCCTTGCCGCCAATCCGGTTGTTCAACCCGCACAAAAGGAATCCTCATGAACAGCATCGTTTACGTCGTCGGCCTGGTCGTCATCATCATGTTCGTCCTGGGTTTTTTCGGACTCAGGTAGCTTTTCCAGCCGCGCAGATCGGAAAAGAGCAGCACCCTCCGTCGCATGCAAGGTAACCGCACAATCCATGCGTCAGCCTGACGACCGGATTGTTTGGACTGCTCGTTGACGTTGCGCCCACCGGATAGCGGCGCGAGAGATCAGCGGTGTTGCAGGCGGCGGAAAGCGCCGGCAAGAAGCCGCCGACTTATCCGCCCTACTCCGGCTGTCAGGTCAACCGGCAAGCGGGGCGCTGATCCGACAATCCAATCAGACTTTCTTCAACTCGGTAACCCAGACCCCCACATCCAGGTTTGCGCCGGGTGGGCCGACGAACGAGCCGGCGACAGGTGGTACCGACTCGGGCAAGCGGGCCACAGCGACAGCAGTGTGATCGGTTCCAACGAGTTTGCCGATGGTGGGATCAAAGCCTTTCCAGCCCGTGCCTGGCAGAAATACTTCGGCCCATGCATGGGTTGAGCCGTAATTGGCGGCCGAGGGCTCGGCGTAAAGGTAGCCGCTGACAAAACGCGCAGCGAGGCCCAGGTGACGCGCGGCTTCGATGAACAAACTCGCAAAATCACGACAGGAACCGGAACCGCGCGACAAGGTGTCTGCGCTCGTTTGAACGCCGGGTTGCTCGCGCGCCTGATAGACCAAAGACTGGTTGATATGAACGCACAGGCGTTGCAACAGGGCGTAGGTCTGGATCGGCTCGCCCACCCGCCACAAACCGGCAATCCATTCGGCAAGCGGCTCGGAGGCTTGCTGTGCGGTGGTCAGCAGGTAAGGCGCCAAAACGAGGCTGTCTTCCGCAGCATAGGCAAACGGATAGTCTGCCGCGTAACCATCCACCAGAAAATCGAGGGGGGATTCATTGAATTGCTGAACGATGACTTCGCTCTCGATCGCCAATTGTTGAGTCGGCATGTCGAAGGTCGCTATCGCCACCGTGTTGTCTTCCACATCGTTGTGCCAGCGCAGAGTGGCTGCCGGCGTGATGTCCAGCGATGCGGATTCGATGCGCAGTTCGTGGTTTTCCTTTGGCCGCAGGCGCAAGGCGTGGGGTTCGAGCCGCACCGTACCGGAAAAGTTGTAATAGGTGCGATGGAGGATTTTGAAGCGCCGCATGGTTGGCTGATTCTCTCGATTTCCACAGTGCCTCCGCTCGAAGGGCACCGACAAAGGTGACTCATTTTGCCCGCGTAGGGCGGATCAGCCAGCGGATTTTTTGCCGGCGTTATCCGCCGCATCCCGAACATCCGGTGGAAGGCGCGATAAAGCTGATTTTCCGCCCTGCTCGTGCCGAATTTCGGGTCAAGCCCGAAATGACGGCTACAAAACGGATTCGCGCAATTACTGATTACAGCTTTTGTCTACTTCCGCAGGCCACTTCAAATAACAGTTCGAGATGGGTTTTAGGCGTTGTTTGAATGATTCGAAAAGGCTTTTCGAGCAGAAGGACTTTGCTTACATGAACAGCGACGCCACTGCCCATATGGTCGGCATACAGCACAGAATCGACAAGGTTTGTTGTCATATTTGCGCAGTCATATTCGATCTCGTTGATTCTTGACAAATATCTGACGGCCTTGGGAAAAAATAGGTTTTTGAATGATTGACGATCTTCAAAGTCAATCATATTCCGCATTGTGACCATGTTGCCATTGGCGCTGATGGATGAAGAATCAACGTAAGCCTTTTCAATGTCATCCAAAGTCCATATTTCAGTCCAGCCCGCCATGGAACTTGAACTGGTTACTGATATCAATACTGCCAACAATAATTTATTCATTGTGTTTTTACTTTAAAACAAGGGGATCGCTGAACGACCTGTCGGCCCGTACTAAAACAATCAAAATACTACGTTACGCGGGATTGTAACAGAATCAAATCCATTCAACTGGTCGACATGGATTGTAATTTACAAATCTGAAAAGCAATTCAACGCCGAGTCGAATGGCACTCTAAACAATTCGAGCCTGGCCCCCAATGCCGTTAAGTTAAGCCCAAAGACAGCAGTTTGAGCAGGAAAACATCTTGGCTGATCAAACGGTTACAAGTGCCAAATGAATCAGAAAATCGCTAACTTAACGGCATTGGCCCGACCCCTTCTTTACCTTTAGCTTCTTTAGCTTAATTGCCCCCTGTAATTAGGGCCGCATTTGAATGGCACTATGCACTTGCGGCCTCACGAAGGAAAAACACTCGTTGCCTCAGCGGTCGCAGGTAGCAGAGCGAAAAGAAGTCCAGGAGTAACCAATGCGGCGTGCCACACTCCATTTTCAGTTGGCGTCCGAGAGGGGTAAGGCGGACGACAGGGCTCGATACGCTGTCTTGCATGGCAACTTGCAAGGTAGCTTCTTCTTCAGGCAGCGAGATCGAGAGACTTTGATTAGCCTTGATGGATGCAACTCTCTGGCCGTTAACGAGAACATCAAGCGGCACTGCGCGCCCGAAATATCCCGCGTGTCGATAAAGCTCAACGTTCATGACGACCAACGTTTGAATTCACCGGACTGCGCGGTATTTTTCACAGGCTCGGTGGAATGATGGGTGGGGCCACGGAAAAGCAAAGCGAAGCCACCACCACCGCCGAACCCTACTACCCACGCCCGAACGTCGGCGCTAGCGAGACGGCGACCACGGCGAGCTGACGAAGGACAGCGGCGAACGTAAGAGGAAGCCGAGGCAAAACTAGCGACTACCGTAGTGCGCGCCATAGTGCGACCAAGGCCCATATGGTGAAAACAGAGTGAACAAGCATTACGAGTAAGAACAGGGCTGGATTGTCTTGGTATTGGACGGAAAAAGATGAGTACTTCCCGAACGCGACGACTTCTTGGGTGAACAGGCCGAAAGCAAAGCCAATTGCGTTTGTGAAAAACCAAACAACCCCAAGTGCCCCGACGGACTTGAATAGCCTTGAAAGACGTTCACTTCGGGATTCGGCAAAGATCATGGTCACTGCAGAGAGGCCCAACGCCCGAATTCAGGGGACGCTGCGCGGCTTTATCGCGCAGCGTCCCCTGGAATGAAGTGTTAGACATTTACTCACGCGGGATAGCTAATGCGATTGTTTTCTGAAACAGCGATGTGACGCTTTTTCAGTAGCTCAGAAAAGAGCTTTTCTTTATCGGCGTCGGAGATGCCACCTTGGAACTGGAACATTGCCCCAATTGAGTTAAGCAGTGCTTCTTTCTTCGAAGGCTTTAGCTTCTTGAGCCTATCGGCTACATATTGGACAAGTTCCGGGTCGGACGGAGTGGAGGCGGATGCTGTCTTTCTCTTCTCGGGGTTCTGCTCCTCCTCTTCTTTCCGCGCTAGCTGAATGAGTAGTTGGGCTAGTCGAAGCTTGTCTCGATAGATCAATTGTTCAGCGTGTTTTGAAACGTCGTCATAAGTCATAGCGCGCTCGCATGCGAGGGGAGGAAAGGTCTAACGCTTGAATTCACCGGCCTGCGCGGCTTTTCGCGCAGGCCCGGTGGAATGATGGGTTGGGCATCGGACAATTCAGCGGCATAAGATCAGCCATGATGCAAACGCAGCCACTAATAACCAGCCGATGGACAGCACAATGGCTATTGCTAGCAAGGCCTTGGCTTGGCGACCGTAGCCTGAGGGTTGAGAAGTAATATCTTTGTCTGCGAAATGAGCGTAGAGCGTTCGCGTTGGATCGAGGCGACATACATAAGCACAGTATCGCCCCTGCCACCGTAGATCGGCTATTGCCGCATTTGTGCAAACCACCGTGGCTACGAACGCCACAACACTAAGTGGCAACCAAACGAACGGGGCCAGAATCTGCGCTTCTTTCCAAACCAAGGCCGCTCCAACCGAACACCCGGTTTGTACTATTAGGAGAGTCTTGATCCAGCCATGGAGAAGATCGTCGTGCCGACTGATCATCTTCAATAGTTCCACGATGAGCGTAACTTTTTCGCCACTTGAGATAACAGGTTTTGGCATATATCTCCTCATGACGAAAGTATGTGTAGCCAAATAGGCGCGAGACGGCTGGTAGATGCCCAACGTAAAGCTAGCGGGCACCCGCGAAGGGGCATCCACGAAGTGAAGCCGGCTGTTCGGGCGTCCCAGTTGAGCGGCTAGTTATGAGCAGCAAACAAATACGGGAGCATTTAACAATGTTTGACCAACAATAGTACATATACGTCATTTTTTAGATCGAGAAAGAATTAGCAATATTGGAACAAAAATAAATGGATATAAAAATATCATCAGGCCGCCAAGAATCGCACCACTTTCGCCCCTTCCAAAAGAAAAGGCGCATGCCCAATATGCCGACGTAAAGAGAAGCCCTGTTTTTATGGATAAACATATCCGGCGAGGTGATGCGGTTGTCATTCTATTTTTCGGATTATTACTGACCCTGAAAGCAAGCAAAAAGAATGGCAGGCTTGCAAAAACACCAAAAATTATTGTGGTGGCAATAAGGTCTTGGTCAATTTCATTTGCATCACCTGAAGTCGCAAGTACTGCAAGTATCAATGCAAGTGACGTAATGAATAGAAAAACCACAATAGCTGTTCGCCATGCAAAACGAACAGCCACCTTCATGACTATCTTGTCGCAATCAAATATGGACATAACGTAATGTCGATAGGAAAAACAAGATGTATGCTGGCGCATTCTTTGTTAAGAAATTTTATTGCACAGTGTTTTCATAGTCTTATCCCTGATTGACACACGTATTCAAATGGAAATTACGTCACCCGTGCGTTTGCCTCTGCTTTTGGCACAGCCTGCTGATTGACTTGCCACGGAATAAATGGGGCCTGGTTCGATATCTTCATCAATTCAAAGCTGGATTTAATACAAGCCTGGCCCCTTTAGCTTACTGTCCGGGGCAGCATTACTGACGCCTGCTGAGTTGCTCCAAAACCTTATCGAGAGCGCTGGCGAGACTCCTGTCCTGTTGCCGTCTGAACTCGCTGATATATCCCCAGTAAGCTAAGCGCTGATCTTCGTAGGCGAGAAAGTAAACGTCGTGCTGCATCCCGTTGTTCAATCTGTATCTGTGAAATTCAAACATGCGACCACCACCAGTAGCCACATGCGTGGACAAGGGTTCTAGCTGCAACCTTGATATCACTTGGTTTGGCTGTAGGCCCTTGTCCAATAGTGCCAGTTGGCCATGATGGATCTGTGGTCCAGCACAAGACGCAAGTGTTAGTGCAAGCAGCAATGCGGTGACGTTCCGCGTTAACGAGCGAGTGCCTGATTCCATCATGTTATTTTGCCTTTCGCTGCTCTTCTTCCAGTCGAGCTTTCACGGCCGGCATTATGGAACTGATGGATGAGTCCGGATCCTTGCTCAGTTCTTCAATAGTGCCCCAAGCATGAAGGTCCATTGACGGTAGGCGTTGAACGATGACGTATTGAGTTAGTACCGGGACCGGAATGAAGATCGGAAGACAGACAGGCGTGCACATCATCGTCATTTCGGACCGCGTGCCAGTTTGAAGGTTATAGCTGCGAGCAAGATACTTGATCCCGCTTACTTCTACCTCTGACTTTGCTGCGACCGTTGCATTTCCAACGATTCTTTCAAGTGTGGATGAACTTGTGTCACGCGAGATTCCTGCGATCTGCGCTTGCTGAAGCGGGACGCGCGATGCGCAGCCCGCCAATATTGCGAGAGACAGCACGAAGAGAATTTTCTGGCAATGTTTCATTGTTGATTTCCTGCTGATGATGTGACGAGGGAGGTTGTGATTGTGAAGCCTAATCGGGATAGGAAGAAGCCTCCCGGCCCCTCCCTCCCACACCACCGGACGAACAGGTCATGTATCCGGCGGTTCGATAAATTGAATTCTTACCGTGCTGCAAGGATCGGTACTCCCAGTTTTTCGATGTAGCGCAATGGTAAGGCCAAAGCCAGGGCAGGTGTCTTCGACAATCGCCACGGCCCGTGGGCGGACTTGCTGATGTTCCACGCTTCGCGCACGCTTACCCCCCGCTTGCGCAGTTCCTGGTACCCGCCGGCCCCATTATTTCCAGAGGTTGCAGCGCAACTTGCGACGTATCCACTTGTCGATTTCGCGCAGAGAGCTCAGCACTTCGGCAATGCCGAAATACGCTTTCCAGCCAAGCAGGCTTTCTCTCAACTCCGTCACGATCACTTCTATGCGGTTGCCTCATATACGACGGGTCAGTTCCAGCACTTAGACATCACAGCTGACCTCATTAAGCGCTATTGCCGCTGCGGAACTGACCTTCAACCAATTTATGCTTTGCTCCCAGCCGGAACCCTTGGGTAGTTGATCGGCAAGACCGTCGAAGACAGCATTGAACTTAGCAAGCGCTGCCAACTCCTCCGGTGAGAAACATGAAGCCCATTCGGCTTGGCCTTCCTCCTCGACATATGACTGTGCCGGAAAGTAAAGAGCGTCGAACCAAAGCGCAATCAATTCGTCAGGCCCGACATCGGTGCTAAGCGAAGCCAAGTCTTCAAGTTGGCCTCGAATTTCACGGTGATACGGCAACGGCTCAGTCATTGGTGGCCTGTTGTCTAACCAATCATGATCCCGAGGCTCGCCCCCGAACATGAAAGTTTTCCTTTATTGGGAATAGGTTGTTGTCTGTGACTGTGAGTGCGATGACGCCTCAGGGGTGAGGTCGAGCATGGCACGGCAGAGATGGTCACAGCTCTTTGATTTCGAATCATGGTTTCAGACATGAAGGTGGGTTTTTGTCTTCATATCAGTCACTTTCACGGTAACGAGGCTGTAGAACAACCTGCCCAGCGACCAAAACATTCATATTTCGGGGGTGGCTTACCCCTTCCCTAGGTTGAGATCGATGAATACAGGTCATTTTGAGGGGTCGATTTTTCATCGGACTAGGTTGAAGTTTTGAAAACTGGGTTTTTCTACAGCCTCAACGTAGAGCTAACCGGCATCCGAGAGCAGGCCAGCAAAGACCTAAGCCACTAATCGATCAGGCAAGTTCATAGTAATGAAGCTCATTTTTTGATGGTTTGTGACTGATCGCTAGCCGTGCCGTCATCTATCTTCAGCGTCAGAAGATACAACAGGTTAATAGATGAAAATATTAGCAGCGGCAAAAGAATAACTAGAGCCAATCCCCACATTGGATTGGATGCGGAGTTAGAGGCATAGGAAACAATACTTAATAAAGAATACAAAAATACAATAATATTCAAAGGTGTGAGCGCATTTTTGTATTTTATCCTTTTAGCGTTTCTTGCGTTAGAGATAAGTAAAATTGGCGTAGTCACCAATATAACAATTGATATTACGATTAATGCGGGTTCCATCTAAATCTCCCGAGACAACCGGTGACTTTAACGTTGGACTTAACCGGAGTGTAATAAAATCGCAATAAAATTGCGCCAGGTTAAATATCTTCATCCTATCTCACACGAGAATATAGCAGTATCAAATAAATTTAATTGATCGACATGGATTGTAATTTACCAATTTGAAAATAAATTCAACGCCGAGTCGAATGACACTCTAAACAATTCGAGCCCGGTCCCTTTAGCTTTCGGCAAATTGGAGATAGGTTTGAGACGGTGGCGGATTTTGACATGAAACAGCTAACCCAAACTCCGCATGCCATCATGTGCCGATTAAATTCGTACGAGGTGCCTGCTAGGGCTGTTCTCGAAGTCGTGTGGTTAGGCTGTCCTGAGTTTCGTAAGGCATTACTTTTTGTAGCTTTCCATTTCGGAAAATCACTGAAAGCTTTAATACCTCCTTATCATCTTCTACGTAGCCGAACGGCCATACCTCATATACATCGTGCTCGGTTGCAAGTTGCCAGCGCTTATCCCCATCGTAGTTGGCGTATCCCTTCATGAATATGATGTATCCGTGACCAAAGTCTTTTGTGACGAATGTCCCGTTCAGATGATGGATCAAGTCCCACGAATCTATTCCAGGTTGCAAATTTTTCAGTTTAATTTCAGTGTCTTCGAAGCTTGTTTTGGTAGAAATGGAGCGCTTGAAATCAAAAATATTACCTATCTCAACTTCTTGCACAGGCACCCCGTCATTGGTCATTTCTGGAATCGCCTGAAATGGCAGATGCTTTAGCGAAACAATCGCTACCTCGTTGTCATTAAAATAAAACTTTTCCCCTTCTTTGTTGAATACAACTCGGCGAATATCTTTCCCACCATCATTTTTGTTGAATTCCTGATAATCCGTATCAGGTACGATTGATGCTTTGGTGAGTAGCTGATACTTCGGAACCAAAGTGGCATTGCCGTATACATATCCGAATAAGTGACGGCCATAGATGGTTTTACCCTCGACCCCAAAGGCACGACCCAAATTATAAGTGCCTTTGCCTGACATGCTGGAAATCCATCCGTCACCAACTACAACAATATGATTATTGCTTGACAACCACTTGCTGAGTTTGAAATATTTTATTCCTATATCCTTTGTGGTCAGCATATCGCCTGGTCGAAGGCCTTTGAGTTTTTCCTCACTTCTTTTGAAAGAAGAATACGACATTCTGGGAAGCGTTATTTCAGCAATCCGTTGTTCTAAATCTGAAGGAGCTGCATGGTTGCCATGAAACAGGGCAATTACCAACGCAATGGAAGCAAGTATTTGAACAATGCTTTTCACTTTCATATCGAGACTTCCAGTATTGATTTGCATCAGGAGTGCATTGGCCTAGAGGGCCGGATTATGTCGAAATCTATTCAGGTTTCTGTCCTGAAACTACTGTGCCTGTTTCGGTATCTTCTACCCAGAAAACCAGCTTTTTATTTGATCTAGTTCCGTTAATAGAATATTTACGGCCCGCCAAAGCCTCTAATGTTACACTTCCTTCGCCCTCGATATCAAAGATGCCGTACGTCTGGAAATATTTCACCCAAACTATATGTGTTCCCGGTAGTACAGTCACACTGGAATTCATCATCCCTATATTGTTTCCGTCTACACGTACGATGTCCACCCGCTTTATTGGAAACATACCGCTGCCATTAATAACCGCAGTCTCTGTGTTGCCGCGCGCAACACCATCAAATACCGGTGCTGTTCCGCATCCGGATAAAAAATAAATGCAAAGTAAAATGATGTTGTATCTAATTTTTATTAAACGAGAAAATTCGTATTTCATAGTCCCTCCTGTTTAACTAAATGCTTGCTAACTCAAAGTTCATGTGAAGAAATTTACACAACCACGAATTCTCCACAGTTGTGTTTCCATATCACTTCTCATGTCAGTATGAATTTAACAGGATCATGTTGTCCGAAAGTTCACTATAGGTCTTCAACTGCCGAACGGTAAGTAAGATATGCAGGGGTTGGAAGCGCAGAGATAAGACGAAGCCAAGCACGCTATGCTCGCCTGTCTCGCTCAGGCAGCACACAGGGCGGCTGAGCCGGCGTCTTCTTGCCGGTGTTTTCCGCCGCATGCCAAACGTCCGGTGGCAGGCGCGATAAATGGATGGTTGGTGATTGATGGGTTTCGCTTCGCTCAACCCATCCTACGCGGCTGCCCACAGGAGCTCGGAGCGCAGATCAACCGGGGTTCAAACGGCGGAAGGCGCCTGTCGGCTTTTCGCCCTACCTGTGGTGCAGCAGCTTGATTGGGGCAATCGAACAAGCCAGGTTCGCATTACTCCGATTCAAGCAATATCGAACGGATGGTTTCTATCGTCATCAGCAGTGTCATGGGCTGCAAAGGTGATTCCACGAAGCCGCGCGAAAGGTAGAACTGCCTTGCCGCATCGGAAAGTGCGTGCACCAGCAGGGCGAATACGCCGGCCTCGCTGGCGACGTTCACGGCACGCAGCATGGCATCGCGCAGCAAAGCCTGGCCGATGCCCTGGTTGTGGTAACGCTGGTCGACGGCCAGCCGGCCAAGCAGCAGGATGGGCAAGGGATCGGGCATGTTGCGTCGCATTGTTTTGGGCGCAGACGCATGGCTGATGGCCCCTGCCGACAAGCTGTAATACGCGATGACGTCCGCACCGACAGACAGCACGAAGCAGCGTGAAGCGCCCGTTGCATGGTTCTTGAGCGCGCGCCTTTTCAGCCAGTCGTTCAGCGACGCTTCGCCGCTGTCGAAATTCGTTAACGCATGATCGGCCCGGATTGGCGCGGGCGGCGTCAAATTCAACTCGTTCATTTCTCCCAGGGCGCTTTCGTCTTGAGCAAGCGGCGCAGCTTGTCGGTCGGCGGCAGCGGGTGATCGAGCAGCGTCTGAAATTTGGCATAGGTGTCGGCATCGACGCTGAAAAAGGCCTGATCAAGCAGAACGTCCTCCGCCTCGCGACAGGCGGCTTCCAGCATGAAGTCGGATCGACTGCGGCCCAGACGCTCCGCAGCCTGATCGATCAGGTCGCGTTGTCTGGCTTTGGCACGGATGTTGATGGAAACGGAAGCGGCTTCCCGGGGTTGCGCAGGTAACATGGCTCATCTCCTTGTGTGCGTTTAAGCATACTTATTTGTATATAACTTTGCGACACATACCTGTGTGTTTTCCGTCAGCACGTAGCACGTAGGGCGGATGAGCCGGCGTCTTTTTGCCGGCGTTATCCGCCGCATGTCTACCATTCGGCGGAAGGCGCGATAAAGCTGCTTTTCCGCCCTACGCGCTGTGTGCTTCCGGCAGCTTGTAGGGCGGATGAGCCGGCGTGTTTTTGCCGGCGTTATCCGCCGCATGCCCAACGTCCGGCGGAAGGCGCGATAAAGCCGCTTTTCCGCCCTACTCATGGCGCAGCGCCTTCCGCCGCATGTGAACGCGTAAATCAACCACCCCGTTCCCCCGCATCCAAGTCAGTAACTCCCTTCCCTGCCCAATCCTTGGCATAAACACCCCGAGCAACCCAGCGGTGGAACGAGGAACTCGGCCAGTCCGCGACGCAATCCACCAAACCATGCTTCATCGGGTTGATGTGAACGTAATCGACATGCGCGGCGTAGTCCTGCTCGTCGCGGATCGTGTGTTCCCAGAATCGTCGTTGCCAGATACCGCGTTCACCCTTGGCGGCACGAACCGGGGATAGACGTTCGGACTTTGGTTGAGTCTTGGCGAATGCGATCTTGATTGCCTTCCAACGCGCCGAGTAGTCGGTGTCATCGGGCGGCAGGGTCCAGATGGCATGCATGTGGTCGGGTAAAACAACCCAGGCATCAATGTGAAAGGGGCGCGCGGAGCGCACTTTCCTGACGGCATCGCGGAGGGCATCGACCTGATCGACCAGCTAGGTGTTTCTGCGTTCGAGCAGGTTCACCGTGAAGAAGTAGGTTCCACCTGGAACACGGTTGCGGCGGTAGTCGGGCATGGAGCGATTGTGCCGAGGTGTTTCATTCGGCGGAAGGCGCCTATCGGCTTTTCCGACCTACGCGGTGTTCGGCAAGTATGTAGGGCGGATGAGCCGGCGTCTTTTTGCCGGCGTTATTCGCCGCCAAACGTCCGGCGGAAGGCGCGATAGAGCCGCTTTTCCGCCCTACTCATGGCGCAATGCTTCTATCGGGTCTATCCGCGCGGGGAAGTAAGTAGGGCGGATGAGCCGGCGGCTTCTTGCCGGCGTTATCCGCCGCATGCCTACCATTCGGCGGAAGGCGCGATAAAGCCGCTTTTCCGCCCTACTCATGGCGCAATGCTTCTATCGGGTCCATCCGCGCGGGGAAGTAAGTAGGACTGATGAGCCGGCGGCTTCTTGCCGGCGTTATCCGCCGCATGTCTACCATCCGGCGGAAGGCGCGATAAAGCCGCTTTTCCGCCTTACTCGTGCTACTCATGGCGCAGCGCCTCGATGGGGTCCATGCGCGCGGCGCGCCGGGCGGGGAAGTAGCCGAACAACACGCCGATGCCGGCGGCGAACGCCAGCGACAGCAGGTTGATCGGCAGATCGAAGGCATACGGCACGCCCATCAGGCTGGACAAGCCCCAGGACGCGGCGGTGGCGATCAGGATGCCGATCACGCCGCCCAGCGCCGACAGCACTACCGCTTCGATCAGGAATTGCAGCAGGACTTCGTGTTCCAGCGCGCCGATGGCCAGGCGCAGGCCGATCTCGCGGGTGCGTTCGGTGACGCTGACCAGCATGATGTTCATGATGCCGATGCCGCCGACCAGCAGGCTGACCGCCGCCACCGCGCCCAGCAGCGTGGTCAGCACCTCGGTGGTGCTCGATAGCGTTTCGGCCAGTTGCTGGGTGTCGAAGATGTTGAAATTGTCGTCGTCGCTCTCGGCGAGCTGACGGCGTTCGCGCAGCAGTTGACGCAGGCTGGCCTTCAGCGGCGCGCTGTCGCTGCCGTCCTGCATCGATACCAGCAGCGTGGCCACCTTGAGGCTGCCGGTGACGCGGCGCTGCAGCGTGCGCAGCGGCACCACCACGGTGTCGTCCTGGTCGCCCATGCCGCTCTGGCCTTTGGCAGCGAGGATGCCGATCACGGTGCAGGAAAACTTGCGCACGCGCAGTTGCTCGCCCAACCCGGTTTGCCCGGCCGTGCCGTCGAAGATTTCGCGCCGCACGGTCTCGCCGATGATGCATACAGCCGCCCCCGCGAGCTGTTCGTCGGCTTCGAAGATGCGGCCGCTGGCCAGTTTCCAGTTGCCGGTGTCGAACCAGGCGTTGCTGCTGCCGATGACGCTGGTGGACCAGTTGCGTCCGTTGGCCACCACGGTGACGCTGGCTCGGCCTTCCGGCGCGACGGCGGCGATG
>CAMDGQ010000051.1 GCA_945897955.1 Tepidiphilus sp. J10 | reverse complement strand
GTTCATCGCCTCAACGTACGCATTGCTGCGTCCATCAAGCATGCCGCGCACTACCCCGTCGAAGCGTTCGGCCAGGGTGTTGGCCAGGCACTTGAACGGCTCCAATCGGCAACGCCGCGCCCACGACAGCCAGGAACGCAAAGCGGTGCCGGCTTGTGCCTCGCTGTTGGTGGCCAGCGCCCCGGCATACACCTCGCGCAATGCCTGCTTCAGCCGTCGGGGCGACAGCTACGACAACGCTTTGGCGGAGACGATCAACGTGCTGTACAAGGCGGAGTTGATCCACCGCCGGGTGCCCTGGAAGACAAAGGAGGCGGTTGCACTGGCCACGTGGGAATGGGTTTCCTGGTTCAATCACCATCGATTGCCGGAGCCCATCGGCTACATTCCGCCTGCCGAGGCTGAGGCAAACTACTATCGGCAACTTGCCGAGCAGGCCACTTCGGTGGCATTAGTTTAAATCCAATGGCCTCCACGAAAGCCGGGGCGGTTCAGGGTGTTGCACTAGGGATTTCAAGCTGCCCTTGATTATTGTCGAAAATATTTACAAATATTTTTAAGCTGACTGTCATGGGGTAAGAATGGCCATACATATCAGTAGGTTATGAATATGGCATGAAATGTGCTACCCAATATTTATAGGGCTCGTGTACCTATCCACTTAACCTTTAAGGAGTTCGACATGAAAACAATCGCATCAATGTTTGCAATGGCAATGCTCTCTCTGTCCAGCTTGCAGGCGTTTGCCCAGGATTGCGGTGGCCGGCCTTGCGCTGTTCCGGAACCCGGTTCTTTGACCTTGCTGGTCATCGGCGGTGTAGCTGCTGCCGCTGCTGTTGGCTGGAGCCGTCGCAACAAGCGTAAGTAAGATACCTGTTAGAAACTCAAAGCCCCCAAGCGGCTATGCCGCTTGGGGGCTTTGAGTTTGTGTGGGTGGTAGTTTATCGCTCCCAACATTGGGCTTGTGTGGCGCCTCCAGCTTGGCCTTTCGTTCCTGTGTGGGTTAGGGTCAACGTGCCGCATTCATCACCTGTCATGCGTCCCGTCGGTGCAGCCGACAATGTGTAACACTGTCCCAGCGTGCAAGGCGCTGTAGTCGAATAGGTCGCAGTTACGTTGTAGGTTGCGGTGCCGGTTTTTGGTGCTTGCGAAAAAGGCAGTGTAAGGTTGGCGGCAGATGCACAACTGTTGTCATTCCGGTGATAGCACCCGTTGGTTGTGTAATTCCTTTCCATGAATTGAGCGGTTTCCAGAAGTACTCCCTTCGCTTCGGCACGGCTTCCCTGGCTGATGTAGTTTTGATAAGACGGATAAGCAATCGCGGCAAGGATCCCGACAATCGAGACGGCAATCAACAATTCAATCAGGGTCAGTCCGGATTGAATATTGCCAGCGCACGACTGACATGATCCTGTAGTAGAGCGTAAATGCCTGCCTCCGCAGGTGCGGCTCATCAAGTTTGTACTTGCACTCCATGCTGTTGAATTGCCGCTGATAATTCCTACATCCAGATGCTTGCCAGCATGAAGTAATGAATAAATTAATGATTTCAGCACTGTCAGCTCCTGATTATTGAAGAATTTCACGCCAGGTGATGCGGCCACGTGTACCTCCGCCCACATCAATATCAAAGTCAGTCACCGTACCTTGAATCTGCGAGGACAGACCTTTGTAGCTATCACTACTATTGGTATCGCCAGGCGCGCTCCTTACCTGCAGAAAGGTCGTTCCGGATAGCGATTGCCCGGTCGAGATGCCGGCGACGATATCGCTTGCGTCTATGGTTCGGTCATTGTTTAGATCCCCGAAAACCGCGATGGTCGGGGTATTCCCGGAGTCATATTGAAGGGAAGTGATCTGGCTGCTGACCCCGCCTTCGCAGACGTCCGCGTTCGGGACCACGGTGTCGAACAGCACAAGGCCGTTTTCGATGAACGTACGTCCGGTTATCCGTTCCTTCGAGATGGACAGATTGGCATACCAGCCCAGATCGAGCGCGTTGCCGGCGCCATCAGTCTGCGGTGTAGCGGCGGCAGTGGACTCGGTTATGGATCTGGGCAAAGTGTTGCTCAGCACGACGCTCTTGAGCGAAGCTCTGCCGGCCACTTGCGTACCGATGTCGCGCAGGCCATAGAAACTCTGCACGTCGGTATTTGCAACATCGGTTGTTTCTATGTATTTCCCGGTGCCAAACAACACCATCAAACCTGAGGTGGGGTGCAGGGAAACCACGGGCGGGTTGGTAATGGGCTGTATCTGGCCTGCCGCATTGCTGGCAGTAAACAATGGACTTGTGCTGAAAGCGACTCGCCAGGTGGCGGGGTCGCTGGTCACATCGGCATCCGCCGCATTGGGGCCGACAAAAAATTTCCACATATTGCCTTTCAGGTCGCCGGCATAGACGACATCGACGTAACCATCGCCATTGCTGTCGAACGGGTAGGGCGTGGACAGGCCATTAGTGGTGGTCGCCGTTTCGGCGACCAGCTTGATGTAGTCGGTGCCGAGCGTCCAAGTCGAGCCGGTTCCGGTCGGGCCATTCAGAAAGAGGATAAACAGAGCAGCCTTGCCGCTGGAACTGTTGTAGCCGTTGCCCACGATTGCCGCCCATTTCCCGTTTGCCATCCGGGTGATCTGCAGCGGCTGTCCGGTCTCCTGATTAGTCGGGGGAAGGTTATAGGTCAATCCCAGGTCGGCATCATTGGCATCGGTGAACTCCCATAATTGCAGAGAGGCCGCGTTGGCCTGCGAGAAAATCGGCGCAGCCTTGCTGGCATCGGTCGGATTGGTGACATCAAGCGCGTAATAGGCTTTGCCGCCCGAGTTGAGCCCGCCTAACAACACACTGCGCCAACTGCCATTCACGAATGCGTCACCGACCATAGGCGAGCCATCGACGAAATAAATGTGGGAGGTGTTGTAGTCCTGCCAGGTGAGCTTGCGAAGATTCGTATACACCGAGGTAGGCACATAGGCCAGCACTTCAGTCCCTGCCATGGCAGTGGTGCAGACGGTGTTGGTCGCATAGGTGCTGCCGACTTCGCAGGCGTTGAATCCGTGCAGCATGCCATCGTTGGCGCCCACATAAACCACCGGGATGCGGTCCAGGTAAGTACTTCGGAAGGACGAGTAACCGGCGTAGTCAACATCCGAATAGCCGGCTGCGGGTTCACCCGTATACCAGGGATTCGAATTCACGATGTCGCCCAGTTTCCGCTTCGGCCTGGGCCGGAATTGATCCGGCGAAGAGCCCTCATGCTGGCTATGGCCGCGCAGATAGCCGACCCGATCCACGCCGCGTGTATCGACTACATTGCTGCTGTTCAGATCAAGCGCGGCCTGCTGCGTGGTTGAAAGATTCGCATACAGGAAAGCGACGCCATCCCGGGTACCACGACTTGTGATTATTTTTCGGGTATCGCTACTTGCGCTGACTTGCGTATTGAGTTGGGTAGCGGCGTCCCACTGATCACTATTATCGGAAACCAGCCTTGAAACAACGGTGCCGCCCCACTCGCTACTGGTGGAAAGTGACTGAAAATATTTGCTGCTGGATTTCAGCTGGGTGGTGCTGGTGGCCACGGAAGATGAAGAAGCTGACCTTTCTTCAATTTCTCTCAAGGATTTAGACAACGCATTGGCGAAGGTTTCCGGGTCGGACGCGCTGAAAAAATTGCCTCGGCTGTTGACTGCCGCATGCCAGAGATCGTCGATATTCACCCCGGTTGTGCTGTTGCTGACCGGTGCCGGCCAGGCGGTGGCGCCACTGGTCAGGCCGGGCAGCGCGGTGGCTGGATTGAGCGTGCCGGTCACGCCGAGCCCGACGGTAAACGTCACCATGTGCTGCCAGAAGGCCTTATTGACATTGCCGACAGGTACGTTGTTGGTCAGATCCGTGCGTAGATCCCGATTCCAGTAGTACATGGCGGCATCGGCCAGGGTGCTGCTGTGGCTGTCGCTATAGGGATGCGCGGGCGAATAGGTAAAAGTTGCCGGCTGGCCTGAATCCGTGCCGATGATCGTGTTGCCGGCGGTGTTGTCGACGTTCTCCCTGGCTGCCGGAGTCGGCGCTGCATCGCCATTCCAGTAACCATCGGTCATCAGGATGTTGTAATTCTGCCTGCAGGAAAGCTGCGTGCCGCCGGCTGTACCCGGCGTTGCTCCCCACGGCCCCTGGTCATCGGTTCTTTCGAAATACTTGCCGACATCGTCGAGCGCGCGTCGCAGCGGCGTTCCGGCAGTTCCGATTGAATAGGTGTAAAGATCGCTGAAGAAGTTCTGGCGGTTGGTGCCGGAAAAAGGCCGCACGCCGCGCACCACGGCGCCGGGACTGGAGACGCCGTCAACGGTCTTGGTGCCCTGGTTGATGGCGGCAAAGCCGACACGCATGTTCGAGCCCTGCTGCGAAAAGGCGCGACCGGCGCCGGCCTTGGCCAGAAGCAAGCGGGACCGGTAATAGGTGTACCAGTTGGCGAAGTTCTGGATTTCCTCGGTATAGGTGCATATTCCGGTGGGCGGGTTGGCCTTATTGCCGGTGCAGTCCGTTCTGTTCGGTCGACCTGGGTAGGTTGTAGCGACCGATTCTTTGATTTCAACTTTTGTGTAGTTGGCAAAGGTCCAGATGTCGCCGCCGTTGTGGATGAAATAAGTGGCCGGATAGAAGGTTTTATTGCCCGAGAAATAGCCGCAATTGGTCGTGTTGAATGTCGGCGAGGGGCAACTGTCCCAACCGGCGCTCTGGGTCGTGCTTACAGTTAGATCTCTGCTGCCCGCACTGGTTTTTTCCGGATTGTGATACGCAGCGGTGGGAATGGCATGGTCGTAAGACTCTCCGTCATGCTTGATCCACGGCGTGTAGGTAATTTGGGGGTTGTAATAAATCTTGTTTGTTTGCGGAGATCGCGCCACTGCGTTGTAGTCATTGTTATCGACAGTGGCGACAAAATTGTCGTAGTTCGATGTGCCATAAACATTGTTTGCCCGTGGAAACACGAAATACGACCAGATCAACGATTCCGGCATGATCTCCCATTGCATCGAGCCGGAATCATCCAGCGTGAACATTACATTGGGTTCAACATTGCCCTTCAGATACAGCGGTGTGGGCGAAGGGGTCAGGGAATGAACATCCATTGACCACGCTAAAACGAGCAGGGCCGTGATGGATCTCAATGCAGAGCTGGCGTTTTTCATGGTGCTTCCTTTGCAATGTCTGCGTATTCAATATTTCTGTTTCGTACCCGGCATTAATTCATGGCTTGGAATAAATCTGGTTGGCAGATTGCCCCGATTTTTGTCGTTTGTTCTGTTCGGCAAATTCCCTGCATTCAACTTCGGGATTTCTTCTCGCATCACACTCGAATCCGGGACTTTTCGTTTTTTCTCCGTCAGTTCTTTCGTTGTTTTGTTGATTCAAACCTGCCGATGATCTGGCGGTTGGTTGCGCAATCCGGGATTCAGCAGCAATCGCTGGACAGCCTAATGCGAGCAACGACACTATTAAAAAGATGTTCTTGATCATCATTTTTCCTATCTATCAAGGTCTGAAAACTTCCTGAAGCCACACTACGGTATTTGGATTGATGCCCTGGGCACGCACGGTAATTCGGTAGTAATAAGACACGCCTCCGCCAGGCGGCGTTCTGCGAAATCCTTCGATCAGGTAACGCGGCTGGGCAGAAACACCGGGAATGTCCTGAGGGGAGGTATTGGCGCTGTATTGCACGCTGGGCGCGGCCGTCATGCTGACCGTGGTCCATACCGGATTGGCATAGCCGCCGACCCCGTTGTAGCAAAGGCCATTGGTGCAGGCGGCAACGAAATTCGAAATGCCGGAAATACGCCCGGAAGTCAGGATGTCGCGTTCCGCGTCACGCAATGCCAGTTCGGCGGCCTGCATGGCGAGGGAGCGGTCGCGCATGTTGCCGGACATGCGTTCTTCCAGTGTTGACATGCGCGCAGAAGTGATTCCGATCATGGTTAGAACGACCAGGAAAATAAGCCCGGAAATCAGGGCCGCGCCGGATTGGTGTTTTGAAACAATATTGGAAAGGCGGTAATTGGTCATCGATCGCTCAGGGCAGGTTATTGACCCGGTTGCGCATGTTGAACGTGGCAACAAAAGTGCGACGTAAACGACTGTCGCCGACGGCGGCCTGGGTGAAAGCGTTTGCACCGGTCAGCGTACCCAGGGCGCCGCCACAATTGAGGAAGGTCTGCCTTGATGTGGTGATGCCTTGCGCGCCGGAAAAAATGAGCACGCAGACGCGGACGCTTACCACCTGGTTCAAGTTGGCGGGCGTTGCTGTGTACTGGTTGGCTGACTGGTTGTTGTCTGTATCTATACCGTAGAGAACCTGGAAATCCCCTACATTGGAAATCAGGGGCGCAGCGCCAGCCACGCTGCCGGTGCATCTCAAGTCCGTGCCATTGATAGCAAAGGTGTTTGTGACCAATGTTCCCTGCGCGGCAAATCCGCCCGCGCAATCGCGCATGCCCCATACGCCGGCATTGTTTTCATCTGGATTGGCATACAACTGGATTGCCAGCGTGTCGAAAGCCGTGCCATTGGCGGCGTTGTCCGTTCCGCTGATTGCCGTGCAGGGGGGGGTATTTGTGGGAAGGCAGTCCTGCGTGACTGCTGTTGGTGTTGAACTCATCGGAGCATCGGCACCTGCCTGGCGAATTTCGCGGCCGATAACTTCAAGCGCATAGCGCCCGGACTCCTGTATGCGGGCATTTTCTTCCTGTACGCGGTAGGTCTGGTTGCTGCCAACATAAATTGTGCCGATGCCGGTCAACAGCAGCAGGCCCAGTGCCAGCGATATCATGAGTTCCAGCAGGGTCAGGCCAGCCTGGCGCACCGAAAAGTTCATGTTCTCAGCCTGGGTACAGATACTTGGGTATGAGCGGGCGCAAGTCATGGCGCGAACCTGGTAGTGAAATTCTGGGTGGCGTTGGCGGCGGCATTTTTCTCGGTCCACGAAACCGTGATATCGAACGTCCAGTTGGGGCCATTGGTTGTGCAACCCGCCGCCAGGCCTTCAAAGCAGGTTACGGTACCGACACCGGCGGGAAGCAGACGGCCATTGTTGGCGTTCCATTGCGAATGATCCGATATGGCCATATTCGCCGCAGTGCAGTTATTGGCGACACAATTCGGATCAACCGGTGTCGTGTTGTTCAGGTTGTTGTAATTTCCGGCTGCGATGCCGGTCCGGTTGGCGCGGATCCGATCCGCCATGTCGTAGGTTTGCTGTGAAGCGATGGCGCGGAAGTAGGCGATCTGGTTGTTGTTCAAGCTGACAGCCTGCAGGCCGGCCAACCCGAGCAGTCCGATGGACAGCACAACCATGGCGACCAGAATTTCGAGCAGCGTAAATCCTGACTGGTCACGATCGGCTACTACGAGTCTCGCCCTGTAGGAAGTTGAAAAATGTTCCGGAGTCATGGACATGCGAGTGTTCCAATCGCTGAAGTTACCCGCCCTTGTTGTGATACCACGATGCTGCGTGCAGTTGCGGTTCCGCGTGCATCACATAGTCGGAACGTGTCGTTAAAGCCGGAGCTGAAGCCTGTGTTCTGGAATGTCACGCGCTGTCGCGCGCCTGCTCGCAGCGTGTTGTTTCCCTCAAGTGTGGAATAAACCTGAAGAACAATATCGGTTCCATCCACGGTGCCCGCCACGTCCCCGTCCACAAACACAAGCCAGCCGGTATCCCAGGTTGTGCTCCCGGCGCAGCTTGTATCTGTTGCGCGGCTGCATACGGTCACCAGAGTGCCCCGTTTTACGGCTTCGCTTTTTGCCGAGGCGAGTGCCAGAACGAATTCGTTGGTTTGCGAGGTGAGCCGGCTGTTGAGCAAGAAATCCCTGAAGTTGGGGATTGCAAGTGTCAGTACCACTGCGGCTATGCTGAGCGTTACCAGCAACTCGATCAGCGTAACGCCTCGTTCGCTTGGGTATGTGCTCGTGACTCGTGCACCCGTGCATCCATTTTCGATGTCTCCGGGTCGATTCATGGTGATGGTTGTATTCATGTTCATATCGCCAGCATAGCGGTATCTCAAGGTTGTTTGACGACGCCAGGACAAACGGCGGATTTGCCGGTTTGAACGGATACGCCGGGAGGGTTTGGTTAGAGTGTTAGACGATATTGCTTGCAGCCTCCTACAATAAGCACCGATTCAACGCAATTTCAATCTTCATGCCAGCTATGAGCCAGTTCTACATCAAACGAGCGGAGATCGCGGAACGTCTTCGTTCGCGTGGCATCGCACCAACGCACCAGCGCATCGAGATTGCGAATGCGCTGTTTACCCGTTGCGAACATCAATCCGCCGATCAGATCATGGCTGTGGTCAACGCACACCATAGCGAGACTTCGAAAGCGACGGTTTACAACACCTTGCGGCTGTTTCTGGAAAAGGGGTTGGTGCGAGAAGTCATAGTGGACCCGAGCAAGATTTTTTACGACCCCAATACCGCGCCTCACCATCACTTCTATAACCTGGACAGTGGCGAATTGACCGATATTCCTGTCGATTCGTTGCAGGTTTCCGGCTTGCCAACATTGCCGGTTGGCATGATGGCAGAAAGCATTGATGTGATTGTTCGAATACGGCAGCAGGTATGAAGAGCAAATGTTTGGGAAAGCAGCGCGGGTTCAATCATTAACATGAAGGACACGCTGTGACCGCACGAGAAACCGAAGATGGCATGCTCATGCGTTGCGTAGCAGCAGCGCGAAGTCAGACCCTGACAGCTCAGGATCAACGTGATGCAAACGTGTTCCGTGTTGCTGCGATGGTGGTTCATTCTCGGTTGCCCCGCGAGGCGAACAGATTGATGCAAGTGAGTGAAGATTATTTTTTTCACCACCCTGCAGACCGGCTGCCGGCAGTGGTTGTTGTAAGGAACGGCTGGGTGTTGAGCTTGCCGCGTTTACGCGACATGTTGAGTCTCAAACTAATCCAGGGATAGATTGGATGCCCGATGACAAAGCCTTCCATACGCGAACAGCATTGGCCAATGGGCTGCGTGATTTGTTCAGGCAGCTTGAGGAACGTCTCTCGCTCAGGAAACCGCTAACCGTGTATTTGGCTGGCGGAATGGCGGTTCACCTCTACACGGCGAATCGGGTAACTTCAGATGTGGATGCCGAATTTTCGGGCCGGATCATTATTCCGAATGACCTGATGGTTGAAATCAAGCTGGAAGATGGTTCGCCACAGGTTATCTACCTCGATACAAACTACAACTCGACGTTTGCGTTGATGCACGAGGATTATCAGGAAGATGCCATTCCAGTTGATCTGGGTTTGGAACGCATCCAGGTTCGCGTGCTCGCGCCGGTAGACCTCGCAGTCAGCAAGATTGCCCGACTGGCCGACAACGACCGCGAGGATATTCAAGAACTGGTGCTACTGGGCCTCACTACCGCCGACGAAATTGAGCAACGTGCAAACAGTGCAATGGCGGGCTATATCGGGGGCCAGTCTCTGCTACAGGTAAACCTTCAGGATGCATTGGCAATTGCGCGCTATGCCGAAACTCGAAGAGCGCTTTGACTCATCCATAAATACATAGCTGGGCAAAGTGCAGCGCGCCCAATTCACCTTATTTCACTTCAATTCACTCAGGACTCTCATGCAACGACGAACTTTTCTGAAATCCGCCGGCGCGGGTCTCGGCGTTTCCGCCGCCACGCTGGCGCCGAAGGCGTTTTCCGATGGCCCGGCGATCAAATGGCATCTGGCTTCGAGCTTCCCCAAGAGCCTGGATACCATCTATGGCGGTTCCGAGATTCTGGCCGACCGGCTGAACAAGATCACCGGTGGCAAGTTCCAGTTGCGCGTGCATGCCGGCGGTGAGCTGGTGCCCGGCTTGCAGGTGCTCGATGCGGTGCAGAACGGCACCGTCGAATGCGGCCATTCCGCGAGCTATTACTACGTCGGCAAGAACATGGCGTTCGCCTTCGATTGCGCGCTGCCTTTCGGTCTGACTGCTCGGCAGCAGAATGCGTGGATGTATTTCGGCGGCGGCATCAAGTTGATGCGCGAACTGTTCAAGCAGTACAACATCGTGCAGTTTCCCGGCGGCAATACCGGCGTGCAAATGGGCGGCTGGTTCCGCAAGGAAATCAGGTCGCTGGCCGATCTGAAGGGCTTGAAGATGCGCATCCCCGGCATTGGCGGCCAGATCATGGCCAAGCTGGGCGCGGTGCCGCAGACCCTCGCCGGTGGCGATATCTATCCCTCGCTGGAACGCGGCGCGATCGACGCGGCGGAATGGGTGGGGCCTTACGACGACGAGAAACTGGGCTTCCACAAGATCGCCAAACACTATTACTACCCGGGCTGGTGGGAAGGCGGTCCGCAGCTCTCGTTCTTCGTCAATATCAACAAATGGAATGAGTTGCCGGAGGCCTACAAGGCTGCGTTCGAAACCGCCTGCGTCGAGGCCAATGTGAACATGCTGGCGGAATACGATTTCAAGAACCCGCAGGCGATGATGCGGTTGATCAAGCAGGGCGCGAAATTGCACGCTTTCCCGAAGGACATCATGGAGGCCGCCAAGAAGGCCGCGTTTGCGATGTATGACGAAGAAGCCGCCAAGAACCCGGCTTTTGCCCGAATCTACAAGGAATGGAAGGCATTCCGCGACATGGAAAATCAATGGTTCAAGGTCGCGGAAGCGTCTTATGCCAACTTCCTCTATTACTCGAAGTAACTCTGGAGAACAGAAATGCGTTCCGCGCTGGTTGTAATCATGGCATTAACCGCCCTGGCCGCTTGTGGCGACAAGGCCGAAGTCTCCCCGCCGCCGCCCCAGGCCAGCGCCCCCAAACCGGTAACCTATGACGCCGCGCCGGTAGTCAACCCGGGCAAGCTGAAATATGTCGCCGTCTGCCAGGGCTGCCACGGCCGCGATGGCGCGGGCCAGGGGCCGTTTCCGAAACTGGCCGGCAAACCCGAGGCGGAACTGGTCGCCAAGCTGAACGACTATCGCGCCGGCAGGCAGGTCGGGCCGCAGAGCAGCACCATGATGCCGTTCGCTAAAGCAATGACCGACGCGGAAATTGCGGCCATCTCGGCCTACCTCGCGGCGCTTTGATCCGCCGCCGTCGCGGCGGCCGAAATCCGCCCGGAGCCGGGCGGTTGAAGGAGTGAGAGCATGTTCGAATCCGCCGAGATCGGCCACAAGGTCGATAAAGCCAGCTACGAGAAGCAGATACCTGCCCTGCGCGAGGCCTTGCTCGATGCGCAATACGATCTGATCAGCACGCGCGCGTTTCCGATGGTCATCCTGATCGGCGGCGTCGATGGCGCCGGCCGCAGTGAAACCGTAGGGCTGCTCAACCAGTGGCTGGACCCGCGCCATATCGAAACCCACGGCATGGGCGAGCCTTCCGACGAGGAACGCGATCGTCCGCCGATGTGGCGTTTCTGGCGTGCGCTGCCGCCGAAAGGCAAGACCGCTGTGTTTCAGGGGTCGTGGTACAGCCTGCCGCTGCTCGACCGTGTCTATGGCCGCATCAAGAACGCCGGACTGGACCGGGCCATTGCGCGCAATGTGCGGTTCGAGCGCATGCTGGCCGACGAGGGTGCGCTGGTGCTCAAGTTCTGGTTCCATCTTTCCCGTGATCGCCAGGAAAAACGCCTGAAGACATTACAGAAAGACCCGCATACACGCTGGCGGGTGACCGAACGCGATTGGGAGCATTTTTCGCATTACGACAAGTTCGTGCAGACCAGTTCGAAAATTCTGCGCGTCAGCAGCACCGCGCAAGCGCCCTGGTACATCATCGAGGGCGAGGACGAGCGTTACCGCAGCCTGACCTTTGGCCGCATCCTGCTGGATAACCTGCGCCAGCGGCTGGAGCAGCACGCTGCGCCGGTTCTGGCCTTGCCGGCGCCGCCGCTGCCGCGAGCGGTCGACAACCTGCATCTGCTGAAAGCGCTCAACCTTGGCGCCAGCCTGGACAAGCCGCACTATCAGACGCAACTGGAGGAACTTCAGGGCCGCCTGAATCTGCTTACCCGTCACAAGAACTTCGGCGAAATCTCGGTGGTCTGCGTGTTCGAAGGCAACGACGCAGCCGGCAAGGGCGGCAGCATCCGTCGCATTACCGGCGCACTGGACGCGCGCCGTTATCAGATCATCCCGATTGCAGCACCCACCGACGAGGAAAAGGCGCAGCCCTACCTGTGGCGGTTCTGGCGGCATCTGCCGCGCCGAGGCCGGCTGACCTTGTTCGACCGTTCCTGGTATGGCCGCGTGCTGGTCGAGCGCGTGGAGGGTTACTGTGCGGAATACGACTGGATGCGCGCTTACAGCGAAATCAACGATTTCGAAACGCAACTGGTGGAGCACAACATCGTGCTGGTGAAGTTCTGGCTGGCGATCAGCCAGGAGGAACAACTGAAACGCTTCCAGGAGCGCGAGAACACCGGTTTCAAACGCTACAAGATCACGCAGGAAGACTGGCGCAATCGGGAGAAATGGACGCAATACGAACAGGCAGTATGCGATATGGTGGACCGCACCAGCACCGAGATCGCGCCCTGGACGCTGATTCCGGCGAACGACAAGAACTATGCCCGGATCAGGATTCTGGAAACCTTGTGCGATCGCATCGAGGCGGGATTGAGAGCCAGCAAGGGCTGATCAGGAATCCGTAACAAAATACCGCGCCTGAATTACGGATACACCTCAAGAAAACCGATAGCCTGGATGAAGCTGTATTCGTAGGATGGGTCAAGCGCAGCGGACCCATCTGGTGGTGCGAGTTGATGGGTCCGCTGCGCTTGACCCATCCTACGACCTCAACTTCCGCTCGCGGCGCGATTGAACAACGAATCAGCTGCGAGTTGATGGGTCCGCTGCGCTTGACCCATCCTACAACTGCGGCTGCAACTGCAACTCATGCGAGCTTCCGCTCGCGGCGCGATAACACAACGAATCAGCGTACCGCGAGCAACTCCACATCGAACACCAGCGTCGCGTTTGGCGGAATCACACCGCCGGCGCCGCGCGCGCCATAGCCCAGATCAGGCGGAATGGTCAGCTTGCGCTTGCCGCCGACCTTCATTCCCGCCACGCCTTCGTCCCAACCGCGTATGACATGGCCGCGCCCGAGCGGAAAGTCGAAGGGTTCGTTACGATCGACGCTGGAGTCGAACTTGCTGCCATTGGTCAGATAGCCGCTGTAATGCACGCTGACCATCTTGCCTGCGAGGGCCTCGCTGCCTTCGCCCACTTGAATTTCCTCAATCACCAGACCGCTGGCGGTTGTCGTAATAGTCATGAACTCTCCTGATGAACAACAAAAAAACGCGGCACGCCGATCGCGTGCCGCGCGTTAGCAAACCGGATTACTGAATGACGACCAGAACCACGCGCCGGTTCTGTTTGCGCCCGGCTTTCACGCGGTTATCCGCAAGTGGTTCGGTTTCGCCATAGGAAACGGTTCCCATGCGATGCAGCGGAATGCCGCCCTTGATGTTGAGATAACGCTTCACCGACTCCGCCCGCGCGGCGCCCAGTTTCAGATTGGATGCGGCATCGCCTCGGCTGTCGGTATGACCCTGGATTTCAATGTAGAGGTTCTTGTTTTCGCCTTTGATGCGCGCGATGAATTCATCCAGGGAGGCTTCGGCAACGCCGCCGAGTTCGGCTTTTTCGGTGTCGAATTTAAGCTTGTCATCCGTCAGTACGACTTCATAGGTGAACTTACCCTCGGCGAGTTTTCCCGCCACGCTGGCGCGTTGCAGCGCCTCTTCCGCAGTTTTGGACAAGCGTGCGACATCCGCTTCATTCTGCGTGATGCGGTCGGCATGCACTTTCAGGGTGACCTGGACTTCGGCGATCAGCGCATCCGTCTGCTGTTGTTTTGACGCGTGTGCCTTGATGTTCGACTCGGCGGCGCTCAAACGGCCATCCAGCATGCTGGTGCGTGAATTCAGCGGCTCGACCTGTCCGCGCAGGTAGTCATGAACATACTCTCGTGTTGCGCAGCCAGACATGAAGAATGGCAGGAACAGCAGGTAAAACAACGGTTTATTCATTTTTTATCTCCGATAAAACCGATTTTCGGCCTATCAACACGATTTCATCCCCGCCTCCAAGTCGGCCTGTTCAAGCCCTGGCTGCGTTCAACTTCTGATGCAGGGTTCAAAGTTTAATGCAAGCCATTGGTAATCAAGGAAAAATATGGATTCCCGATGCGGTCGTATTTCTGTAAACGTCGGTTTAATGAAACCAGCCATGTATGGCTGATGGTCGAGACGCGGACAATCATCAATCATTCTGCGATTCGCTCCCGCGCTTGAGCAACAGGGTAAACCAGAACCTGGAGCCTTGGCCTTCGCGGCTTTCGACTCCGACTTCGCCGCCCATCAGTTCGGTCAGACGCTTGACGATCGACAGCCCGAGTCCTGTTCCTCCATATTTGCGCGTCGTCGAGCTGTCGGCCTGGGTAAACGGGTTGAACAAAAGGTCGATCTTGTCGGCGGGAATGCCGATGCCGCTGTCGCGAACTTCAAAGCGAAGGCGGGCGACGTCATCATCAAGGCCGAGCAGTTCGACGTTGACGGAAACTTCGCCCTTTGGCGTGAATTTGACCGCATTGCCCAGCAGATTGAGCAGTATCTGGCGCAACCTGGCCGGGTCTCCGCACAGATTCCCCGGAATGTCGTCAGCAATCGAGTAGTGGAATTCGAGGCCGCTCTGGGCGGCATTCCAGGACATCAGTTTGATGACTTCGTGGATCAGGTCGTGCAGATTGAAGTCGATGGATTCGATATCGAGTTTGCCAGCGTCAATTTTCGAGAAATCCAGGATGTCATTGATGATCTTGAGCAGACCCGTGCCGCTATGCAGCACAACCTGGGCATATTCGAGTTGTTCCTCGTCCAGTTCCGTGGTGAGCAATAGCTCGGTCATGCCGAGTACGCCATTCATCGGCGTGCGGATTTCGTGGCTCATGTTGGCGAGGAACTGCGACTTGGCCCGCGTCGCCTGCTCGGCGGCCTCTTTCTTGATCTCCAGTTCCAGCATGGCCTGGCGCAGAGCTTCGGTGCGATCCTTGACGTGTTGTTCCAACTCCTGATTGAGCGCGCTCAGGGATGCTTCGGCAGCATCTCGCTGCGCGTGGACGCGTTGCATGGCTTGCAGCATGCCGTTCAGGTTATGGACAAGGGCGCCGAATTCATCGTTCGCGTGCGATCCGGTTACCGGAAGGGATTCCTTTGCCGGCGCTGTCGGATCGAGCGCGATGATGCGGTGGCTGAGGCTGACCAGAGGACGGATGATGCTCAGGTAGAACACGACGCCGAGCAGCAGGCTCAACAGGATGGCAAAGCCGACCACAAACAGCATCCTGTTCAGCGCCAGCGTCAGGAAACGCTGGCCGATGACGCCGGCGTCCAGGCGGACTTCGAGTTGTCCGACGTGGATGGCGGGAGAAGGGCTGTGCGGATCCTTGTATTCGAGTCGCAGCGTGCGTGTCCCCAGGCCGTCGATCAGATGTTCACCGATAAACGAACCATCAGCCGAATGCTGCATACGCGACCGATCGGCAAGGATTGCGCCAAAATTGTCGCTCAATATGACATGCGAAATTTCCTCGAAGTTGAGCAGGCCGGCCGCCACATTGCCGGCCTGGTCGGCGCTCAACTGGAAAGCGGCCTCTGACGCGCTTGCCTTGACCAGAGCCAGGTTCTGCCGGGTGCTGGTATCGATTTGGCTGCGCCACAGGCGCCATTCCTTGATCAGTTCGAAGCCACCGGTGACCAGGCCGATGAGCAAGGCAAAACCCAGAGTAATCAGCAGTTGCCGCATGGCAAGACTGCGCGGCAACGGAATCACGCGCGCCGATGTACCGGGCTGTGTGTCGTTGCCGGTGGTGTTTACGTGAGGCGTCTTTTCTTCCGCGATCATCGTTCAGTCACACCTTTCTCAACGCCGAATTTTCGTTTCAGCTTGGTGATCCTGGCGTGGTTTTCCTTCATCCAGACATTGAATTCCTTGATGACGTCGGGGCGCTTGATGCTGGCCAGGTGGTAGTAATCGCGGGTGTATGGCAACGACTGGTTGAATACCAGAGCGCCGGGCTGCTTCAGCACCTGGTCGAGTTGATAGTTGATCACTGCAACGCTGGCATAGGCGCCATCGACCCTCCCCGCCAGGGTCTGCCGCACCAGCGCATCGAGTTGCGTGTTCTCCGATAGCGTGGTCTTGCCGGCCTTCAGCCGATCCATCCAGGCCCAGGGCGTGAATCCGCTCATGGTACCCAGACGCTGGATCGTATCCGCCGTGTCCTGCATTCTGCCGGGCCGCACACTGGTGCCATCAATGACGGCAATGACCGGATCGCTGTAGTGAATCGACTTGCCCGCCCGCCTGTCCTGCTTCCAGCTGGCATTGTCGGGAAACTTGAAATCGACCTGTCCTTCAAAAAACGACGCGTACAGCCGAGGTACCGGCAAAGCCCGATATTCCACCGAATACCCGCGATCAAGCGCGAAAGCGTCAAGCAGTTCACGGGCAAAGCCCTTGTAGACGCCCTTTTCATAGGCGTAGGCCGGCATGTATTGCTGGTTCTCGACACCGATCAGCAACAGCCGGCCGGCAGGTAGAGCAGTATTCGCCAGGGTCAGCAATGCGAGGGCCAACGCGATTCTGTACTTCGTGAACATGGAAACACCTGCTTGGGTGGCAACTTGCGGCATGCAAAGTTATCGGCACGCGCGGTATTCGGTTTAATCGAATTTGCGCAACGCTCAGAGGGCGAGACAGCGGACCTCGTAAACGCCGCCGATCACGCCGAACTCGTCCTCGCCGCGCAGCTTGCCGGGCAGAAGACGATGGAAGAAACAGACCTTGGGCAGCGGTACGCTGACCGCCAAAATCGTGTCGCCGAATTCGCCGGCACGTTCCCGTTCCAGCGTGAAGGAGTTGAGGCTGTTCAGCAACAGGGTGCGCCGATCCGGCCCGGATCGTGCCAGCGCTTCATATTCGTCCAGCCGGTTGACGCCGCGATACAACGTCAGATGCGTGCTGTCCGGCCAGAGCCGGACGAGTTCATGCTGGCAATAGGCGTAAACCAGATCGAGTTGCGCTTCAAGGCTGTTGGTGCTGTAAAGGCCTCCGCTGCGTTGTTCCAGGTAATGCCGATAAGCCGGGCCGGAAAAATCTCGGATTGGCGCGCCGTGATGGCGCGGCAGCAGACCGAAGCGGGACTCCACCCAGCCCTTCAACACTGCTCCTTCCCGACCATCCGCATCGAATGCCCAGCCGCGCAGGATTTTCAGATAGTTCGCCTTGGCGCGACCGTATCGCCAGGCCGCATTGAAGCCGGCCTCTTCCGGGTGCTCAAGGCTGAAGGTGGCATCCATATGCGCCATGAACGACTCGGCGCGTTCGGCCTGGGTGGCGAGAACAGCCAGGCGCTCGAACAGTCGTCGATGTAATTCCTCGACGCCGTCCAGCTTCAACGGCGTCGGATGACGCTGATAGGTCAGACTGCCGAGGATTTCCGCCGGCAGGTTGCAGCGATTGATCGGCAGGCGCACGGCGCGCGGCAGGCTGGCGGACATTTTGTTGGAGATGTCGGGAGATTCAGTCGCCGCCCAGTTCGCGGTAGCGGTAACAATCGACCAGATGGTCGTTGACCATGCCGGTGGCCTGCATGTGGGCATAGACGATGGTTGAGCCGACAAACTTGAAGCCGCGTTGTTTCAGGTCGCGGCTGATTTTATCGGACAGTTCCGTCCGTGCCGGCAACTGGCCGAGTTCGGTCCACGCGTTCTGGATCGGCTGGCCATCGACGAAGCGCCAGAAATAGGCGTCGAGTCCGCCGAATTCCTCTCTGATTCTCAAGGTGGCTTGCGCGTTGATGATCGTGGAAGCGACCTTCAGGCGATTGCGCACGATGCCCGCATCGGCCAGCAGACGCGCGACATCGGCCTCGCCATAGCGCGCGATGCGTTCGGCGTCGAAGTTGTCGAACGCGCGCCGATAGCCGGCGCGCTTCTTCAGGATGGTGGACCAGGACAGCCCCGCCTGGGCGCCTTCCAGAATGAGGAATTCGAACAGCGCGCGCTCGTCATGCAGCGGCACGCCCCATTCCTGATCATGGTATTCGACATAGAAAGGCTCGCTGCCGCACCAGGGACAGCGTTGCGGGGTGTACGACATGCGGATTCTCCAAAGACAAGGCAGCCCGATTGAACTACGGATTCGGTTTCATTCCAAAGTCCGACAAGCTCCCGGCCAAACCTTGCACAATGCGAGCCGTTCGGCGTGAAAACGCCGGTTACTCATACGTGCGCGCAACCCATGAAAATCCCGAAGAGACTGCAACCCCTGCTCGAAGACGGTCTGATCGACGAAGTGAACCGCCAACTGATGAGCGGCAAGGAAGCGATGGTGTTCGTCGTCCGTTGCGGCGACGAGGTGCGCTGCGCCAAGGTTTACAAGGAAGCCAACAAGCGCAGCTTTCGCCAGAGCGTCGATTACACCGAGAACCGCAAGGTAAAGAACAGCCGCCAGGCCCGCGCGATGGCGAAGGGCACGCGTTACGGCCGCGAAGCGCAGGAGGAAGCCTGGCAGAACGCCGAGGTGGATGCGCTCTATCGCCTGGCGCGCGCCGGCGTGCGCGTACCGACGCCCTACAACTTCCATGCCGGCGTGCTGCTGATGGAACTGGTCACCGATGCCGAGGGCAACGCCGCACCACGGCTGAACGATGTCGAATTCACGCCGGAACAGGCGCGCGCGCATTTCCAGGCGCTGATCAAACAGGTGGTGTTGATGCTGTGCGCCGGCGTGATCCACGGCGATCTGTCCGAATTCAACATCCTGATCAGCCACGACGGCCCGGTCATCATCGACCTGCCGCAGGCCGTCGATGCCGCCGGCAACAACCACGCCAAGGCCATGCTGGAACGCGATGTCGCCAATCTGGCCGACTACTTCGGCCGCTACGCGCCGGAATTGCTGACCACGCAGTACGGCAAGGAAATCTGGGCGCTGTACGAACACGGCGAACTCACGCCTGAGACGCCATTGACCGGCCGCTTCCGCCAGAGCAACAAACCGGTTGACCTGAACAGCGTGATGCGGGAAATCGAGGATGCCCGTTTCGAGGAGGAAGCGCGGTTGATGCGGATGCGGGAGGAGTAGGTGGCACGCAGGTTCAAGCCGATGTGCGACTACACGCCAAAGGCCCCGGATTCCGCTATCGCTGCATCCGGGCTACGGGAATCGCGCGCCCTTGTAGCCTGGATGAAGCGCAGCGGAATCCAGGGAGCAGGTGGCAGGCAAGTCCAACCGGATTCCGCACTGCAAGCTCCCCGAAATCCGGCTGATTTCAGCGCACCATCTGATTCATCTCGAAGATCGGCATCAGGATCGCCAGCACGATCAGCAGCACGACGCCGCCCATGACCAGGATCAGCAGCGGTTCCAGCAGCGCGGTCATCGACAGCACGCGGGTGTCGAGTTCCTGGGTTTGCTGGCTGGCGATGCGGTCGAGCATTTCCGGCAGGCGGCCGCTTTTTTCGCCGCTGGCGACCAGGTGCGTCATCACCGGCGGGAACATGCCGGTGGCGGCGATGGCGCGGCTCATGCTGCCGCCTTCGCGCACGCGCTTGTAAATTTCATCGACAGCGGCGCGCATAGGCAGATTGCCGACCACGCCGGCGGCGGCGCTCAGCGCGGCGAGCAAGGGCACGCCGCTGCCGGACAGGATCGCCAGCGTGCTGGTCAGGCGCGCGGTATTGACGGTGCGGGTCAGGCGGCCGATCAGCGGCAGGCGCAACAGAAACAGATGCCAGCGGCGGCGAAAGGCCTCGCCGCGCAAGGCCTGGCGAAACAGGAAGGCGGCGCCGATCAGCAGCGCCAGAAAATACAGGCCGAAACCGCGCAACAGCGCGGACAGGCCGATCAGCATGCGGGTCAGCAGCGGCAGGGTCTGATGCGAGTTCTCGAACACCGCCACCACCTGCGGCACGACATAGGTCAGCAGGCCGGTCACCACCAGCACCGCCACCGTGGTGACTAGCGCCGGATAGATGAAGGCGAGGCTGACGCGGCGGTGCAGCGCGTTGCGCGATTCGATGTAGTCGGCCAGCCGTTCCAGCACGCCGCCCAGCTTGCCGGATTCTTCGCCGGCCGCCACCAGCGTGCGATACAGCTCGGAGAACACGGCGGGATAGCGCGCCATTGCACGCGACAGCGACGCGCCGCCGAGCACCTCGCCGCGCACGCCGGCCAGAACGCGCTGGGTGGCGGCAGACTCGGATTGTTCGATGCAGGCGGACAGGGTTTCTTCCATGGTCAGGCCGGCTGCCAGCAGGGTCGCCATCTGGCGTGTGGCCAGCGCCAGATCGGCGGTGGACAGGCCGCGTTCGCGCAAGCGGCGCTTGTTCTGCCTTTGCACTGCTTCCAGCAAGACCTCGACCCGGGTCGGAATCAGGCCGCGTTCGCGCAACTGCGCGCGCGCCTGGCGCGGCGTATCGGCCTCCAGCACCCCGCTTTCGCGGCGCCCGGCGGCGTCTATGGCTTCAAAGCGGAATCCGGCCATATCAGGGCAATGTTGAATGTTGAATGTTGAATGTTGAATTCAAATTTGAAATTAAAAATTCAACATTCAACATTGCCCTCACGCCCTCGCAACCCGCATGACTTCTTCCAGCGTGGTTTCCCCCGCCGCAACCCAGCGCAGGCCGTCGTCGTACAGGCTCAGCCAGCCATGGCGACTGGCTTCTTCGCGCAACAAGGCTTCGCTGGCGCCGTCGTGGATCAGGCGGCGGGCCGCATCGTTCAAGCTGAACAATTCATACACGCCGGTGCGGCCGCGATAGCCGGTGTGGTTGCATTCCGGGCAGCCGACGGCGTGCATCACCGAGGCCACCTCGAAACCCGCCAGCGCGGCCTGTTCGGCGCCATCCAGAGGCGCCGGGCGTTTGCAGGCCGGGCACAGGCGGCGGATCAGGCGCTGGCCGAGCACGCCGATCATACTGGTGGCCAGCAGATAGGGTTCGACGCCCATGTCGGACAGACGGGTGACCGCGCCGAGGGCGTCGTTGGTGTGCAGCGTGGCCAGCACCAGATGGCCGGTAAGCGAGGCCTGCACCGCGATCTGCGCGGTCTCCAGATCGCGGATCTCGCCGATCATCACGACATCCGGGTCTTGCCGCAGGATGGCGCGCAGCGCGCGCGCGAAGGTGAGTTCGATGCGCGGGTTGACGTGGGTCTGGCTGACCTGGTCGAGGTCGTACTCGATCGGGTCTTCCACCGTCATGATGTTGAGCTTGGTCGCGTCCAGCCGCGACAGCGCGGCGTACAGCGTCGTGGTCTTGCCGGAGCCGGTCGGGCCGGTGACCAGGATGATGCCGTGCGGCGCGCGGATCAGGTTGTCCAGCCCGGCCAGCACCCCCGGATTCATGCCCAACGCCTCAAGTTCCAGGCGGCCATGCTGTTTGTCGAGCAGGCGCAGAACGACACGTTCACCATGTCCGGTGGGCAGCGTGGAAACGCGCACATCGACCGGCCGGCCGGCGACGCGCAGCGTGATGCGGCCATCCTGCGGCAGGCGCTTTTCCGCGATATCCAGGCTGGCCATGACCTTGATGCGCGACACCAGCGCCGCGTGCAGCGCGCGCGGCGGCGTCATCACGTCGCGCAACATGCCGTCGACGCGATAGCGGATCACCGAACGATTTTCGTAGGCTTCCAGGTGGATGTCGGAAGCGCCCTCGCGCAGGCCCTGCGCCAGCAGCGCGTTGATCAGTCGGATGATCGGCGCGTCGTCTTCCGATTCGAGCAAGTCGCCCACGGCCGGGATGTCCTGCGCCAGCGCGGTAAGGTCGATCTCCTGTTCGAGGTCGTCCATGATCTGCGCGGCATGCGCATCCTCGCGCGCATAGGCCTGCGCCAGGCGCGCGTCGAATTCCTCGGCGGCGAGCAGCACCGGCAGCAACGGCGCGGCGAGCACCCGGCGCGCCTCGGACAACGCCGCGACACCGGCGCCGGCGCGCACCCAGACTTCGATCGCGTCACCGACCTGCCGCGCGGCGACGACGCCCTGCGCGCGTGCGGCATGGTAGGGAATGCGGCGAACGATGGCGGCGTCGATCGTGAGTTGCGGCATAGCGCTGTTCAATTCCGCCAGAACATCGATTCGGGCGCCGTGGCCGGTTCGGCGGCTTTCTCGGTCGCGGCAGGATTCGCCTTCGGTTGGGCGGCGAGCACCTTGTCGAGTTTCAGGTCGGGCAGTTGCTCCGGTGAAATATCCGGCAGCAGCCAGCGTTTCCGCGCCGGGTAGGCGCCATAGATATTGCGGATGTAGTCGTAGCGGTTCTGCGTTAAACCGTTCATGTCTTCCGGAGATTGCACCACCGCCGGACGCAGGAAAACCATCAGATTCGTCTTGGTGCGCTTCCGTGATTCACTACGAAACAGACCACCGATATAGGGTATATCGCCGAGGCCGGGCACTTTGTCGATGCCATTCTGCACGTCGTCCTGGATCAGTCCGCCCAGTACGATGGCTTCGCCGTCACCTACCAGCACGGTGGTTTCGATTGAGCGCTTGTTGGTGATGATGCCAGCAGAATTGCTTGCATCCTGGACGTTGGATACCTCTTGCAGTATCTGTAATTTGATGTTGCCGCCCTCCGCCACTTGCGGCTTGACCTTCAACGTGATGCCGACATCCTTGCGCTCGATGGTCTGGAACGGATTCACAGTCGCGCCGGTGCCCCCTGTAGCGCCCTGGGCATAGCTGCCGGTCAGGAAGGGGACGTTCTGGCCGATGACAATCTTGGCCTCCTCGTTGTCCAGCGTCAGCAGATTTGGCGTGGACAGGATGTTGGCATCTGTATCTGACTCGAACATCCTTGCTAGAGCGGTCAAACTGGTGACGGTCTCGCCATTGATCTTGATTGTTTGGCCGAGAGCCAGATTAAGCCCCGGACCAGGGAGCCCGGCATTTCTACCTGCCGCCGCAGCCGCAGAGAGGGTGAGAAGATTGTTTGTCCCGGAAGGGAGATTTGAAAAATTTGTCCCACCCACCAGAGCAAATTTATCTTGGCGCTGCAGCAGGGGGCCTTGCCATTGAATGCCCAATTCAGCAGCTTTCGCGCTGGTCACTTCGACAATCAATGCTTCTACAAAAATCTGCGCGCGCTGTGCGTCCAGCTTGTCGATCACTGCGCGCAGGCTGTTGTAGAGATGGTCGGGCGCGTTGATCACCAGTGAATTCGAGGCTGCGTCGGCCAGGATGGTGACGCCGCCGGCACCGCCGCCAGTAACGGCCGGGGCGGCGGCGGTTGCCGCGCCTGCGGCGGCGCGGATTTCGCCGGATGCCAGCGCGCGCAATGTCTCGGCCAGCTTGGTGGCATCGGCATTGCGCAGATGCACGACCTGCAAATTGGTCATGCCGGCGGCCGGGGTATCGAGTTGCGCGACCATCGTGCGCAGGGTTTCCAGCTTGCCCTGGTTGTCGGTGCGCACCATCAGGCTGTTGCTGCGCGCGTCGGCGGAAATCAGCAATGCATTGCCGCCGCCCTGGCCGGCGGGCGCTCCGCTGGGGTCCGCGAACAGGCGGGAAAGTTGCTGCGCCAGTTCGATCGCGGACAGATGCTTGACTTTGATGACGTTGAATTCGGCGTCATTCGGCTTGTCGATGGCTTCGATGATCTGGGTGATGCGCTTCAGGTTTTCGGCGTAATCGGTGATGACCAGCGTGTTGGAGCCGGGATATGCCGAAACCGTGTTATTCGGGGCGATCAGGGGTCGCAGCACGGTAACCAGCTGCGCAGCGGTGGCGTGCTGCATGGGATAAACCAGCGTTACCACCTGGTCGCCGCTGCTTTTCACGGTTTTGCCGTAAGTCGGGCTGAAATGCTGTTTGGCATCGGCCTCGGGCAATATCTTGACGATGCCCTTGCTTTCCACCGCCGTGAAGCCCTGCATGCGCAGCGATGAAATCAGAATCTGATAGGCCAGATCGGGGCTGACCGGACTGACCGAGGAGATATTGATCGTTCCCTTCACACGCGGATCGAGCAGAAAATTCTTGCCGGTGATCTGCCCCATCGCGCGCACGACCGAATCAATTTCCGCATTGACGAAATTGAGCGTCACCGAACCCTGCGCCCATGTTGCCGGTGCGATCAGACAGAACGCCAAAATCGTCAGATATCCCGCTGTTAGCCTTTTCATGGCGCCACCTGTATGCCGAAACTCATCTTTTCACCCGCTCGCAAGACATCCATGTTGACGTTCTCGCTCTTGACCAACTGTTCATAAAGCCGCGCGACATCGCCCGGCCCGGAAAAGGTTTTGCCATTGATGCCGGTGACCACGTCGCCGACTTTCAATCCAAGCTTCTCGGGCAGTCCGCCCGCCGGACTGCGTTCGAGCAACGCGCCGCCGCGTGGGTGCGGCCCGTAACGGCCGAGCAGAAGCATCTGCTCGGGACGCTTCAACGTGGCCAGGAGTTCGGCGCGCGAGAATCCATACTGACCCGGACCCAGTTGCCGCACATTGATCTGCAATGTGGCGGAGCTTCCAGGTGTTGATGCGGCTGCACCGGCGTTCGTCGCCGAAACCGGTGCAGAAGCCATGCGCGCCACTTCAAGCTGGCCGCCGCGCAGGATTTCGACGCGATCGGTGTACACGCGCTGCAACACCATGCCCGGCGCGAATTCCTTGCCGGTGACCGCAGACAGCGGTTTTCCATCCAGCATCAGCACGGCAAAACCTGTACGGCCATCACGCGTGGCATACACGCCGAGCACGCCGATGCTGGATGGCGCTGCCGCTGGTAAGCCGACAGTGCCGGCACTGACACCGCCGGCAGCGCCAAACAAATGCAGGGCCGCCGTTCTCTCGGCCAGCGCCTTGCCCGGCAGCGGCGAGGCGCCCTGGGTTGATTGATTCGGCGGTTTTGGCGCGATGAAAAACCAGGTCCAGTGCGCCAGCACCCACGCCAGAAGCAGCAGTGCGGCGAGCACGCTGAGAGAGGCCAGGCGAGAGGAAGAATCGGCGCGATTCAATATGGCTACCAACGTCAGTCTTGAAAGAATTCCGGCCGCAAACCCCGGTTACGGAGCGACAGGCGCGATGCATGCCGTGGACGGCGGACAGCAGGTTAACCCAAGAACGCGACAATCGAAACCGGGGGGCGACGAAGCTGAATTCCGCTCTTTCGCGCAAAGACGCAGCGGGCAGCCCGAACGGTAAAACTCAATCGGCTGCGCCGCGCTAAAACGCTAGCTGCAATGGCTTGGAGTAAATTGAGGATGGCACTATCCTATTAAGAGGTACTAAAGTTAAACCAGTTTGTGGTCGTTACGCTGATCCGTTGTCGCAAGGGGGTGTAATGCGCTTCCCGGGGGTCCAACTAAATTCGAGTGTCCATCGCAACAGGGTTTGTTGAGCGGGCTTGCCGCTCTTTTCCACTTCAGGAGACATCATGAAATCAAAAGTGCATGACCTAACGCTGTCCCATCTTCGCCTGAAAGAGACGGTGCGATTGTTGGCGCTGGCCGGGCTGGTCAGCTTGGGCGGGTGCTTCGGGAGTGGTGACGACGGCGTTGCTGTCGTGCCCGCACCCGCACCGGCGGCGGCCGGCGCGGTCGTAGTGGCAGGCGGCGTTGGTGGTGGCGCGGCGGGGGCTGGCGTGCGCAAGGCTGCGGTGGTCGCCGGCGCGACGGTAGAGGTTGCCTTGTTCACCCCGGCCGGTGTGCAGGTTGATTTGCAGACCCAGATCAGCAATGCGGCCGGTGGCTACGAGCTGACTGTCAATGATCCGACCGGCCTGTTGTCCAATGGTGGTTACGTCGTGGTGAATGTGAAGCGCGATGGTTTCGCGGATGCCTCCACTCGCATCGACTTCGGCAGCCGGCCCGAGCGTTTGCAGATTCCCGATGTCGTTTTGTCTTCGGTCATTACCACTGTGTCCAGTATTGGAACGGCGCTGACGGCGCGCGCAACCAACGGGTCTTTCGTCATGGGCATCGTGCGCATGAGCGATGGCAGTCGCAAGGCCATGGCGGGCAACCAGTTTCTCGCCGCCAAGGCGGCCGGGCTTGACCCCGATCTGGAAATCGACATTCCGGCCAACAGCCTCGGCGGGGTGGAGACCATCCAGGCGCAGATGCAGACATTCGATTCTTCCGACCCGGCCGATGCGCGCAACTTCCCGGGCGCCTATGAAGATACCAATGGCAACACCATTGTTTCCCTCGGCTTCGACTACATGAACCTGACCGATGGCGATACCGGCCAGAACATCGGCCAGGTGGCAGGTGCGGCGCGGGCCGCGCGCGGTTTGCGCAAGGCGGCCATCGACTTTGCCAATCCAACCGTTGTGACACGCTACCTGCCAACCGGCTCGGCCAACAATCTGCTGCAGGATGCCTGCGGCGATCCCGACAAGGTCGATATCGTCATTTCCGATCCCACCAGCAACTGTACCGCCTTGCGCCAGGCTGACGCGGATGCTCAGACGCTGGGCAACGAAGCGAGAGATGGTTTCCAGTTGCCGATCTACACCTATGTGCCGTCGAAGGGGGTGTGGGAACTGTTCGGTATCGGTTCGCTGGTACAGGACTACAACGGCAATGCCGCTTCGCTGCTGACCTACGCCGAGGTGACCGACCTCAATTCCGACGGCCAGATCGACTCGGCCGATTTCCGCGCCTATGCAGCGGCCAACCAGCTCAATGTACGGATCTACGTCACCAACGAAACCTTCCAGCGCCAATACTGGAACCTGGACTATCCGCTGCTGTTTGCGGCGCCGGTTACGCTTTGCGTGCAGGGCCAGATCACGCGCAGCGATACCGGTGCGGGTATTGCCGGCATGTATCTGTCATTCAGCGACAACGACCGGCCGCAGACCTTCAGTTATGGCTCCGGCTCGACCGATGCGAACGGCAACTACAAGGTTTCGGTCCTCCTGCAATCCGACGCGAGCGATCAGGCCACCGACCGGACCGGTTCACTGTCGTATTACAACAACTTCGAGCGCAGTTATGTAACAGCCGACCAGCTTGTCGCGAACGAGCCCAATTGCACTGTCAAGAACATCATCCTGGACCCGCCGCTGGTCACCACGGTGCGTGGTCGGGTCATGGGGCGCAACGGCGCGCCCAAGCAGGGCGAGTGGGTCTGGGGTCAGGCCGGCAGCCGCAGTTTCTCGGCTACAACCGGCAGCGACGGCCGGTTCAGCGCCGAAGTGCGACAGAACACGACTTACAGTGTCCAACTCGGCAACGACGGCAATTCTCGAGGCTCGTTTACTGCCGATGGTGCGGTCAACGGTATGGAAAGCAGCGACTCCAGGACGGTTGTCGAGTTGAATGACATCCTGCTGATCAATCGCGCACCGGTGGCTTACGGGTATCCGTTCACGTCCAGCATGCGGCTCAAGGGCGGCGCCGGTGGCGGCGCCACCACGGCATCCACCCGGCTGTATCTGTGGGGATACGACTACGACAACGATTTCCCGGTAGCCTGGCAGGTGCTGAACGGCGCAACCTGCAATGCGGATGGCACCTTCAATGGCGGTACCGCCGTCACCGGTCCCAACGGCAGCCTGAACGGCAGCTTCACCGCCAATGAATACAACACGACGCAGGACATCACGCTCGGGGTGGGCAGCCATGCGCTGGTGCTCGGCTTGACCGACAGTGCCGGCAAGCAGGGCTGCACCACGCTGGGTACGATCAACGTTGCGCCCGCTGCGGCCAATCGCGCGCCGGTGATTGCCTGGCTGACCGCCAATCAGGGCAACTTCGATCAGGGCGCCACGATGACGTTCACGAGTTATTCCTTTGACCCGGATGGCGACACCATGACGGGTACCTGGGGCGTTTCGGCGGGTACCCTGCTCTGCACCAATCCTGTGCAACCGGTTCCGGCTGGCACGGTGTCCTGTACCGCCACGGCGCCGAGTGTGGATACGCCGGTGACGGTAACCTGGACGGTCGGCGATGGCGCGCTTACCACCACGCGCAGCTTCCAGGTGCAGGTCGGTACGCCGCCTTCCGATCTGAACGTGATCGTTCGTTGATCCCCGCCCTCTACAGCGAAAAATGGAGCACATCATGAAACAGACGCATAAAAGCCTCATCTCCGCGCTCGCGCTGGCGGGCCTGCTCACTCCCGCACTGGTCCTGAATGGTTGTGATGGCGGCGGCGGTTCCGCGCCCGCCGCCACCGCCCAGGCAGCCAAGGCGAATGTCGGCATTTCGGTCGAATTTCCGGCCCCGGGCGCTTCGGCGGCGCGCATCGACGACAACGCCACGGCCATTCGGGTCGATGTATGGGATGCCACCAATGTCAACTGCGAGAGCATTACCTGCTTTGGCGATCCAACCCGGTCGGTCACGCTTGACCGCCCGGCCGGAGGTGGCACGGTCAGCGCCAATCTGCTTGGGGTCAGCCCGGGTGAAGCCTTGGTTCGGGTCACCCAGTTGTCCGGTAGCGGGGATACCGAAACCATACTGGAGACGGTGAACGTCGCAGCCAACCTGATCGAGGGGCAGAACAGCATGACGGTCACGCTGCTGCGCGCCGCCTGGACCTTGCAGACGCCGATCACCTTCAACAAGATCGTGAGCAGCGATACCTCGCGGGTGGACAGTTTTGCCCTGGTCCCGTCACAGACTTTCTCCCAGGCGCAATCCGCCGCGACTGGCAATGTGGACGTATATGGACAACTGACTGCCGCAGTTAGCCCGGTCGAAATCTTCGCGCGCGGCTTCACCACATATGGGGCGGTGTTGCGCGGCACAAATCTCTGTACTCCGGACCTCGACCCCTATGGAGGAAATATCGGCACCATCACCTGTGGCCAGACACAACTGGTCAGCCAGCGTGACGAGATCATCTATTTCAGCCGGCATGACAGCAATGATTCCGCCAATGGTTTTGCATCGCTTGTTTTGCAGAATGAAATGCCGCTGGCGAATGACAGCCAGGGCAGGGCGCGCGGCTGGATGGCCCTGTCGCTTGGATTGGATGACTTGCTGGCTGGCGGGGCCAATATCGGTCCCGGCGCAGACGAAGTCATCAGCGATACTGCTGTCCTGAATGACTTCAAATTCGAGGTTACCGGCGGCAGCACGATTGCGGGCAACATCATCGAGTGGCGGGATGTCTCGACCACCGGCGCCAATCGCAGGTGCTTCTCCGATCAACTTCTGACCACAACGGTGACCTGCCCTGCTACTGCCGTACCGACAAAAGCGGGGGCCAAAGGCAAGGCATACCGTCAGGCCCTGATCAAGGCGCTCGCGGCTGCCAAATCCGGTCCGGCCAAGTCGGCGGCCGATGCGCAGGGGTGCTATCTGAACCTGCAGTTGCAATACACGGACGTCACTTTTGGGCGCGATCCAAACACATCCAGCGATATCTTCATCGTCGAAGACGTAACCGAGATCGCGGATGTCTGCCGGCATCCGTTTACCGCCACGGCAACCCAGTTGCCGAGTACCGATGTCGATCTGGTCGTGAACGGCAGTCCGGTCCCGGTGAATGCCTCTGTCCGGCGCTGACCGGACAGTGATCCCGGCTGCTGGCTGAAAAGAGGGGGCTTGCCCCCTCTTTTTTTGTCTCCGGTGCGAGAGTTGCAGTTTTACTATTCACCCATCCGTTCTTCACACGAGTTCGCCATGACGAAGCGCATGCATCTGTTGCCGTTCCTTCTCTGT
>CAMDGQ010000050.1 GCA_945897955.1 Tepidiphilus sp. J10 | reverse complement strand
AATTGCTTCCGCTTGCGGGAATTTGTCGGCGAAGCCGGCCAGCGCTCGGTGTACGTTGGTGTCGGCGAGTTTGCATTCGATCAGGTGGCTGAGGCGTTCGTCCTGGCTGAGCGCGAAATCCACTTCGGCGCCGTCCTTGGTGCGGATGTAATGCAGTCCGGTTGCTTTGCCTTGTGCGTCGTGCAGGAAATCAACATGTTTCAGCAGCATCGCGGCGACGGCGTTTTCCAGGCGGATGCCGTCGTCGCCGCGTACCAGGCCGGTGTCGAAGAAGTAAACCTTGGGGGTTTGCAGGATGGCGCGCGCGATGTGGCGATGCCAGGGCTGCACGGTAAATACGATGTACAACGCTTGCAGGATGTCGAGATAGCGTTTCAGCGTGGTGGGCGAAACCGCCAGGTCGCGGGCAATGGAAGCCAGCGACAGCGGTGAACCGACACGTTCGCGCAGCAGTTCGACAAACAGCCGCATGGTGTTGATTTCATGCAGCCTGGAAAACTCGACGATGTCTTCGCGGATCAGGTCGGTGAAATATTGCTGCCGCCAGCGGTCGGCATCGACCGGGTTTTCCGCCAGACAGGGTTCGGGAAAGCCGCCGCGCTGCATCAAGCGTTCCAGTGCGTCGTATGGCGTGCCGCCTTGCTGCTCACACCATTCGCGCACGGAAATCGGATGCAGTCGAAATGAAAGGTAGCGACCGGCCAGCGAATCGCCGCTTTGCCGCCAGGTTTCCATGCGGGCGCTGCCGGTGACCAGCAGCGCCTGTCCCGGCTCGCGGCTGTCGACAACGCCTTTCAGCCAGTTTTTCCAATCCGGCATTTTGTGGATTTCATCCATCGCCAGCAGACGGCCGCGCGGGCTCCAGCTTTGCCGCCGCAGAATCGCCCGGTCTGCGGCAACGTCCCAGTTGAGGTACTGCGCCGGCGGGAAGCGCTGCATGAGATGGCGGCACAGCGTGGTTTTGCCGACTTGCCGAGGGCCGGTCAGCAAGATCATCTTGCGTTCGAGATCGGTAGCGACGAGATCATCCAGATAGCGTTTCATGGCGACTATTATCTAAATAATTGGAATAAAGTCGCAACTATCTTCCAGTGTTATGACGATTAGTCGAAGTTGCTATGCAGCGTAACGGAAATAGGGGGCGCACCCCATGCCGTTAAGATAAGCCCAACCTCGTCATTCCCGCGAAGGCGGGAATCCGGCTTTTCTTCATTCACTGGATGCCTGCCGAAAGCGGGCATGACGCTAACTTAACAGCATCGGGATGCCCCACGATTCCCTGTAGAACTGCTGCTTCGTCCACAGTTGGCGGACAGAGCCCCATTCCCCAGGCTCTTTCAGCTCGAAACTTATATTGCATATTCAAACCCTGACTTTGATAATGCGCGCATGAATCGTCATGCATATCGCCTTCTTGAAGCGTTGCTTGGGTTGTTTCCGTGCGTCGCCATCGTCGGTGTCCGGCAGTGCGGGAAGACCACGTTATTGAGCCAACTGCCTGAAGGTTGGCGCATCCATGATCTGGAAAAGCTGGCCGACCGCGACGTCATCCTGCGCGATCCCGATCTGTTCTTTCGGCTCAATCCTAACCAGGTTGCGCTGGACGAGTGTCAGCTCCAGCCCAGCCTGTTTCCGGCCCTGCGTGTGGCTATCGACAGTAACCGGGGGCGTGCCGGGCGTTTCGTCATTACCGGCTCCAGCTCCCCCGATCTTCTCAATGCCATCTCGGAAAGCCTCGCCGGGCGGGTGGTCATTGTCGAGTTGTCGCCCTTTAGTGCGGCGGAAGCCCATCAATTGCCGCCCTCGGGGTTTTTCGACCGACTCGCCAGGAGGCAACCTGCGCGCGATTACCTTGACCTGCCCCTACGGCTGGACCTCAGCCAAACCCATGATTACTGGTTACGCGGCGGTTACCCGGAACCCTGGCTGAAGAACCAGGCGCGCTTCGGCAAGCTCTGGATGCAGAACTACCTGCAAACCTATCTGGATCGCGACCTTCCCCGGCTTTTTCCCGGACTGGATCGCGAAAGATTCCGCTTGTTTGCCGCCATGCTCGCGCAGCTTTCCGGCACGGTTATCAACTACTCGGATGTGGCGCGTGGTCTGGGCGTCTCCCAGCCTACCGCGCGCGATTATTTCCGCATTGCCGACGGCACCTTTATCTGGCGGCACTTGCCGGCCTACGAGAAAAACGCAATCAAGCGCGTGGTGAAACACCCCAAGGGCTACCTGCGCGACAGCGGCCTGCTGCATTTCCTGTTGCATATCGCGGATACCGACACGCTGCGCGCGCACCCGAAAATGGGGGCTTCATGGGAGGGCGCCGTCATCGAAACCGTGCTGCGCGGACTGGATGCCCAGGGCATCGCGTATCAGGCTTATCACTACCGCACCGGCGCGGGCGCCGAGGTTGATCTGGTGCTGGAAGGCGAGTTTGGTCTTCTGCCCATCGAGATCAAATACACCCAGCACGTCGATAGTCGATCACTCCGCGCCATTCGGGATTTCGTCGATGAGCGCGATTGTGTTTGCGGCATCGTCATCAACAATGATGAGCGCCCTCGCATGCTGGACGAGAAACTGGTCGGCGTGCCGTTCGGATGCCTGTAGGAAAAAAATTGGGTGGAAAAAATTGCGGAGGCGCGGGCGTTGGAAGTGAACATTTCGCGTACGGCGGAGCAGGCTCCTAGGAGCCTGTCGGACTTTGGTCGTCGATAGCGAAAATCGGCCCCAGCGAGGCCGTTTTTTGCAGAATTCGCCGCCGCATGGTTGTTCCATGGGGCAAGAAGTCCGCAAAAAAGGGGCCGCTGCGGTCGATTTGCAGCCGACGATTCCAAAGTCCGACAGGCTCCTGGAGCCATTGCCGAATGTCGCGCGGCGTTGTGGCCGGAGGAAAACCAGGCTGCGCTGGAGAGTTCCTATACCTATGTCGAGCAGCATGGTTTGCCGCTGGGTCGATTGCCTGCTCGATTTACAGGCCGATTTGCTGTCGCATCTCAACACCCGGGTTGTGGTGCCCTTGCTGCCGCTGTCGAGCGCCCCGCAACCGGCGCGCACGCTTGATCCCTGTTTTGAAATCGCTGAAGAAACCCGGGTGATGAGCACGCAATTCATGGCGGCGGTTCCCGCCAACCTTCTGAAGAACCTACTCGCCAGCCTGAGCGTGCAACGCGATGACATCATTGCCGCTCTTGATCTGCTGATGCAGGGCTTCTGAAAACCTGTACTTCGTCCTGCTATTCCAGCCTCAGCGTCGCCAGCACCGGCGTGTGGTCGGACGGACGCTCCAGTTTGCGCGGCGCCTTGTCGATTTCGCTGGCCTGGCACATTGGCGCCAGGTCCGGCGAGAGCAGGATGTGGTCGATGCGCATGCCGAGATTGCGGCGAAAACCCATCATCCGGTAATCCCACCAACTGAAGCTCTTGTCGGGTTGTTCGAACAGGCGGAAAGCGTCCTTCAGACCAAGGTCGAGCAGCGCCTGGAAGCGGGCGCGCTCCGGTTCGGATACCAGCACCTGGCCCACCCAGGCGGCCGGGTCGTGGCAGTCGCGGTCTTCCGGCGCGATGTTGTAGTCACCGAGCAAAGCCAGACGGGGATGGCGTTGCATTTCGTCCTTCAGCCAGGCAATCAGCGCATCCAGCCAGGCCATCTTGTATTGGTACTTGTCGGAATCCAGGCTTTGGCCATTCGGGATATAGACGCAAACAACGCGGACACCCTCGATCGTCGCTGCCAGTACGCGTTTCTGTTCGTCGACAAAACCGGGAATGCCGGTCTGCACCTCGCTGAGCGGCAAGCGGCTCAGGATCGCGACGCCGTTGTAGGTTTTCTGGCCGGAAAATGCGCTGTCATAGCCCGCTGCGCGCAGTGCTTCGGCGGGAAAGACATCGTCGGTCTGCTTGGTTTCCTGCAAGCAGACCACATCCGGCGCGGCGCTTTGCAGCCAGTCGAGCAGATGCGGCAGACGGACTTTCAGGGAGTTGACGTTCCAGGTGGCAATTTTCATAGCCGGATTATCATTGCCAACTTCCCGCAGCGACAACTTGAAAGCCATGCAAACCCTGACCGTAGAACTCGGCGACCGCGCCTATCCCATCCACATCGGCCCCGGCCTGCTTGATCGCGCCGATCTGGTGCTGCCGCATCTGATCCGGAAACGGGCGGTGATCGTCACCAATACCACCGTCGGCCCGCTATATCTCGAACGCTTTACAGCCGCCTTGCGCACTGCCGGCGTGCAGGTGGAAGCCATCGTGTTGCCGGATGGCGAGGTGTACAAGAACTGGGAAACCCTCAACCTGATCTTCGACGGCCTGCTGACCCAGCGCGCCGAACGCAAGACCACGTTGATCGCCCTGGGTGGTGGCGTCATCGGCGATCTGACCGGCTTCGCGGCGGCCTGCTATCAGCGTGGCATGCCGTTCATCCAGATTCCCACCACGCTGCTGGCGCAGGTCGATTCTTCGGTCGGCGGCAAGACCGGGATCAACCATCCGCTCGGCAAGAACATGATCGGCGCGTTCTACCAGCCGCAACTGGTGCTGGCCGATACCGAGACGCTGAACACGCTGCCGGCGCGCGAACTGTCGGCCGGCCTGGCGGAAGTCATCAAATACGGCCTGATCCGTGACCTGCCGTTCCTGGACTGGCTGGAGGCCAACATGGAAGCGCTGATGGCGCGCGACACCGCCGCGCTGACCTATGCCATCCATCGTTCCTGCGAGAACAAGGCGGAGGTGGTCGCCGCCGACGAGCGTGAATCCGGCCAGCGTGCGCTGCTCAATCTCGGCCACACCTTCGGCCACGCCATCGAGACCGGTATGGGTTATGGCAACTGGCTGCATGGCGAAGGGGTTTCCGCCGGCACCATGCTGGCGGCCGATCTGTCGCGCCGGATGGGGCTGATTTCGGTTGCCGATGTCGAGCGCATCGCCGCGCTGTTCCGCCGTGCCGGCTTGCCGGTGGTCGCGCCCGACCTGGGCTACGACGCCTATATGGATTACATGGGCGTCGACAAAAAGGTGGAAGCCGGGCGCATCCGCTTCGTGCTGTTCAGGAAAGTGGGCGAAGCTTTCGTCAGCGCCGATTACGACGCCGATGCCTTGCGTGCGACCCTGACCGAAGCGGTGGGTAACCCCTGATTAATGGAAAACAATGTTTCCATTAAATATGGATTGTGCTGATAATGGAAAGCATGTTTTCTGAAACAACATCCGGCCTGCTGCAAACGCTCGGCGACCGTCTGCGTGCCGAGCGACTTGCCCGCAACGAATCGCAATCCCGCTTCGCGGCGCGCATCGGCGTTTCCGTGCCGACCTTGCGGCGTATGGAACAGGGCGACCCCAGCGCGCAGATCGGCCACTGGCTGACCGCATTGACGTTGCTCGGCCGCATTGCGGATGCCGAAGCCCTGCTGGCGCCGCGCTACAGCCTGTTCGACGCCGCCGCGCAGGCGGAAAAGCCGGTGCGCCAACGCGCCCGCAGAAAAGATTTCGTTACATGATCCGGCTCGATATCTGGCTAACGCTCGGCACAGGCGAAAAGCTGCGCGCCGCCGAACTGGCTTTTGGCGATACCGACCGGCAAGGCCGTTACGCCAGCGCTCTGCGCTACACGCCGGAATATCTGGCCGACGCGCGCGCCTTTGCGCTCGACCCGGTGGCGTTGCCGCTGACGGCCGGAGACTTCACCGGTGAGCAACTCAATACCCCGCTGATGGCGCTGGAAGACAGCTTGCCCGACGACTGGGGACGCCGCCTGCTGGTGTTGCGCCATGGCCTGCCGCGCGGCCAGCAATCGGAGCCGCATCTGATGCTGGCACAGGCCGGCCAGGGGCTGGGCGCGCTGGGTTTTTATCCGCCGGGGCAGCGGCCGCATGCCGCCGAGGCTTCCGCGCCCCTACTGGAATTGCAGATGCTGCTCGATGCCGCACAGCGCCTGGAACGCGAGGCTGGCAACCCCGGCGACATCGGCATCGACGACGCCTGCCGCAGCCTGCTGGCGGCGGGCAGTTCGCCCGGCGGCGCGCGTCCGAAAGTGCTGGTACACGATGGCGAAAGCCACTGGATCGCCAAGTTTCCGAGCCGGCGCGACGATGTCGACATGGTCGGTCTGGAAGCCGCAAGCCTTGAGTTGGCGCGACTGGCCGGCCTGGAGGTGCCGGATTTTCGGCTGGTCGAACTTGCCGGCTCGCGCCGCGCGCTTCTCGTGAAGCGCTTCGACCTGACCGCGCAAGGCGGCCGCCATCACATGCTCAGCTTCCGCGCCCTGCTGCAAGCCGGCGGCTACTACGTGCTGCGCTACGCCGACCTGATCGCCGCGCTGCGCCAGCATGGCGCGCAGCCGGAAACAGACGTGCCGAGGCTGTATCGGCAGATGGTGTTCAACGCCCTGCTCGGCAACACCGACGACCATCTGAAGAACTTCTGGCTGCTGGCAGATGGCGGCGGTTATCGTTTGTCGCCGGCGTTCGACCTGCTGCCGGATACCGGCGCGCGGCGCGAACATGTGCTGCTGTTCGATATGACGCCGCTGCCGCCCGTCCCAGCCGAACTGGCCGCGCTCGGTCGCAAATGGGGCGTCAGCGGCGCCGTGAACATTTGTCGGGAAGTCGAGGCCGCCGTCACGCGGTTTGGTGAAATCGCCGCTGGCAAAAATGTGCCGGAATCCGAAATCCATCGCTTTGCCCAGGACATCGCGCGTCGGTGTCGCACCGAAAGGTAACCATGCCCGAACTTGCTCCGTATGCCGCCCGCTCCGCCGAATCGCAAGGCCGCCGCCACCCGGAACCGGCCGCCGCGCCGCGTTCCGAGTTCCAGCGCGACCGCGACCGCATCGTGCATTCCACTGCTTTCCGGCGGCTGGAATACAAGACTCAGGTGTTCGTCAACCATGAAGGCGACCTGTTCCGCACCCGTCTGACGCATAGCCTCGAAGTCGCCCAGATCGGCCGCACGCTGGCGCGCATGCTCGGCCTGGACGAAGACCTCACCGAAACCCTGGCGTTGGCGCACGACCTCGGCCATACCCCGTTCGGGCATGTCGGCCAGGACGTGCTGAATGCCTGCATGAAGGAACACGGCGGCTTCGAGCACAACCTGCAATCGCTGCGCGTGGTGGACAGGCTGGAACAGAAATACGCCGAGTTCGAGGGCCTCAACCTGACCTTCGAATCACGCGAAGGCATCCTCAAGCACTGTTCGACCAGGAACGCGGAAATCCTTGGGGATGTCGGCCGTCGTTTTCTGGAAGGCCGACAACCCTCGCTGGAGGCGCAGGTCACCAACCTGGCCGACGAAATCGCCTACAACAATCATGACGTCGATGACGGGCTGCGCTCCGGCCTGATCACGGTGGAACAACTGGAAGAAGTGGAAATCTTCGCGCGCCATCTGGACACCGTGCGCAATCTCTACCCAGACCTGAACGACCGCCGCCTGATTCACGAAACCGTGCGCCGCATGATCAACACGCTGGTTGTCGATCTGCTTGAGCAGACCCGCGCCAACATCGCAGAGCACCAGCCGCAAAGTCTGGACGATGTGCGCCGCTGCCCGCCGCTTGCCGCCTTCAGTCCGCGCATGCTGGCCGAGCATCGCGAGCTCAAGCGTTTCCTGTTCCAGAATCTGTATCGCCACTACAAGGTGGTGCGCATGAGCGAAAAAGCGCAGCGCCTGCTGCGCGACCTGTTCAACGCATTCAGCGCCGAGCCACGCCTGATGCCGCCGGAACATCAGGCCCGCGCCGATCAGGATGCCTGGCGCGCGGTAAGCGATTACATCGCCGGCATGACCGACCGATACGCCATCCGCGAGCATCGGCGGATTTATGACATCGAGGAATTGGCGTAACAAGCGCCTGGAAACGATGCATTCACCTTCACCCGCCCAGGCACACAGCCGAATTGCCGCTCGACCCCAAACCAATCGGTCCATGTCGTGACCATGCACCGGATCGCCATTGTCGTTGTCCTTGCCTCCGCGCTCTCCGCGTGCGCTTTGCCGCGCGACATGGTTTGCAGGCAGGGTGAACAGCGGGCCGTTCACGACATGCTTTATTTCGGCACGGCGAGGCCGGAAGGCGTGGTTTCCGCCGAGGCGTGGGCCGGCTTTGTCGAAACCACGGTTACCCCAAGATTTCCCCAGGGTCTGACCGTGTTCCAGGCTTCCGGACAGTGGCGTCGCGCTGACGGTTCGCTGGTGCGGGAGGCGACGCATGTGCTGCATCTGATCCATGCCGATGACGCACCCAGCGAGCAATCCATCGCCGAGATCGTTGTATCCTACAAATCGCGCTTTCAGCAGGAGGCGGTCTTGCGGGTCAGAGCCGGCGCCTGCGTATCGTTCTAGCAGCCGTCATCCTCCGTTTGCATTCGACATACCGAAGCGCCCCGATGCGTTGTATCTTCGGCGGCAGTCCCCGGTTATCCAGAAAGCGCAAAGATATGCAGACACTGACTCTCACCCGCCCCGACGACTGGCACTTGCATCTGCGTGACGGCGACATGCTCGCTGCCGTGCTGCCGGATACCGCGCGCCAGTTCGCGCGCGCCATCGTCATGCCGAATCTGAAGCCGCCGGTGCGCACGCTGGCCGATGCCCAGGCCTATCGCGGCCGCATCCTCGCGGCGCTTCCCGCCGGCATGACCTTCGAGCCGCTGATGACGCTGTATCTGACCGACAACACCGATCCCGAGGATGTCGCGCGCGCACACGCCAGCGGCATCGTCCAGGCGGTGAAGTATTACCCGGCGGGTGCGACGACCAACTCGGATTCCGGCGTCAGCGACATACACAAAGTCGAAGGCGTGCTGGAGACCATGCGGGAAATCGGCATGCCGCTGCTGTTGCATGGCGAGGTCACCGATCCCGAAGTCGATATCTTCGATCGCGAAGCGGTATTCATCGACCGCGTATTGACGCCCCTGCTGCGCCGGATGCCGGACCTGAAAATCGTGCTGGAGCACATCACCACCCGCCAGGCTGCCGATTTCGTCAGCGCGGCGCCGGCCAATGTTGCCGCCACGATCACCGCACATCACCTGTTGTACAACCGCAACGCCATGTTCCAGGGCGGCATGCGGCCGCATTACTACTGCCTGCCGGTGCTGAAGCGCGAAACGCATCGGCATGCGCTGATCGAAGCCGCAATCAGCGGCAACCCCAAATTCTTCCTGGGTACGGACAGCGCGCCGCACGCCAGGCACACCAAGGAAGCCGCCTGTGGCTGCGCCGGCATCTACACCGCGCACGCCGCGCTGGCGCTCTACGCGGAAGCCTTCGACCACGCCGGCGCGCTCGATCGGCTGGAAGCTTTCGCCAGCTTCCACGGCGCGGACTTCTATGGTCTGCCGCGTAATGACGAGCGGATCACGCTGCTGCGTGAAGCCACACCGGTCCCCGCCGAACACGCGGCGGGCGTGGTGCCGCTGCGGGCCGGCGAGACGCTGGCCTGGCGATTGCTGGAGGATTGAGCGCGGGGCAAACCATCTGGAGGGAGGGGCAACATGAACAATGAACAGGCAAAAACCGGTTATGACGAGATTGGCGCTCAGTTCAATACGGTCTGGCGCGAGGAGCTCGATGGCATCGCCCGGCAACGCCTGCCGGCAGATGCAGCGCCGCCAGCGCCCGACCCGGAGCCGGATCCGAAAATCCGTGCGATTCAGATGCAACTTGCCGGCCTGGCGCTGTCCGGTGGCGGCATTCGCAGCGCCACGTTCAATCTCGGGCTGATCCAGGCGCTGTCCGAACTCAGGTTGCTGCGCGGTTTCGACTACCTCTCGACGGTGTCCGGCGGCGGCTACATTGGCGTCTGGCTGTCGGCGCTGATCCATCGGCTGGGCAAAGGCCGTGTCGAGCCGGTTGAAGCCGCGCTGGCGCCGCCGGGTTCCGGCACTGTCGAGCAGGAGCACAGCGCCATTCGCTACTTGCGCGAATACAGCAATTACCTGACACCGCGCCTGGGCCTGTTCAGTGCCGATACGCTGGCGGCGGTGGCGACCTATCTGCGCAATCTGTATCTCAACCTGACCATTCTGGTGCTCTGGATGGCAGCGCTGATGACGCTGCCGCCGCTGTCGGTGCGAGCCGCGAAGGCCATCGGCGCCTGGGCGACACCGGATTTTCTCGAACAGAACCGCGCTCTGGTGCATATCACGCTGGCCGCACCCTACTATTTCGGCCTTGGCCTGGTCTGCATCTTCATGGCATTCCTGGTCATCGTTCACAACATGCTGTACCGGCCCGCCGACAGCAAAGCATCCGGCTGGCTGCGCGATGGCGGCGTGGTGTTGCTGATCGTTTTGCCCAGCCTGCTCGCGGCATGGCTGTTCGCGTTCGGCTTTTTTGCGCTCGGCCCCAGGCTGGGCGCTTACGGTCTGATCGACTGGGTGCGCTGGGGCGCCCTGGCCTATACGGTGCCGTGGACGCTGGGCTGGGTGGTTTCGGGGCTGATCCGCCTGCTAAGCAAGCAAGCCAAACCGGATGGTCGTCATCATCCTTTGCCGATGCTGCTCTGGGCGGTGCTGGCCGGCGCGGTCGGCGGCTTGATGTTCTATGGCCTGGCGCAACTGACCTTGCGGCTTTACGACTGGATGGGCCCGGTCTGGGTCGAGTCGGCGGGGCCATGGTGGATAGCCGGGCTGGGTACGGCTTTGATGCTGAAGGTGTTCTCGCTGGTCGTGACATTGCATATCGGATTGCTTGGCCGTCAGCTTTCCAACGACATGCGCGAGTGGCTTTCGCGCCTGGGCGGATGGATCATTTCCGTGGCTCTGGGTTGGCTGCTGTTGTTCATGCTGTGTGTGCTGGCGCCGGCGCTGGCGCGCATGGCCGCCGAAAGCCTGCTCGCGGCCGGCGGTCTGGGTTGGGCGGCATCGACGGCGGCGGGCGTGTTGATCGGCAAGGGGCCATTGGCGGAAAGCGGAGTGCGCAAATGGCTGGTGATCAGCGCGCCGTATGTCTTCGTGCTGGGCTTTTTGATGCTGATTGCAGTGAGCCTGAGCCACACCATGCTGACCATGGCCAATATGCAACTGGAGCCTATGCAAACCAGCGCCGGCCTGGTTTGGCATTTGAATACGCAGATTGCGCTGGCGGCTGCGGTTACCAACCAGAGCTGGCTCCTGGCCGCGATCGTCTGTCTGGGCGCCGGCGCATTTCTATCCTGGCGGGTCGATATCAATCTGTTCTCGCTCTATCACTTCTACCGCAATCGCCTGGTGCGATGCTACCTCGGCGCCAGCCGCACGCCGGAGACCGATCCGGTGCAGTCGCGCAAGCCGCATCCGTTCACCGGTTTCGACGCGGCGGATGATCTCGGCTTCAGCGCTCTCGTCGGACAACGGCCTTATCACCTGATCAATACCGCGCTGAACATGGTTTCCGGCGAGAACCTGGCCTGGCAGCAACGCAAGGCTGCGGCGTTCTGCATGACGCCGCGCTACAGCGGCTTTGATTTGACACATTGCTGCGCGGACGAGAAAACGCCGGGCGCATTCCGCCCGTCGAGTGAGTTTCTGTACGCCGGTTTCGGCGGACTCTGGCTGGGGAGCGCAATGGCCATTTCCGGCGCCGCTGCCAGCCCGAACATGGGCTATCACAGCTCGCCCAGCGTTGCGTTTCTGCTGACCGTGTTCAATGTCCGGCTCGGCCACTGGGTCGGCAATCCGATGCATGCCAGCACCTGGCACAGCAGCGGTCCGGGTTTCGGCGGCTTGTATCTGGTCAGCGAGCTCCTCGGCATGACCAACGGCAAGACGCGCTATGTCTATCTGTCCGATGGCGGCCATTTCGAAAACCTGGGCATCTACGAGCTGGTCCGCCGCCGCTGCCGTTATGTTGTCGCCAGCGACGCCGGGCAGGATGGCGGATGTGGCTTCGAGGATCTCGGCAATGCCATTCGCAAGTGCTACACCGACTTCGGCGTGCGCATCGAAATCGAGGTCGAGGCGATGCGTTCGGACGAAAAAACCCGCCGCGCACGGCGCTGCTTCTCGGTCGGCCAGATTCACTATCCGGACGGCATGACCGGCACGCTGGTCTATCTGAAGCCGGCATTGACCGACAGGACGCCGGCCGACGTACTCAACTATGCGCTCCAGAACACCGCCTTCCCGCATGAAAGCACGGCCGATCAATGGTTCAGCGAAGCCCAGTTCGAAAGCTATCGCAAGCTCGGCTACAGCATCGGTATGCGCCTGTTCGGCACGAAAAAGATTTTCGCGGCGGCGCACGCCGGCGGCAGCCAGGCGCAAGACCCGGCCTGGCTGTTCGACCTGGTCGCCGAGTTGAATGAACAGATCAATACGGCGGCGGGGGCCTGACCGGCATGGCGAGCATCGTCCCCGACGGCTGGCGCGAGTTCGCCGCCGGCAATGCGAACAGCGGCGCGGCACAGCGCGAGATCGAAACCCTTGCGCTGCTGGCCGAGCTGCTGCCGGACGCTTACACGGTCTATCACGCGGTGCATTGGACGCGGCTGGAGCACGGCTATTCGGTCTATGGCGAGATCGACTTCGTGGTGGTCAATCAGGCCGGCGCGCTGTTGCTGATCGAACAGAAGAGCGGTTTTCTCGAAGAGGGCGATGACGGCCTGAAAAAGCGCTACGCGGAGAAGACCAAAAGCGTGCCGATGCAAATGGCGCGCGGCGTGGCGGCGTTGCAAAACAAGCTTTACATGCGTCCCGGCTGTCGCGATGTGCCGATCGACTATCTGCTGTATTGCCCGGATTACCAGGTCAGGCAGGTCGAAACCGCCGGCATTGCGCCGGAACGCATTGTCGATGCGCGTCGGCGTGACCGGCTGGCGATCATCGTCGGCCAGATTCTGCCGCCCGGCGAGGCGACGAATCCCGATACGCCGCGCCAGGTGCATCGCTTCCTGCGCGACATCGTGCAACTGGAAACCGATGTCAGCGCCCTGATCGGCCGTGCGCGCGGCCTGGTTACCCGGATTTCCGGCGGCCTGGCGCACTGGGCGCGGCAACTCGAATTCTCGCCGTATCGGCTGCGTGTCAGTGCTACCGCCGGCTCCGGCAAGACGCAATTGGCGCTGGCTGAATATCGCGCCGCCATCGACCAGGGTTTGCGCCCGCTCTACCTTTGTTACAACCGGCCGCTGGCCGATCATTTCCAGCTCATCGCGCCGCCCGGCGGCCAGGCCTGCACGCTGCACATGCTGTGCGACCAGCGCCTGCGCGCGGCCGGCGTAACGCCCGACTTCAGCCGGCCGGAAGCATTCGACAAGCTGTTGCTCGAAGCTGCCGCGCTGCCGGTCGGGCCGGACTGGCTGTTCGACACGCTGATCGTCGATGAAGGCCAGGATTTCACCGATGTCTGGCGCGATCTGGCGTTCGGCCATCTCAAACCGGAAGGGCGCGCACTGTGGCTGGAAGATCCGCTGCAGAATCTCTACGGTCGCACGCCGGTGGAGCTGCCCGGCTGGGTGCGGGTCAAGGCGAACAGCAATTTCCGCAGTCCGCGCTCGGTCGTGCGCATGCTGCAAAACCTGTTGCCGGAGGAGTTTCAGATCGAGGCGCGCGGCGCGCTGCATGCCGCCGAACTGGTCGTGCTGACCTATCGCGATGGCGCCGAGTTGACTCAGCAGGTCAAGGAAGGCATCCGGCAATGTCTGGCCGAGGGTTACAAGAAGGCCGACATTGCCGTGGTCAGCTACAGCGGCCGCGAAAAATCGCTGCTCTTCCCCTATACCCAGCTCGGGCCGCACAGCCTGAAGACCTTCACCGGCCATTACGACCTGCTCGGCCAGCCGCTGTATTCGGAGGGCGATGTGCTGCTGGAATCGGTTTATCGCTTCAAGGGCCAGTCCGCGCCGGCCATCGTGTTCGCCGAAATCGACTTCGAGCAGCTCGACCAGCGCGCCGTGCGCAAGCTGTTCGTCGGCGCCACGCGCGCGATGATGAAGCTGGTGCTGGTGGTATCGGAAAGGTCGGCGAAAGTGTTGCTGGAGCGGTTGGGGTAACGCGGCGCGAAGCGGCTACCCGGCCATGCCCGCCAACCCTGCGCGCAATTTCTCGATCACCTTCTCGCGTAATTCGATCGGTTCCAGCACTTCGACTTCCGGCACATGGCGCAGGATGTCCATGACCAGTTCGCGGTCGTCGGCATAGGGCATTTCCAGCACATAGCGGCCATCTTTCAGCACCTCGCCGCGTTGTTTCGGATGCCATTGCTCCAGCGCCACCCAGCGCGCGCGTTCCGGGCTGAAGCGGAGTTTCGCCCAGGCCAGCTTGCGGCCGGAGAAGATGCCGTAGCCGGCGCCGAGCATCGCGTCGAGCGATTTTTCCGCCACTTCGCGTGCTGCAGTGTCGAGAATTTCGGCGTGCTGCACACCGTCCAGCGCGAAGCTGCGCAGGCCGCCGCGCAAATGGCACCAGGCGTCGAGATACCAGTTCTCGCGATAGTGGACCAGGCGTTGTGGCGAGATTTCGCGCTCGCTGACCGTATCGCTCGATTTAGCGTAATAGCCGATGCGCAGGCGTTTGCGGCGCAGCAGCGCGGAGCCGAGCGCGGCGAATTGTTCGAGCGGGACACGGCGGGCGGCGAGCGGGATCAGCTTGATGCGTTTCCTGACTTCCTCGGCCGGGTGGCGACCGCTCCCGAGCAGGCCGGTCAGGCGTGCCATCAGCGGCTGGATGTGCGGCCCCAGCAGCCCGCCGGCGTCGAGGTTGGCGAGCAGGTGCTGCATGGTCATCAGGGCATGGATCTCGGCGGCGGAGAACCACAGGCCGGGCAGCTCGTATTGCGGGCCGATCCGGGCTTCGACTTCATGGCCGCCGAGATAGCGATAGCCGCGCGTTTCGCGGTCCCACACGATCGGCGCGTTGAGCCGATTGCGCAGATATTCGAGATCGCGTTTCAGCGTCGCGCGCGAGACTTCCAGTCGTTGCAGCAGCCTGGAGAAAGTCGCCGGCTCGGCCTGGGTCAGCATCATGTCGATCAGGTGAAAGCGCTCTGTGCGGTCCATGATTTCCTCTCCGTTTCCACTCCGATTGGGCGTGCGCCCATTGTTGCGGCGGCTGCATGCCGTGGCTCATCTGGTGAGCCATCAGCCTTCTAAGCTGTGACCATCGCAATGCAGGAGACGCACATGAGTTTCAGCCTGGGTATCACGCTTTATCTTTGTCTCGGCCTGGCACTGGCCCGATTGCGGCGCGGCCAGGGACTGTCCATCGGCGACGCGTTGTTCTGCGGCGTGTTCTGGCCGTTCGACCTCTCGCGGCGGGGCATCGAAGTGCTGATACACGCTCTGGCAGCCTGCCAGTCCGGGTATTTCATGAATTCGCGTGATGTTCGCACCGGGAATTGATCGCACCGGGAATTCCGCGAGGAAGCGGAATGTCCTTTCATCCTCAAACGCCCGACTTTCCAGTCTGGGTTCTGCCATGCATTCAGGCTGCCCAACAAAAAGGCCCGGCAAGAAAAATCCTGCCGGGCCTTTTTGCGGGAGTATGGCCGATTACTGGATTTCTCGTTCCAGTTCTTCAATCGTCGAGTGGCGGACATCCGTGCCCTTGACCATGAATACGACGTACTCGGACATGTTCTTGGCATGGTCACCGATGCGTTCGATGGCTTTGACGACAAACAGCAGGTCGATGAAAGTCGATATCGTGCGCGGGTCTTCCATCATGAAGGTAATCAGATGGCGGGTGATGAGATGGAATTCCTCGTCAACTTCCATGTCTTGCCGCGCCACGGCAGCGGCGCCGGAGGTATCGAGGCGGGCGAAGGCATCGAGCGATTCGCGCAGCATCTTGGTGGTCAGCCCGGCCATGTATTTGATTTCGTTGTAGCGCGGCGTCAGGATGCGGTCGCTGTCATAGACCTTGACTGCAAAGCGGGCGATTTTGGCGGCTTCATCGCCGATACGTTCCAGATCGGTAATCGACTTGATGATGGTCAGGATCATGCGCAGGTCGCCTGCGGCGGGTTGGCGTAGCGCGATGATCTGGGTACAGGCTTCGTCGGCGGCCACTTCCATTGTGTTCACCTTGTGATCGTTGGCGATGACTTCTTCCGCCAGTTTGGTGTTGCCACTGATCAGCGCTTCGATCGCCTTGTTGACCTGTTCCTCGACCAGGCCGCCCATTTCCAGCACGCGCGCGCGCACGGACTCCATGTCAGTGTCGAACTGTTTATAAATATGTTCACTGGGCATTGCACGGTCTCCTTCGACTGTCTTTCGCTGTTATTGCTGGGGGGATATGGCCGCGCAAATTATAGGTGCGCCGAACGCGCCGAATATTACAGGTTGGTGACAAATGGCACGGTCAGGCGCGTGCTTTCGATATCCAGCACCAGATTCCAGTCGCGACGGCCGGTGACGCAGAAGGGCAGGGCGACGCTGGCGCGGAAGACGCCGCTTTTGTCGGGATGCAGGACGAACAGGTTGTAACCCATGTCGATGCCGTCCATGGTGAGTTGCGCCTCCACCTTGCGGACCTTTCCGGCGTCTGCGGCAGGGGGGGCAACCCATATTTCGAAGTTCGCCAGCGGTTTGGGGTCGCCTATCATGCCGAAACGGTAGTTGCGTCCGTCGATGGCGACTGTGCAAGCCTTGTTGAGCGTTGCGCAAGTCACTTGCCTGTCCTTGCCGGTATTTTCACCGGCGCGCGATTCCTGCCTGGCGTTGGCCCAATAGCCCAGCGCGATGAGAGCAATCATCGCCAGCGGCCAGGCCCGCAGCCAGGTTTGCCGCATCATCGCGCGCTCCAGGCCTGACTCTTGAGCGCGATGCCATGCGCGCCATAACCACGCGCCAAATCGAGGTCGCCACCTCCAAGGCCGCCGAGTGCGAACACAGGTACGTCGTAATTGCTCAGCAGTGCGCTGAACGCGGGCCAGCCCAGGGCGGGTTCGCCGGGATGGCTGGGTGTCGGCAATACCGGAGAGAGGACGACGAAATCGAGCCCCAGTTCGCTGGCGCGCTGCAGTTCGGCCTGGTTATGGCAGGACGCGGCCACCCATTCGAAATCCGGCCGCTGTTCGGCTTGTGCGAGTTGTGCGGAGTTCATGTGCAGGCCAGCACCAAGGCGGGCCGCCAGCGTTGGGTTGCCATTGCACATCAGCACAGCGCCGGCTGCCTTGCAGCGCGTTGCAACCCGCTCGACGAGATCGTCCGGCATGCCTTTTTCCCGCCATTGCATGAGCTTGAGTCCTTGCGCCAGGCGCTGGTCGAGGCGTTCCAGAAATGTTTCCGGGCCGAGCCTGGCGGCATCCGAGATGGCGTATTCCAGCGGCAGGCGAAGCGCCTTCAGGATCGGTCCGTTGGCGGGCAGGATCGGGGTGACATCGGGCTTCTCCGCCCGCGTCCAGGCCAGGGTCTGGCCTTCATGCGGATGTGGTTGGCCGCGCCAGCGCGTTACCCGAAAGAATCGCAACATGACGGCGGCATGCGGGTAGTCGAAGGATCGATTCAGCCAGGGCCAGGCCTCTTCCACCTCGATCCCCAATTCCTCATGCAGTTCGCGCACCAGCGCATGCCGCGCCGATTCTCCCGCCTCGACCTTGCCGCCGGGAAACTCCCACCAGCCGGCATAGGCCTTGCCTGGCGGCCGGCTGGCCATGAGAAATCCGCCGTCCGGAAGTTCGATGACTGCGGCGGCGACTTCGACGCGTGTAGTCATTGCGGCCTGGGCGTATCCGATGCGGTTTCGAGAGCGGCCAGACGGGTTTCCAGTTCTTGCAACTTCTCGCGTGTACGCGCCAGAACCTGGGCTTGCACGTCAAATTCCTCGCGAGTCACCAGGTCAAGCTTGGATAGCCAGGCGGCGAGACTGGCTTTCAGGTTCTTTTCAATGTCCTTGGCCGGGCTGAAGGCGAGTATTTCCGAGACTTTGCCGGCAACTTCTTGAGCAAGGTTCTGTTTGATCATGACGGGATTTTCCTGGGGCGATTGGCGATGCCCGAGTTTAACAAACGGTCTTGCCTAAACCGGGGTGCCAATGCGGTGCATTAGTATTTCTTGATGCACCAACAAGGGGCGGTCAAGTGCGCCAATATCGACAATTAATTCATAAATATATGATTATTAAAGATAAATAATGCTGGCATGGTTAATGCTGAGAAAGGTTGTGCAACATCGCACCACCTCACTCTGGAGAACTGCCATGAAGAAACTTTCCTATCTGCTCATCCTGTCCGGACTTGTCAGCGTGCCTGCGGTTGCCGCTGATTCGCCTCACTCTGTCGCTTTCAACGTCGGTATCACCACCGATTACATCTTCCGCGGCATCTCCCAGTCGCAACATGACCCGGCGATTTCCGGCGGCGTTGATTACAGCCACAGCAGCGGTCTTTATGCCGGCACCTGGCTGTCAACCCAGAAGTGGGTGGACGAGGGGATCAGCGCCGTCTCCGCCTACAAGGATGGCAGCAAACTGGAGCTGGATCTTTATGGCGGCTACAAAGGCACGGCAGGCGATATCGGTTACGACATCGGCCTGATCCACTATGCCTACGACGGCGATCGCGGCGTGGTTCGCACCGTTGGCGTGGCCACCCCCGAAACCACCGAGGTGTATCTGGGCCTGAGCTGGAAGATGCTTTCGTTCAAATACAGCCACACCGTTTCCAACTATTTCGTTGGCTGGGGCGCTCCTGGTACGTGGAACTCCAAGGGCAGTAACTATCTGGAATTGAATGCCACCCACGATCTGGGCAATGGCTGGGGTCTGCTGGGGCATATTGGCCGTCAGGTAATCAAGGATGTACCCGCTCCTACGAATGCAGACTATACCGACTGGAAAATCGGCGCGACCAAGGATGTCGGCTTCGGCGTCGTCACGCTCGCCTACTCGGATACCGATGGCGAAGGCGGTATTGGTCAGGCTTACCGCTGGAATGGCGAGAACGTCGCCAAGGGCGTGCTGGCGCTGTCTTTCTCCAAGTCCTTCTAATCTGATCTGAATCTGCTCCGCCGCCTTCAGTGGTGGCGGAGTGACAGCAGACAGGTAACTCATTCAGGAGACCGTTATGAAATTCGTCACCGCCATCATCAAACCCTTCAAGCTCGACGAGGTGCGTGAAGCCTTGTCCGGCTTGGGGGTGTCAGGCATCACCGTGACCGAAGTCAAAGGCTTCGGGCGGCAAAAGGGCCATACCGAGTTGTATCGCGGCGCGGAATATGTCGTCGACTTTCTGCCCAAAGTGAAGATCGAGATCGCCATCAAGGCCGACCTGCTCGATCAGGCCATTGAAGCCATTTCCAAAGCAGCCCAGACCGGCAAGATCGGTGACGGCAAGATTTTCGTTTGGGATCTGGAACAGGTTGTGCGCATTCGAACCGGCGAAGTCGGCGAGACCGCGATCTAAGGAGAAGCCACCATGAAAAAGCTCTTCGCTACATTGATGCTCTTGGGCTCGCTCGGTTTTACCGGCGCGGCCCTGTCTGAAGAAGCGCCACCAGCGGCGCCCGCAGCGACCACCGAAGCGGTTGCCGCGCCGGTTGTCGATGCCGCTGCGCCGGTCGCCGAGGCCGCCGCCCCGGTTGCTGCCGAAGCCGCGCCTGCTCCCGCCGAAGCCGCGCCCGCTCCGGTGCCGGACAAAGGCGATACCGCCTGGATGCTTGTTTCCACATTGCTGGTCATTCTGATGACCATCCCCGGCCTTGCGCTGTTCTACGGCGGTCTGGTGCGCGCCAAGAACATGCTGTCGGTGCTGACCCAGGTGTTCGCGATCTTCTGTCTGATTTCCGTGCTCTGGGTGGTCTACGGCTACTCACTGGCCTTCACCGGCGGCGGCGACCTGAACAGCTATATCGGCGGTCTTTCCAAGATGTTCCTGGCCGGTGTCGATCCCAGCGTCAACGTGGAGACGTTCTCCAAGGGCGTGGTGATTCCCGAGATGGTGTTCATGGTGTTCCAGCTCACTTTCGCGGCCATCACCGTCGCGCTGATCGTCGGCGCCTTCGCCGAACGCATCAAGTTCTCCGCCTTGCTGGTGTTCTCCGTGCTGTGGTTCACCTTCTCCTACCTGCCGATGGCGCACATGGTCTGGTTCTGGGGCGGCCCGTCGGCCTACGGCGATCCGGCCGGCTTCCTGTTCGCCAAGGGCGCGCTGGACTTCGCAGGCGGCACCGTGGTGCATATCAACGCGGGTATTGCTGCGCTGATGGGTGCCATCGTCATCGGCAAACGCGTCGGCTACGGTCGCGACAGCATGGCACCGCACAACCTGACTGCAACCATGATCGGCGCTTCCCTGCTGTGGGTGGGCTGGTTCGGCTTCAACGCGGGTTCCAACCTGGAAGCCACCGGCACTGCGGTTCTGGCGATGGTCAACACAGTGGTCGCGACGGCGGCGGCGGCAATGGCCTGGATGTTCACGGAATGGATGATCAAGGGCAAACCCTCCATGCTGGGTATCGCGTCCGGCGCGGTGGCGGGTCTGGTGGCGGTCACCCCGGCGGCAGGCTTCGTCGGTCCGATGGGCGCCATCCTGCTCGGCGCGATTGCCGGCGTGGTCTGTCTGTGGGGCGTGTCCGGTCTGAAGAAGGCGCTTGGCTACGATGACTCGCTCGACGTATTCGGCATCCATGGCATCGGCGGCATCATCGGCGCCATTGGCACCGGCATCCTGGTCAATCCGGCCCTCGGCGGCACGGGCGTGTTCGACTACAGCACCATGGCGGTTGCCGAATACAGCTCTGCGCAGATCACCAGCCAGCTTTGGGGTGTGGGGACTGCCGTGGTCTGGTCCGGCGTGGTCAGCTTCGTGCTGTTCAAGCTGATCGACATGACCATGGGTCTGCGCGTACCGGAAGAACAGGAACGTGAAGGTCTGGATACCGCTACCCACGGCGAACGGGCTTACAACTACTGATCTGAACCTTTATCACTGCAAAGGGCGCCGCGAGGCGCCCTTTTTTTATCGGGGCGGTGGTCAGTGACGCTTTCCGTGACTGTGAGCAAAACAATCAAATAATAAAGGCCAGCGCACCATCATTCCTGGTAGGGGGCTGTAATACGGGCAGGCTAAACGGAAATACGATCAGGGCGGATACCGCGCCGGCAGGGCAGGAGGCCGTGCAGATTGCCAGAAGTGCCTGTTACTTCCTTTGCTGTGAAAGCAAAGCGAGTTCGAACTCGCATCGGCATGATGCTTCTGGGGAAGGACTTGGGCTGGAGCAGGACTGATGACCTATTCGATTGGCGAGGTCAACGGGATGAGAGACGCTTACCTCAAGGTGGCGGAGACGCAGGGATTCGAACCCTGGATCCAGGTTTTGCCCGGATGCACCCTTAGCAGGGGTGTGCCTTCGACCACTCGGCCACGTCTCCAACTCGTTTCGACCGGGGCCGAATTGAGGCGCGCAAGGATAACCGCGCGGGGGTTCTAACGCAACGCTGAAACGCTTCAGGCTGCTACTTTGTCGAGCTCGAACGCCTGGTGCAGGGCACGCACTGCCAGTTCCATGTATTTATCCTCAACCACGACAGAAATCTTGATCTCGGAAGTCGAAATCATCTGAAGGTTGATGTTTTCCGCCGCCAGGGTGCCGAACATCTTGCTGGCTACGCCGGCGTGGGTGCGCATGCCGATGCCGACGAGGGATATTTTGGCAATCTTGTCGTCGCCGCTGACTTCGCGAGCGCCGATTTCATCCTTGACCTTGTTCAGTACTTCCATCGCTTTCTTGAATTCGTTGCGATGCACGGTGAAGGTGAAGTCGGTGGTGTTATTGGCGCCGACGTTCTGCACGATCATATCGACGTCGATGTTGGCGTCGGCGACCGAACCCAGGATCAGTGCTGCGATGCCGGGTCTGTCGGGTACGCCAAGGACGGTCAGTTTGGCTTCGTCACGGTTGAAGGCGATGCCGGAGATGATGGGTTGTTCCATGTTTTCTTCCTCGAAGGTGATCAGCGTGCCTTCGCCTTCGTCCTCGAAGCTGGACAGCACGCGCAATTTGACTTTGTATTTGCCGGCGAATTCGACCGAGCGGATTTGCAGTACTTTCGAGCCAAGGCTGGCGAGTTCCAGCATTTCCTCGAAGGTGATGGTATCCAGCTTGCGAGCTTCCGGAACGATGCGCGGGTCGGTGGTGTAAACCCCGTCGACATCGGTATAGATCTGGCATTCATCCGCCTTCAGCGCTGCCGCGAGGGCAACGCCGGTAGTGTCGGAACCGCCACGCCCGAGCGTGGTGATGTTGCCGTTCTCGTCTACGCCCTGGAAGCCGGCAACGACGACGACGTGGCCGCTGTCAAGATCGGAACGCAGGTTTTCCTCGTCGATGGAGAGGATGCGCGCCTTGGTGTGCGCATCGTCGGTAACAATACGAACCTGGCTACCGGTAAAGCTGCGGGCTTTCAGGCCGAGATCCTTCAGCGCCATGGCGAGCAGGGCGATGGTGACCTGTTCGCCGGTTGAGATGAGGACGTCCATCTCGCGCGGATCGGGTTCCTTCTGAATTTCCTTGGCCAGTGCGATCAGTCGGTTGGTCTCTCCGGACATGGCGGAGAGCACGACCACGACCTGATGGCCGAGCATCTTGAACTTGGCTACGCGCTCCGCGACATTGCGGATGCGTTCGATTGAACCTACAGAGGTGCCGCCGTATTTCTGAACAATTAACGCCATGATTGGGTAAGTTGCTGGAAAAGCGGGGGATTCTACAGGAGGCGGTCTTTGCCTCGCCAGCGCACTGGAAGATTGAAACTCTTTCGCATCATCAGTAGTCTTAGCGACTGTTTACATTCGTATGGAGCTTCAATATGGCTAATCAACTCGACAATGTCGTGCGTATGGACGGTGCCGTTTCTGGTGCAAGCAACATTGAGCAAGCCAACAAGGTTTTGCGTAATACCTACATGATGCTGGGCCTGACCATGATCCCGACGGTGATCGGGGCCTATTTCGGCATGAGCTTGAACTTCGGCTTCGCTGCCGAGCATCCGTTCATGTTCGCGATCGGCATGCTTGCGGTGATGATGGGTTTGTTCTTCGGCATCAACGCGACGCGTGACAGCGGTCTTGGTGTCGTTCTGCTGCTGGTGCTGACCGGTTTCATGGGCTTGATGCTCGGGCCGATTCTGCAAACGGCGCTGAATCTGCGTAACGGTGCGGAAATCGTGGGGTTGGCGGCGGGCGGTACCGGGGCGATTTTCCTGACCCTGGCCGGTATTGCGACGACGACAAAGAAGGATTTCAGCTTCCTCGGCAAATTCCTGATGGTCGGTATCGTCCTGTTGATCCTGGCCAGCCTGGCAAACATATTCTTTCAGATCCCCGCCCTGGCGTTGACGTTGTCTGCAGTAGCCATTCTGCTGTTCTCGGGTTTTCTCCTGTATGACGTTAGCCGGGTGGTGAATGGCGGCGAGACCAACTATGTGATGGCGACGCTGGCGATCTATCTCGACATCTACAACATCTTCGTCAATCTGCTGCAATTGCTGATGGCCTTCATGGGCGAGCGCGATTAACGCGGAATTGATCTGATCGGGGCGGCCGGGATGACCGGCCGCCCCTTTTCGTTTTCAAGATATGTCCAATACACAGCCTCTGGTTTTGACAGCCGGCGAGCCCGCCGGCATCGGCCCGGACCTCTGCGTCTTGCTGGCGCAGTCATCTCCGGCCGGTCGCATCGTGATTCTGGCTGACCGTGAAGTTCTGGTGGATCGGGCAGCCAAACTGGGCTTGCCTTTCCATGTGCCGGATTACGCGCCCGGGAATGATGCTGCCTTAAGCCTCTTGCATATTCCGGTTGAGTCGTCGGCAGTTGCGGGCCGGCTCGATGCGGCGAACAGCCCCTATGTCTTGGAAACATTGCGACGTGCCGTGGCGGGTTGCATGAACCACGAATTTGCCGGCATGGTGACCGGGCCGGTGCACAAGGGCGTGATCAACGAGGCGGGAATTGCGTTTACTGGCCACACCGAGTTTCTGGCTGAATGCACCGGTACGGTGCAGGTGGTGATGATGCTGGCCGGCGGCGGCATGCGAGTGGCGTTGGCGACGACGCATTTACCGTTGCGGGCGGTGGCGGATGCAATCACCCCTGACAACTTGCGGATGACTTTGCGGATTCTGCATGCCGCGTTACAGCTCGATTTCGGCATCCTGTTGCCGCGCATTCTGGTGGCCGGACTGAATCCGCATGCCGGTGAGGGCGGACACCTCGGGCGCGAGGAAATTGAAGTGATCGAACCTGTTTTGCGGCAGTTGCGTGGCGAGGGGATGAATCTGATCGGGCCTTTGCCGGCCGATACCCTGTTCCAGAAAAAGAATCTGGCGACTGCCGATGCGGTGCTGGCGATGTATCACGACCAGGGCTTGCCGGTTTTGAAGCACGCCAGTTTTGGTGAAGGTGTGAATATCACGCTTGGCCTTCCGATTATCCGTACTTCGGTCGACCACGGCACGGCGCTGGATCTGGCCGGTTCCGGCCGAATCGATGCAGGCAGTCTGAAGGTGGCCATCGAGGCGGCCTTGTCGATGGCGCGCTTCAGGAGCACCGCATGAAACGGCATGCCGAATCTGCTTTGCCGAAGGCCAAGAAGTCACTCGGCCAGCATTTTCTCGTTGATCAGCATTACATCGCGCGCATCGTCGCGGCGATTCGGCCCGAGACGGCTGATCACATGGTGGAAATCGGTCCTGGTCCGGGCGCGTTGACACGGCCGCTGCTGGAAACACTGCCGCATCTGGATGTTGTGGAGGTGGATCGCGAAATGGTGGCGCGCCTGCGGGCAGAGTTTCCGGTGGATCGCCTCAGCGTGCATTCGGTAGATGCGCTGGTGTATGACTTTGCCGGTCTTGGTCCCGGCCTGCGCGTGGTCGGCAATCTGCCGTACAACATTTCTTCGCCGCTGCTGTTTCATCTGGCGACCAGCGCGGAGTCGATCATCGACATGACCTTCATGTTGCAGAAGGAAGTGGTAGATCGCATGGCAGCCGCGCCGGACACGCCCGACTATGGCCGGCTTTCGGTGATGTTGCAGTCGCGTTTCAAGGTAACCAAACTGTTTACCGTGCCGCCGGGGGCGTTCCAGCCGCCACCGAAGGTGGATTCGGCCATTGTTCGCCTGGCGCCCTTGGCGCTGGATAGGGTGCCGTACAAGGATGCAAGGGTGTTTGCCGAAGTGGTGGCGCGGGCTTTCGGGCAGCGCCGCAAGACGCTGCGCAATACCTTGAAAGGCTGGGTGGATGATGCGCTGTTCGCCGAATTGGGCATTGATCCGCGTCGGCGCGGTGAAACCCTGTCGGTTGCCGAGTTCGCCGCATTGTCAAACCGGCTGGAAGAACGTTCGGAAGCCGTCGCCGGCTAAAATGCCAAGATGAACGAACAAAACGCAGAAGTCGCCTGCTTTCATTGCGGCCAACCGGTGCCTGCCGGCGCCCGGTATTCCATCCTCTTCCAGGGCGTCAATGAACCGGCCTGTTGTCTGGGCTGTCAGGCAGTCGCGCAGATCATCATCGATTCCGGCAATGCCGATTACTACCGCCTGCGTACCGACAAGCCGAACAAGGCCGAAGCGGCTCTGGAGGAGTTGAAGAATCTCAAGCTGTACGACTTGCCGGAAGTGCAGAACAGTTTCGTGAAGAGCGAGGGTGATGTTCGCGAGGCGAACCTGATTCTGGAGGGCATCGTCTGCGCCGCCTGCGTCTGGCTCAACGAACGCCATTTGCACCAGTTGCCCGGCGTGCTGGCGGCCGACATCAATTTCTCCACGCACCGAGCCCGCGTGCGCTGGGATGACAGCCGCATCCAGTTGTCGGACATTCTGAAAAGCATTCAGGACATCGGCTATATCGCCTACCCGTTCGACACCGGCCGTCAGGAGGAGCTGTTCCGCAAGGAGCGCAACACCGCGATTCGCCGCCTGGCCATCGCCGGGCTGGGCATGATGCAGGTGATGATGTACGCGGTGCCGGCCTATATGGCTGCCGAGGGCACGATGACGGCCGACATCGAGGCCCTGATGCGTTTCGCCAGTTTGATGTTGACGACGCCGGTGGTGTTCTATTCCGCCTGGCCGTTTTTTCAGGGCGCCTGGCGCGACCTGAAACTGAAGCGGGCCGGCATGGATGTACCGGTCGCCCTTGGTGTTGGCGCGGCTTACCTGGCCAGCGTTTATGGAACATTCACCGGTAGCGCCGAGGTGTATTTCGATGCGGTGACCATGTTTGTGTTTTTCCTGCTCACCGGACGCTTCCTGGAAATGAGCGCACGCAAGCGCTCGGCCGAGGCGGCGGAAAGTCTGGTCAAGCTGATTCCGGCTGCTGCGATGCGGTTGCCCGGTTATCCGGCCACACGGGAGGAGGAGGTTGTGGCTGCGGTGAGACTGTCGGCTGGCGACCATGTGTTGATTGGTCCGGGCGAGAGCTTTCCGGCCGATGGCAGCGTGGTGGAGGGCGCTTCCAGCGTCGATGAATCGTTGCTCACCGGCGAATCGCTGCCCGTGGCCAAGCATGCGGCCAGCCCGGTGATTGGCGGTACCCTCAATCTGGAAAGCCCGCTGGTGGTAAGAGTGGAGAAAGTGGGCGCGGACACGGTGCTGTCGGGCATTGTCCGGTTGCTTGATCGAGCCCTGGCCGAGAAACCGCGTCTGGCGCTGATCGCCGATCGTGTCGCCGGCTGGTTTGTCTTTGCGTTGTTGCTGGTTGCCGCCACTGTCGCCGGTATCTGGTATTGGATTGATGCCTCGCGCGCGTTCTGGATCACCGTTTCCGTGCTGGTGGTGTCCTGCCCCTGTGCGCTTGCGCTGGCAACTCCCGCCGCATTGACGGCGGCGCTCGGACGTTTGACCCGGCTGGGATTGCTGTCTACCCGGGGTCACGCGCTGGAAACCCTGGCGCATGCGACGGATTTCGTGTTTGACAAGACCGGAACGCTGACTACCGGGCAGTTCAGCTTGCTTGATTTGCAGGTGCTTCGCAGCGAGCGCAGCCATGTCCTGGCGCTGGCGCAAGCGCTTGAGCAAGGTGCGACGCATCCGCTTGCGGCGGCATTGCGAGAAGCCGCAGGCAGTCCGACTCTGGCGGCGGAGAATCTGAGCTATGTCCCGGGGCGCGGAGTGACCGGACAGATCTCGGGCAAGACGTATCGCCTGGGTGCACCTGAATTTCTGGGTGACGCGCCGGCGCCGGAACGGTTTCAGGTTGGCGCTTCGCTGGTTGGACTGGCCGATGAGACCGGTGTAATGGCCTGGTTTGCGTTGGGCGATACGCTAAGGCCGCAGGCTCAACAATTGATTGAAGATCTGAGGCATCTGGGCGTGCGCATACATCTTTATTCCGGTGATCGTGCCGAAAATGTGCGGGCCCTGGCGAACCAGCTCGGCATCGAGGATTCCCGTGGCGGCATGCTGCCGCAGGACAAGCTTGCTGCCGTTCGCGAGCTTCAACAAGCCGGAGCCATCGTCGCGATGACCGGGGATGGCGTCAATGACGCCCCGGTGCTGGCGCAGGCACAAGTCTCCATCGCCGTCGATCAGGGCGCTGAAGCGGCGCAGGCGGCAGCGGACATGGTTTTGCTGTCCAGCGAGATCGGGCGTCTTGCCGATGGAGTCAGGCTTGCACGCAAGGCGCAGGGAGTGATTCGACAGAATCTGGCCTGGTCATTGCTGTATAACGCTCTGGCAATCCCGGCTGCGGCTCTGGGATATGTTACGCCCTGGATGGCCGGTATCGGCATGTCGATGTCTTCGCTGCTGGTTGTCCTGAATGCGATGCGTTTGTCACGGATCGGAAAGGGTTGAAACAGCAGGCTATAAGGAATTTTTATTATGCCGATTGCCTATGACACAAATACTATGCCGCCACTCGATAAAGTCAGCCTATGGATATCCTTTATTTATTAATACCACTTAGTCTGGTGTTTGTGGCTGTCATCGCCGTGGTATTTCTTTGGGCCGTGAAAAATGGACAGTTCGAGGATATGGAAGGCCCCGCGCACCGAATCCTGATGGACGATGAACTGCCAGGATCCTCGTCGAGTTTATCGAGCACACCGGATAAAAAAGAATGAGTTCGTTGACATGCATCAAGTGTCTATTTAGGATTCAGATGTCGTTTATTAGTAGTTTTATCAACCCAGCCTGTATCGCTTAAGGAGACCCGTATGGAAGCAACATACAACTATAAGGTCGTCCGCCAGTTCGCCATCATGACTGTTGTATGGGGAATTGTCGGGATGCTGGTGGGCGTCATTCTTGCCGCCCAACTCATCTGGCCTACATTGACCGAAGCACTAGGGCCCCTGGCTCCTTATCTTTCATACGGGCGCATTCGTCCGCTGCATACCAACGCGGTGATCTTCGCGTTTGGCGGCTCGGCGCTGTTCGCCACCTCGCTTTACATCGTGCAGCGCACCTGCCAAGCCCGGTTGTTATCCGACGGGCTCGCGTCCTTTGTTTTCTGGGGCTGGCAACTGGTCATTCTGCTTGCCGCGATCACATTGCCGATGGGATATACCAGCAGCAAGGAATACGCCGAGCTGGAATGGCCGATCGACCTCTTGATCGCGGTGATCTGGGTTTCTTACGGCGTGCTGTTCTTCGGTACTGTCATCAAGCGCAAGACCCAGCACATTTATGTGGCCAACTGGTTCTTCGGCGCCTACATCGTCACTATCGCCATTCTGCACATCGTCAACAGCGCCGAGTTGCCGGTCACCCTGACCAAGTCCTACTCCGCATACGCCGGCGTGCATGACGCCATGGTGCAATGGTGGTATGGCCACAACGCGGTCGGTTTCTTCCTGACCACGGCCTTCCTGGGCATGATGTATTACTTCATCCCGAAACAGGCCGGCCGGCCCATCTTCTCCTATCGCCTGTCGATTGTTCACTTCTGGGCGTTGAACTTCATCTACATGTGGGCCGGTCCACACCACCTGATGTACACCGCGCTGCCTGACTGGGCTCAGTCTCTCGGCATGGTGTTCTCGCTGATGCTGATCGCGCCGTCTTGGGGCGGCATGATGAACGGCATCATGACTTTGTCCGGCGCCTGGCATAAGCTGCGCACCGACCCGATCCTGAAGTTCCTGATCACCGCGATGTCGTTCTACGGCATGTCGACCTTCGAGGGGCCGATGATGTCGGTGAAGACCGTCAATGCGCTGTCGCACTACACCGAATGGACCATCGGTCACGTCCACTCAGGCGCTCTGGGCTGGGTCGCGATGATCTCGATCGGCTCTCTGTATCACCTGATCCCGCGCCTTTTCGGGCGCGAAGAGATGTTCAGCGTCAAGCTGATCAACACCCACTTCTGGATGTCCACCATCGGTGTCGTGCTGTACATCGCCGCATTGTGGATTGCCGGTGTGGCGCAAGGCCTGATGTGGCGCGCGACCAACTCTGACGGCACGCTGACCTACAGCTTCGCGCAGTCGGTCAATGCCATGTATCCGTTCTATACCATCCGACTCATCGGTGGCGGCTTGTTCTTCGCCGGCATGTTGCTGATGGCCTACAACGTGTGGAAGACCATCGCCGCAGGCAAGGCAGTCGACGATGCCCGCATCCCCCAAGCCGTTGCGGCCTAATGGACAAGGAGACTGAATATGTTTTCGCATAAGGCGCTTGAAAAGAACATCGGCTGGCTGATGGTGCTGACGTTCGTCGTTGTTTCCATCGGCGGACTGGTCCAGATCGTGCCGCTGTTTTTCCAGAAATCGACTACGCAGCCGGTGGAGGGCCTCAAGCCCTACACCGCGCTGGAACTGACCGGGCGTGATGTCTATATCCGGGAGGGGTGCTACAACTGCCATTCACAGATGGTGCGCCCGTTCCGTGCAGAGACCGAGCGCTACGGCCACTTCTCCGTGGCCGGAGAGTTTGTCTATGACCGACCGTTCCAGTGGGGCTCCAAGCGCACCGGTCCGGATCTGCATCGGGTTGGTGGCCGCTATTCCGACAACTGGCATTACACACACATGATGAATCCGCGTGATGTGGTGCCTGAGTCGAACATGCCTGCCTACCCCTGGTTGGCCGATGCCGCAGCCGATGCAGACACCATCCAGAAGAAGATGACTGTGCTCAAGAACTGGGCCGGACATCCCTACACGGATGAGGAAATCGCCGCCGCGCCGGACATGCTGAAAGACAA
>CAMDGQ010000049.1 GCA_945897955.1 Tepidiphilus sp. J10 | reverse complement strand
GAGTGCCGTCCCCCCGCCAACGCCGGATTTTTAGTGTAACTCAGCCGCTTTGCAGGCGCCCTCAATGACAGCATCCGAGAGGTAGTAGCCGACGCGTTTCAAATCCAGCAAGGTCGAGCGTAGGTCGTTCAGCAGACCGCACCGCCTTGCCTCCACCAGCAGCCCGGCGGCACCCTTCAACGGTAAGCCATAAACCTGATGGGCGATACGCCGTCCGCGCTCTCGGCGATGTTCGCCATGCAGGGGGTGCCCGAGGCCGGCGACGGCAACTTCGCGGAACACTGTATCGGGTATCCAGAATTCCTCGAACAGCGCGGGCAGCAGATCAAGTCTTCCTGCCAGCGACAGCGCCACCAACGGCCCAGCGTTGACGACCGCGCGGTCCAGAATCACTCGGCGAACTTCCTCTGCTATTTCCTCATCGCTCATATCGACGACGGGCACGCCGTCAAGGCTGGCGGCATGCAGGAATTCGACGCGTCCCATGCCGGCCAGGCGTCCCGGCCTTGCCGGACAAAATACGCCCTTGCTTGAAGAGCTTCAGCGCCAGCAGGTAGCGCGCTTCGTCGGAGAAGTTGTCCGGCAGATCGGCCGGCGAGGGCAGTCCCTCGACAGGCAATTCAATCGTCATCGTGTTCATCTTGACCTCCTGTGGAGAGTCGGTATGCAACGCCACAACCATGATGTTACGTTCAACAACGTCACGTGGAGAATTGCTGATAATCGGTGTCTGGGGGCTGGCATTGACTTTCAAGCCGAACACTGGCGCGGAAGGAATGCGGGTAAAAATTCATTAACCGGTTATACTGACGTAACCATGATAATCACGCTGGATACCTCGGTGCTGGTATCGGCCGCTCGCTCGCGGCAAGGTGCGAGCTTTGCCTTGGTGAGCAGTCTGCCCAATCCGCAATTCGACTTCGCCTTGTCGGTGGCGCTTTATACCGAATGGCAGGCCGTGCTGACGCGAACGGAGCACCTGCCGCCTGGCGTGCTGGCCGAAGATGCGCTGGCCTACCTGCGCTATCTTGCCTCTCTCGCCCGTCTGCAGGATTTGTATTACTTGTGGCGTCCCTTCCTGCGCGATCCGGACGACGACATGGTGCTCGAATGCGCAGCAGCATCGGGCAGCCGGTATCTGGTCACCCACAACGTACGGGACTTTGCGCGTAGCGCCGAACTTGGGGTGTCTGCCATCGCCCCGGCGGCATTTCTGGCTTTGTTGAGGAGTTCATCATGACTGCCCTGACTGTACGCTTGCCAAATTCGGTTCATGCAAAGATTCGCGAACTGGCGGCCCGGGACGAAATTTCGGTTAACCAGTTCATCGCGAGCGCCGCTGCGGAAAAGTTGGCATCGATACTGACGCTGGATTATTTGCGGCAGGAGGCAGCCAACGGCCGGCGGCAGGATTTCGAGCGCTACCTGAATGCGGTACCGGATGTGCCGGAATAATCCTATTTTCATCGGAAGAATCTGGCTTTCTCCGGTTCGTTTGGCAAGGGTCGACGGTGTGCGTGCTGTCGAGGTTCGCCGCATGGTGGAGCAAACGGGGTCAAACACGATTACACGGGCTGGTCAACGAACTCGCCAAAATCATCGAAGGATTCGATGTCATCGAAGCGTTCGCCCATTTTCGTTTTAGTGAAACCATGTAGCGCGCCCTGAAAATAGACGTTCTCCCTTCCCGCGTATGCCATTCGGGTCAGCCCCCGGTTACTCTCCGCAATCCAAGGCCCCTCTCCGGAGGGGCTTTTCTTTAGCTCAGTTCAGGGAGAATCAGGGACTGTTCAATTTTGCCTCGTCCTTTCTTTTGCCACTTACCCCCAGCAACCTGAACCACACGTTTATTTGTCCAGCTCAGTGACTGATTTCCAATTTATCTGGAGCAACTGGAACGGAGCAGATCACCTCAGCATCATTGTTACGAGTGCCGGTCTTGCTCCAAGCACATGCTACAAATCACAATTAAATGCGGCCTCGCTATTGCGACCTGAGTGATCGCCACCTATAATGCTCGGACTTTGTAGCTGCCTTCGAAAGAAGCCACTGCTTAAAGAGTAACGCACCAAATTGGAGTGGTAGTTCAGTCGGTTAGAATACCGGCCTGTCACGCCGGGGGTCGCGGGTTCGAGTCCCGTCCACTCCGCCAACACTAAAAAGGTGAACGAAAGTTCACCTTTTTTTTCGCCTGTTTGATTGCCCCATGCACCAGCAGTTCACCTCTGCTTCAGCCTTGCGAGGTGACGAAAAGCAACGGAAGCAGGAGAAAAACCTCCCGCCCCCTTCCGGCTCCGCTCGACTTACTTGACCAGACCCCAACCCTGCAATCGGCTGAAGGCATGCTGGGCCTGGCCGCCCTGACGGGTCATTTGCAGGTAGTTGTAATACTCCTGCGCAGCGGCTTTCTTGTTCTGCATCTGCTCCAGCGAATAGCCTTTCAGGAACGTGGTATTCGGGTTGCCGGGCAACAAACGGTCGAATTCCTGGAACGCGGCCAGCGCCTTGTCCGGCTGGCGCAATTGCAGGTGCGTGACGCCGGCAAGCTGGCTGGCCTGGGCTTCGGTCGGGTAGATCGACTTCGCTTTCATCAGGTAAGGCTGCGCCTCTCTCGGGCGATTCATCGCCATTTGCGTCTTGGCCATCAGCACCAGGCCGGGGTAATCCTCCGGCGCCAGACGCAGGGCCTGGTTCAAATGTCCTTCGGCGGTGTCGTATTTCTTCTGGTTCAGCATCGACTCGCCCTTCTGCTGTTCGCCGATAGCCGGTTTCATTGAGCGCAGACGGCTGGTGTTGTCCATGTAGCGTTCCTTCTGGCGCGGCCGTTTGGCGGCTTCGGCATAGGTCGATTGCAGCGCGCGGCTGGTGTTGGCGACGCGCTCGGAGCTCATCGGGTGCGTTGCGAACATCAGTTCCAGCGTGCCGGGCTTTTCACGCGACTGGGTATTCAGCATGTTCATCAGGTCGCCCATGCCGCCGGGGTTGAGGCCGGCGCGAGACATGTATTCCATGCCCAGCGCATCCGCCTCGCGCTCGTTCTCGCGGCTGTAATGCGCCAGCAATGCGCCGCCGCCGAAACTGCCGATGAGCTGCGCCAGTTCGCCGTATTGCGGTTTGCTGCTGGCGGCAGCGACGGTGGCGGAAGCGACGACGATATCGAGCAGGCTGCTCTTGGCTTGCCGCTCGGCGAAGTGGCGCCCGTTGACGTGGCCGACCTCGTGGCCCATCAGCGCGGCGAGGGAATCCTCGTTGTCCAGCTCCAGCAGAATGCCGCGCGTGGCGGCAATGGAGCCGCCCGGGAAGGCATAGGCGTTGACGTAGTTGGCATTGACGGTCTGGAAGTTGTATGGCATGTCGGGCCGGTGCGAGACCTTGCCAAGACGATTGCCGACATCGGCGACGTAGCGGTTGAGGCCGGGATCCTGGGTGACGCCGTAGTCCTCGGAGAACTGATGCGGCGAGTGCTGCTTGTCGACCGCGATCTCCTGTTCCTTGCCCATCATCACGAAGGTTTTTTGCCCGGTAACCGGGTCAATCGAACAGCCGGTCAGCCAGATCGAAGCGCCCAGGCCGGGAAGTGTCCAGATAAATTCACGTCTATTCATGGTGTTGCGTCCGTTAGTCAAAAATGGAGTCAGTTGAACTGTGCATGCGCCTGGATGATGCCGCCGCCCAGGCAAACCGGGCCATCGTAAAGCACGACCGACTGGCCCGGCGTCACCGCCCATTGCGGTTGATCGAAACATAAATGCAGTGTTGCGTCAGTGATCGTTTTCACTTCGCAAGCGGCATCCTGCTGCCGATAGCGGGTTTTGGCGCTGTAACGCCGGCCCGCTTGCGGCGGCAGTCCGATCCAGCTCAGGTCTACCGCCGACAGTTCCCTGGACAGCAACCGGGGATGATCATGGCCTTGCACGACAATCAATTCGTTGCGCTCCAGGTTCTTGTCGGCGACGAACCAGGGTTCACCCTCCCCGCTGCTGCCTTCCTCAGCCTTGACGCCGCCGATGCCGAGTCCCTTGCGCTGGCCCAGCGTGTGGTACATCAAGCCTTGATGGCGGCCCATCACCCTGCCCTCCGGCGTCACCATGTCGCCGGGCTCGATCGGCATGTAGCGTTGCAGAAATTCCCGGAACGGCCGTTCGCCGATGAAGCAGATGCCGGTGCTGTCCTTCTTTTCGGCGACCGGAATGCCTGCCTGCCGCGCCAGCTCGCGCACTTGCGGCTTGGGCAGTTCGCCGAGCGGGAACAGCGCGCGCGCGATCTGGTGTTGTTGCAGCCGGTACAGAAAGTAGCTCTGATCCTTGTTGGCATCGGCCGCCTTGAGCAATCGGCGGCGCGGCGATTCCCCTTCCAGCCGGGCGTAATGGCCGGTGGCGATATGCTCCGCGCCCAGATTCATGGCGTGGTCGAGAAAAGCCTTGAACTTGATTTCGGCGTTGCACAGCACATCCGGGTTGGGCGTGCGGCCGGCGCGGTATTCGGCGAGAAAGTAGGCGAACACGCGGTCCTGGTATTCGCGGCTGAAATTGACCAGTTCGACCTCGATGCCAATCACTTCGGCGATGTCCAGGACATCGCGGAAATCCTGCGCGATCGGGCAATCGTCTTCCAGGTCGTCGGCTTCCCAGTTCTTCATGAACACCCCGACCACGTCGTGCCCGGCCTGCTTCAGCAACCAGGCGGTGACGGCGGAATCGACGCCGCCGGAGAGTCCGACAACGATTCTGCTCACCGCGCCCCGGACTCAAACGTGTCGGCAAAGTCCATCAGCAGGTCGAGCGGGTAACGCTGGCCGGCCTGGTAATCGGAGATGCATTGCTGCAACAGCGGGCTGCGATGCCGCAGCCGGGTCGCGGCGATTTCCTCGGCCGACATCCAGACCGCTCGCAGGATGCCCTCATCCAGTGCGGAGGTGGGATCGAAACCGGTGATCCGGCCGGTAAAGGCGAAGCGCAAATAGGTTTTCTGCGGCTTGCCGGGGTGGCGCCAGCGATAAATCCCCAACAGCGCTTCCGGCTCGAAGTGATGCGCGGTTTCCTCGAACGCCTCGCGCCGAACCGCGTCAAGCAGCGACTCGCCCTCTTCAAGATGCCCGGCCGGCTGGTTGAAGCGGATGCCTTCTTCAGTGTGCTCTTCCACCAGTAAAAACCTGCCGCCCTGTTCGACGACGGCGGCGACGACAACGTGGGGTTTCCAGATTTCCTGGTTCATAGCGGCTTGCCCCATAGATCATAGTCATCGCTTCGGGTGATCTTCACCTTCACGAAATCTCCTTCCCGTATGCCCGCGCCCTGGGCGATATGCACGACGCCGTCGATCTCCGGCGCATCGGCGTAGGTGCGGCCGACGGCGCGCCTGCCGTCGGCTTCGTCAATCAGCACAGTCATTTCCGTGCCGCGCCGGGCTTTCAGCTTTTCCTGGCTGATATCCGCCTGCACATCCATGAAGCGGGCCAGGCGGTCATGCTTGAGGTCTTCGTCGACCGGATCGGGCAAGTCGTTGGCGGCAGCACCCTCGACTGCGGAATACGGGAATGCACCGACGCGATCCAGTCTGGCGTCCTGCAGGAAATGGATCAGTTCGCCGAAATCGTCTTCCGTCTCGCCGGGGAAGCCGGTGATGAAGGTGCTGCGAATGACGATATCCGGGCAGATTTCCCGCCATTTTTCGATCCGGCGCAGCGTGTTTTCGATGTTGCCCGGGCGCTTCATCGCTTTCAGGATACGCGGGCTGGCGTGCTGGAACGGAATGTCGAGATACGGCAGCACTTTTCCTTCAGCCATCAAAGGCAGCACGTCATCGACGCTGGGGTAGGGATAAACGTAGTGCAGGCGCACCCAGATGCCGAGCTTTGACAATTCCTGCACCAGTTCCAGCATGCGCGTCTTCACCGGACGGCCTTGGTGGAAGCCGGGGCGATATTTCACATCGACGCCATAGGCGCTGGTGTCCTGCGAAATCACCAGCAGTTCCTTGACCCCGGCCTTGACCAGCGCTTCCGCCTCGACCAGCACGTCGCCGATCGGGCGCGAGACCAGATCGCCGCGCAGGCTGGGAATGATGCAGAAAGTGCAGCGATGATTGCAGCCTTCGGAAATCTTCAGGTAGGCGTAATGGCGCGGCGTCAGTTTCAGCCCGCCGGGCGGCACCAGGTCGGCGAAAGGGTCGTGCGGTTTCGCCAGATGCGCATGGACATGCCGCATGACTTCCTCCGCCGCGTGCGGACCGGTGACCGCCAGCACTTGCGGGTGTGCATCCATGATCACGTTTTCGCGCGCGCCGAGGCAGCCGGTGACGAGCACCTTGCCGTTCTCGCGCAGCGCCTCGCCGATCGCGTCGAGGCTTTCTTCCACCGCCGTGTCGATGAAGCCGCAGGTGTTGACGACAACCAGATCGGCATCCTTGTAGGTCGGCACGATCAGGTAACCCTCGGCGCGCAACTGGGTCAGGATGCGCTCGGAATCAAACGTATTTTTCGGGCAACCGAGCGAGACAAAGCCGATTTTCGGGATGGAGTTCATGACGCGTGTTCCGTTTGAACAGGTTTATATCCGCGCGCCTGCATTGCGGCATAGCGGAAGATGGCTTGCGGTGTCTCGGCCAGGGTGGTGAACGCCGTTTTCAGCGCGTCGATGTCGGACGCCGTGATGCGGCCATGTTGTTGCAGCTTGGGCGCGCCGCTGAGCAACAGGGTTTGCCAGAAATCGACAAAATCGTGGCGCGCGGCCATTTCGGACAGGCGGGCATCCATCTGCGCGGACACGTCGTAGAACGCGATGCGCTCGAAGCCGGCGCGCTCGAACAGCGCGGCCAGCCGCACGCCGACATCGGGATCGCCGCCGAGTTCTTCCTGCAAGGTGTTGAATGCCCGCCAGTAACTTGCCAGCGCCGGCTGCGGTGGATGCGCATAGAGGCCGCTGTTGAACACCTCGGTGCAATAGAGCACGCCGCCCGGTTTCAGCACCCGCAGGACTTCGCGCAGCGCGCCAACGTGATCGGGCAGATGTTCCAGCACCCAGTAGATGCAGGCGCCATCGAAACTGGCGTCGGGAAAAGGCAGGCAAAAGGCGGAGGCCTGCGTCAGTTCAACCCGCCCGGCCGCGACCGCCTCCGACAGAAACCCGCGCGCCCGCTCAAGCTGGGTCGCGGACGCGTCGATGCCGGTGAAACGGGAATCGGGAAAACGTCGCAGCAGAACCTGAAGCTGTGCGCCGACGCCACAGCCGACTTCCAGCACCGAAGCACAGCCGGAGAAATCGACCGTGGGCTGTATCCAGGGTTCGAGAAAGCCCCCCTGGCGAATCAGGCGCGCCTGCTCGTCCGGCTCGAAGGAATGGATATAGCGTTCACTCGACGTGTTCACGACAACCTTCAAGGTTCAAATCGGCAACTTGTAATGATCCTGCGTGAACAGGTCGATACCGCAATGCAGTTTTTCCACCCAGTCGAGGAACGCGCCGATGGCTTCCGGACCCTTGAACCAGCGACCGTGCTGCGGCACCAGCATGTCGATTTCCATGCCGCGCACCATGTTGGCCCAGAACCGGCACACCTTGCTGGACACCATGTAGCGCCGATGAAAGCCTTCCATGTAACGCACATGCGAAGCGAATTCGGCGCGCGTCGTGATCGGCTCGACAATCTTGTCGTGATGCACCATCGAGGCGCCCATGTCGCCGCTGAACAGAATCCTGGCCTTGCTGTCGTAGAACTGGAAATTGCCCTCGGCGTGCAGGAAGTGCGCCGGCACCGCGATGATGCGGCTGTCGCGCAGCGGAATCACCATACCGGCGTCCGGAATGCCGATGATGCGGCCCTGGGTGCGATTCGCGGTGCAGAAATGCGGCACGAAGCGTTCCCACAGGCTGGAAACAAACAGCGTGCATTCAGTCGCCGTCAGCCATTTATTGAGCGAAGCGACAATGTCCGGATCCTGGTGCGAGGCGAAGATGTACTTCAGATCCTTGAACTGAAAGAAATGCTGCATGGCCATGATCAACGCGTTGTAAGTCATGTTGCCGGCCGGGTCGATCAGCGCGCCCTGGCCATCGGACACGATGAGAAACTGATTGGCCTGTACCGCTGCGGTGCCGGAGTCATCGACCAGATCGTTGAACATCTGGCAAACATGTTTGCCGTCGTTGTAAAGCTCTATCGCCATTTCAATACTCCCTCAAGAAATGTGCCTCAATGCGGATGCATCCATTCGTGCGCCAGTGTGCCGGCACCCCAGACCGTGAAAATTCCGAGACCGATCAGCAGGGCCTGCTGGCCGGTATGGATGAGCTCAACCCGCTTGTGCAACCCCGGAATCAGATCTGCCACCGCCACATAGATCATGCCGGAAGCGGCAATCGCCAGCATGTAGGGCAGGATCCACTCAAGCGGAGCAAGCAGGAAATAGCCCAGCATGGCGCCGACCATCATCGCCAGACTGGACAGCAGGTTAAGCAACAGCGCCTGGCGTTTGCTGTAACCGGAATGCAGCAGGATCAGAAAGTCGCCCAGTTCCTGCGGCACCTCGTGCGCCGCGATGGCAAAAGCGGTGACCACGCCAAGCTTGAAATCAACCAGGAAGGCGGCGGCGATCATCACGCCATCGACGAAGTTGTGCACCGTGTCGCCGACCGTGATCATCAGGCCGGAACGGCCATGATCGTGATGCGGCGCAGGGTCATAAGCATGCGCTCCGTGCGCCTCGCAGTGTTCCGTATGGCAATGCCGCCAGAGCACCAGCTTTTCCAGAATGAAGAAGGCCATGATGCCGCCCAGCACGGTGGCGCTGAGCGCTTCCATGTTGCCGGCGTGCTCCAGCGCGTGCGGCAGGATTTCCAGGAAAGCCGCGCCAAGCAGCGCGCCGATGGAGTAGCTGACCATCACCGGCACCCACTCGGCCTTCAGCCGCATCGCCACGCTTGCCAACAGCACCGATAGCACCCCGCCGGCGGCGCTGGCGAGAAGAATTGCGACAAGCAGGCTCATTGAAATGCCAAGCGAAAAAAGGGGATTGATTCTAGCCGGTTAGAGTTGAATGCTTGCGTCGGATCAAGTTTCAATCACGCCAGATCAAACTCGCCATGCGCCCGGTGCGCGCCGCGCGGCGGTAGGAAAAAAAATGCTCGGCGTCGGAATAAGTGCAAAGTCCGCCGCCATAGACGCGCTCGACCCCGATCGCGGCCAAACGGATTCGGGCCAGCGCATAGATATCGCACAGCCATTTGCGCGGCGCGCCATCCAGCGTGCCCGGCAAGGCCGGACGGAAGGCGATGCCGGCCAGGGCATGTTGCGCGACGAAGTTCTCGCGCACTTCCGGACCGACTTCGAACGCCTCCGGCCCGATGGCAGCGCCCAGCCAGACCAGGATGCGCTCGGGCGGCGTCCGCATTGCGCCCACAGTTGCTTCCAGAACGCCAGCCGCGAGCCCGCGCCAGCCGGCATGCGCGGCGGCGACCACCGTGCCTGCCTCATCGCAGAACAGCACCGGCAGGCAATCGGCAGTCAGCACGACACGGACTTCATCTGCATTGAACGCAACGCCGGCATCGGCATCCGGCGGCACCAGGGTCGTATCACCTAACCCATCGCAGGCCACACCCGTGCCATGAACCTGATTCAGCCAGAGCGGCTCAGCCGGCAGCCATTGCCGCAGCAAACGCCGGTTTTCCGCCACGGATGCCGGGGCATCCTCGACATGGCTGGCCGGATTGAAGCTGTCGTACGGGGCCTGGCTGACACCGCCGGCACGCGTGGTCATCACGGCATGCACGTTGGACGGCACCGGCCAGTCGGGAATGATCCAGTCAGGATGCATGGTTCTGCTCCAGTTCTTGCAAGAGGTTGGCGAAGTCCGGCGGCGGCGGCGCTTCCCATTCCATCAACTCGCCGCTGATCGGATGCGCCAGGCCGAGCCGAACGGCATGCAGGGCCTGACGCAGGAATGATGGCAGGCCTGGCGAAAAACCCGCTGCCTGATTTTTGCCTCGATAGACCGGGTCGCCCAGCAAGGGGTGTCCGAGATGCGTCAGATGCACCCGTATCTGATGTGTGCGGCCGGTCGCCAGACGGCATTCGACCCAGGCTGCGCGCGGAAACTGCCGCAGCACTTTCCAATAGGTCAGCGCCGGCTTGCCGACCGGGCTGGCGTCAGCATGAACAGCCATCTTGATGCGCTGGGTCGGATGACGGCCGATGGCGGCCTCGATCGAACCCTCGGCGCGTTCGAACACGCCCAGCGCCACCGCCCAGTACACCCGCTTCACGGTGCGCGCCTGCAGGTCGCGCACCAGTTGCGTCTGGGCTTGCAGCGTCTTCGCCACCACCATCAGGCCGGAAGTGTCCTTGTCGAGCCGATGCACAATGCCGGCGCGCGGGATCGTCGCGGCTTGCGGCAGGTAATGCAGCAGCGCATTGAGCAGCGTGCCTTGCCAGTTGCCCGCGCCGGGATGCGTAACCAGACCGGCCGGCTTGTCGATGACCAGAATCGCCTCGTCTTCGTAAACGATGTTCAGGCTGATGTCTTCCGGCTGATAGGCGTTCTCTTCCGGCTGCGCTTCCGGTGTCACCTGCACGCGCTCGCCGCCCCAGACCTTCTGCTTCCGGCTGGCGGCGACGCCGCCGAGCAGGATGTTGCCGGTCTCGATCCAGCTTTGCAGGCGGCTGCGCGAGTATTCCGGCAGCAACTCGGCCAGGCTTTGATCAAGGCGTTTGCCGGCATGTTGCGCGGGGATGGTGAAGGATAGCGGCAGTGTCATTTGAGGCGAGCCGTCGGATATATAATCCGGCGCTCTTTTTGGGGACCAAGATGCGGCGAATTCTAGCTTTCCTGATGGCGATGAGCCTGATTACCGGTTGCAGCCTGTTGCCGGAGCAGATCGACGAGACCAAGGACTGGTCCGCGTCGAAGCTCTATTTCACGGCCAAGGAAGCGCTCGGCGAAGGCAATTTCGATCTGGCAATCAAGACATTCGAAAAACTGGAGTCGCGCTATCCCTATGGCGCCTATGCGCAGCAATCCCAACTGGAAGTTGCCTACGCCTATTACAAGGATGGCGAACCGGCCTCCGCCATCGCCGCCTGCGAGCGCTTCATCAAACTGCATCCGAATCACCCCAGTGTCGATTACGCCTACTACCTGCGCGGCCTGTCCAATTTCATCGTGGATCAGTCCTTCTTCGCCCGCTTCGGCGACCAGGATTTGAGTGACCGCGATCCGAAAGCGGCGCGCGAAGCATTCGATGCATTCCAGCAGCTCACCAGCCGCTTCCCGAACAGCAAATACGCACCCGATGCGGTTGATCGCATGAAGTATCTGGTCAACAGCATGGCCGCCAACGAAGTTCATGTCGCCCGCTACTACTACAAGCGTGGCGCCTACGTCGCCGCCGCCAATCGCGGCAAGTATGTGCTGGAGCACTATCAGCAAACCCCGGCGCTGGAGGAAGCCGTTGCGGTGATGGCCCAGAGCTACGACAAGCTCGGCTTGCTCGATCTGCGTGACGACGCACTGAAGGTACTCAAGCACAACTTCCCGAACAGCACTTTCATCAGCGGCAATGCGCTGACACCCGAATCAACCTGGTGGAAATTCTGGTAATAACGGGGGCAAGATTCATCGGGCATTGCGCAAGCCCCGCCCTGCATCCCATGCCTCCTGCTACTTGAAATTTGCCTACTGAATGGTCGCGCACGCGCTAACCCTCGCTCCCAACGATGCTGAATCCTGGCTGGCCAGCCTCGAAGACAGCTACCCGGATGAGCAACGCCAGCTCCTGAAACTGGCGCTCGAAACGCTCGCCAATGAGTGCTGCGAAAGCCAGGCCGATGCCGGCAAGCCCCTGCTCCCGCATGCATTGGGCACGGCGGCGATTCTTGCCGCGATGCGCTTCGATGTGGAAACGGTCGCCGCCGCGCTGCTCTGCGGCTTGCCGGAAAAGGCGCTCAAGCATGAAACCCTGGTCGGCCGCTTCGGTGCGCATCTGACCGCGCTGGTCGAGGGGGCGGCCAAACTCGGGCGGATGGATCATCTGTTTACCGCGCTGAACGCCGAAGGCGGTCAGAGCGAAGCCTTGCGCCAGATGCTGCTGGCAATGGCCGACGACATTCGCGTCGTGTTCATCAAGCTTGCAGAGCGCACCCAGGCCTTGCGCGAATTTGCCAACCCTGTGGCCGACAAGGAAGAATCGCAGCGCCGCAAGGCGGCCAGCGAAGTGCGCGAACTCTACGCGCCGCTCGCCAACCGGCTCGGCGTCTGGCAACTGAAGTGGGAACTGGAAGACCTGTCCTGCCGCTACCTTGAGCCGGAAACCTATCGCCAGATCGCCAAACAGCTCGATGAACGCCGGCTCGACCGTGAGTGGTACATCGAACAGGTGCTCAAACATCTCCGCGAGACATTGATCGCGGCCGGCATCGATGGCGCTTCCGTCACCGGCCGCCCCAAGCATATCGCCAGCATCCTGGCCAAGATGGGCAAGAAGCGGCTGTCCTTCGACGAGGTTTACGATGTGCGCGCGGTGCGCGTGCTGGTGCCGGAAGTGAAGGACTGTTTCCACGTCCTCGGCGTCGTACACAGTCTCTGGCAACCCATTCCGGGACAGTTCGACGACTACATCTCGCGTCCCAAGGGCAACGGCTACAAGAGCCTGCACACTGCCGTGGTCGGCCCGGAAGGCAAGGCGCTGGAAGTGCAGATACGCACCTTCGACATGCACCAGGAAGCCGAGATGGGCGTCGCCGCGCACTGGCGCTACAAGGAAGGCGCCCAGGCCACAGCCAGCCAGAGCGGCATCCAGGACAAGATCGCCTGGCTGCGCCAACTCCTGGCCTGGAAACAGGAACTGGCCGACAGCCATGAACTCGCCCAGCATTTCCGCAACGAACTGTTCCAGGATGAAGTCTTCGTCCTGACGCCGCAAGGCAAGGTGGTGGCGCTGACCAGCGGCGCGACGCCGCTCGATTTCGCCTATGCCGTGCATACCGAACTGGGCCATCGCTGTCGCGGCGCCAAGGTCGATGGCGCGCTGGTGCCGCTGGATCGACCACTGGCCACCGGCCAGCGGGTCGAAATCCTCACCGTCAAACAGGGCGGTCCCAGCCGCGACTGGCTGAATCCGCACCTAGGCGTGCTGAAAACGCACCGCGCGCGCAGCAAGGTGCGCCAGTGGTTCAAGCAGCAGGATCACGACACCCATGTGCAGGAAGGTCGTGAACTGCTCGACCGCGAACTGCATCGCTTCAACCTCAACAACGTCAATCTCGACAAGCTCGCGACACGCCTGAAATTCCCGGCCCTGGATGACCTCTGCGCCGCCATCGGACGCGGTGACGTCGGTTCCGGCCAGCTTGACCGCGCCTTGCAGGATGAATTCGTGCCGGCGCAGGAAAAGCCGCTGGTCAGCGCCTCCAAGCGTAAAAACGATGTCGGCGGCGTGCTGGTCGAAGGCGAATCCGGCCTGCTGACGCAAATGGCCGGCTGCTGCAAACCGGCGCCGCCGGACCCCATCGTCGGCTTCACTACGCAGGGCCACGGCGTCACCATCCACCGCGCCGATTGCCCGGTGATCCTGCATCTGCCCGCCGATAGAAAGGCGCGCCTGTTGCAGGCAAGCTGGGGCGGACAGGACAGCCAGGTATTCGCGGTCGATATCGAACTGACCGCACAGGATCGTCCCGGCCTGCTGAAAGACATCGGCGAAATCCTGGCCCAGGAAAAGATCAATGTCGTGCGTGTCAACACCCTGTCGCAGCACGACAGCGCGCGCATGGAATTCACGCTGGAGGTCAAGGATATCGCCCAGCTCACCCGTTTTCTCGCCCGAGCCGGGCATATTCGCGGCGTACACACGGCGCGGCGTAAGTAGTAGCCTTGCCCCCTTGAACGTTTACATTACGCATAAACCTCAATCAACTGGAGTTTCCATATGGCACGCGGATTGATCTCACTGGCTTTACTTCTCGTTGCAACGGCCGCAACACCGGCCATTTCACTCGCGCAATCATCCAGTTTCGTAAGCGCGGACAGACGTATCGCCATTGATGTCACACAAGCCGAGAAAAACCACATTCTTTTCGAAATGCGCGAATTCCTGCATGGCCTGCACAACATCAATTACGCAATGGCCAAACAGGACATGAAAGCCCTCGCCACCACCGCCCGGCCGATGGGCGCGCTGCTGGACCGCATTCCCCCGAGCCTGAAGGAACGCCTGCCGGAAGAGTTCACGCAGATGGCGATCGCGTTCAATGAAGCGCTGCAACTTCTGGCGAGCAAAGCCGAAGCCAGGGCGGGAAGCGGCGAAGCCGGCCTGCGCGAAACACATGAAAACATCGCCGAAGTGCTGACCTACTGCTCGGGTTGCCACGACACCTACCGCTTCAATGTCTCGACGAAAAAACCGCGCAAATAAGCGCGCCTGACTCAATCAATCTCCACCAGCTCCAGCGCATTGCCATCCGGGTCGCGCACGAACAGCGCGCTGCGACCGGACTGGCTGAGGGTGTAAGGCAATCCGGCCGCATCCAGTTGCACCCGCAACGCAGCAAAGTTGCGCACACCCAGCGCGGTATGCCGATCCCGCCCGCCATGCGCGGGACGACCGCTTGCCGAATCCGGATTCGGTAGGCAGATCAGATGAATCTGCGCCGCACCGATGTCGTACCAGATCCCGTCAAATGACATTTCCGGCCGTGCCGGGCTCGGTTTCAGTTCCAGCACCCCTTCGTAAAACCGCCGTGCCGCCGACAGATCGGCGACCAGCAGCGAGGCGTGCAGCAGATTGACGATTTCAAACATGCGATTTCTCCGCAGGAGGTTCCAACCTGCCGGAAAACAGGGTGGCCGCGACGATCATCGCACCGCCGATCCACTCGCGCAGGTCCATCGCCTCGCCGGCCAGCAGGCGACTGGCCAGCGCCGCCACCACCAGTTCGCTGAGCAGAATGACGATGGCCCGGTTGGCCGGGGTGTGGGCGAGACCATATTGCACCGTGAACGTCGCCAGCAAGAGCAGCAGCGCAATACCGGCAACCAGCAGCCAGGCCTGCCCATCCAGCGTCAACACGATATTCGGCGAAGCACCCTCGTGGATTGCATGCAGCATCGACCAGGCCACCACGCCGGCGAACACCCAGAGCGAACGCAATGCGATCGGCGCCGAGCGAATCCTGCGCGTCAGCACATTGCTCAACGCGAAACCGACCCCGGCCGAAAGCCCAAGCCACTCTGCCGCATTGGTCGGCAACGGCAAGCCGCCACCGCCCGACAACATGACATAAGCGCCGCCAAGCGACAGGCCGATAACCATATAGGCCGTCCGGCCAGCCTTCTCTTTCAGCAGGACACGCGCAAACAGCACGGTCCATAACGGGGCAAGGTAGAACAGCAGCAAGACCCGCATCACCTCGCCATGAATCACCGCCAGGACATAGGCCAGATTGGCCCAGCCGGCGGAGAGCGCCAGGGCCAGCAACAGGCCCCGTTCACCGGGTTCGGCAAGGCGTGTACGCGCCGCCAGAACCAACAACAGCGGCAAGCCGATGAAATATGTCAGCAGCGAAGAAACGCTGCCGGATATCCCCACCTGTTCCAGTAGACGATAGGGATACCAGACCAGGCCCCAGACCGAGGCGGCAACGATCAAGCTGAGTGGGGCCAGCAACGATGTCGAAAGCATATAATTCACGGCTCAAAAAATTCAGGACGCGCAAGCAGCCTGTCGGACTCGTCAATGAATCCCCGTCTAAACCAACTCCAACCCTACCCATTCCAGAAACTGCGCGAACTGTTCGCCGGCATCACGCCGAGCGCGGCATTTTCCGCGATCAACCTGTCCATCGGCGAGCCGAAGCATGCCACGCCGCAATTCATCAAGGACGCGTTGACCAACAATCTGCACGGTCTGTCGAATTATCCCGTCACGCAAGGCTCCGAGGCGCTGCGCGAAGCCATCGCCGACTGGTGCCTGATGCGTTATGGCGTCGATCTCGACCCGGCAACGCAGATATTGCCGGTCAATGGCAGCCGCGAAGCCCTGTTTTCCTTCGCCCAGGCCATCATCGACCCGAGCAAGCACGTCAAGCGCGTGTTGTCGCCCAACCCGTTCTACCAGATTTACGAAGGCGCCGCGCTGCTTGCCGGCGCCAAACCCTACTTCCTGAACACGCTGCCCGAGAACGGCTACCGCTGCGACTTCACCGCGATTCCGGAAGACCTCTGGGAAGGCGTGCAACTGGCCTATGTCTGCTCGCCCGGCAATCCCACCGGCAAAGTCATGAGCCTGGACGACTGGCGCGAAATCTTCGCGCTCGCCGACCGGCACGATTTCATCATCGCCTCCGACGAGTGCTATTCCGAAATCTACTTCCAAACCGGACAACCACCGCTCGGTGCGCTGACCGCCGCGAAACAACTCGGCCGCGGCCAGGAACGTCTGGTGATCTTCAACAGCCTGTCGAAGCGTTCCAACGTGCCCGGCCTGCGCTCCGGCTTCGTTGCCGGCGATGCCGAAGCCATCAGGCAATTCCTGCTCTACCGCACCTACCACGGCAGCGCCATGAACCCCGCCGTGCAGGCCGCCTCCGCCGCAGCCTGGCGAGACGAAGACCATGTGCTTGAAAACCGTCGCATGTACCGCGAGAAATTCGCCGCCGTGATGCCCCTCCTGCAGGACGTGCTGCAATTCGCCGAACCGGATGCTGCGTTCTATCTCTGGGCCAAAGTCCCCGGTGGCGATGTTGCCAACAGCGACACCGCCTTCGCGCGCGATCTCTATCGCGACAAGCATGTCACCGTGCTGCCCGGTTCCTACCTCGCGCGCGACGCCAAAGGCATCAACCCCGGCCAGGGTTTCATCCGGATTGCTCTGGTCGACGGGCTGGAGCAATGCGTCGAAGCAGCGCGGCGGATCGTCGATTTCTGTCACCCTCACTAACAAGAACCGATTCATTTTTTGCCCACAAGGAAACCACCATGCAAGAACTGCAACTGATCATCGAAGAAGCCTTTGAACGCCGCGCCGACATCACGCCGCGCAATGTCGAACCCAAGGTCAAGGACGCCGTGATGGCCGTGATCGACCTGCTCGACTGCGGCCAGTTGCGCGTTGCCGAGCGGACCGAGGGCCAGAACTGGGTCACTCATCAATGGATCAAGAAAGCCGTGCTGCTGTCGTTCCGCCTGGAAGACAACGCCTTCATCAAGGGCGGCTTCACCAATTACTACGACAAGGTGCCCTCCAAGTTCGCCGACTTCAACAGCCGCGATTTCCGCGAAGGCGGTTTCCGCGTCGTGCCGCCGGCAGCCGCGCGCAAGGGTTCCTACATCGCCAAGAACGTGGTGTTGATGCCGTCCTACGTCAACATCGGCGCCTATGTCGATGAAGGCACCATGGTCGATACCTGGGCGACGGTCGGTTCCTGCGCCCAGATCGGCAAGAACGTGCATCTGTCCGGCGGCGTCGGCATCGGCGGCGTGCTCGAACCGGTGCAGGCCGGCCCGACCATCATCGGCGACAACTGCTTCGTCGGCGCGCGTTCCGAAGTCGTCGAAGGCGTCATCGTGGAAGACAACAGCGTCATTTCGATGGGCGTCTACATCGGCCAATCGACCCGCATCTACAACCGCGAAACCGGAGAGATCAGCTATGGCCGCATTCCCGCCGGCTCGGTCGTGGTCAGCGGCAACCTGCCCTCCGCCGATGGCAAGTACAGCCTGTATTGCGCGGTGATCGTGAAACAGGTCGATGCCAAGACGCTGAGCAAGGTCGGCATCAACGAGTTGCTGCGCGGTATTTGAGCCTAAGGAAAGCCTGCATCGTGGCCGAACTCTCCCGACAAGACGCCGAAAAGCTGGTCGAGTCCATCGACATTCCTCCCCGGCCCGCCGTAGTCCTGGCGATCATGGACGAGAAGGCACGCGATGATCCCGATCTTGCGCTGATCGCCGACGCCATCTCCCGGGATGTGGGGATTTCCGCAGCGATGCTGAAGACGGTGAACTCGCCGTTTTTCGGCCTCAGGCAGACTGTCCGTTCGGTCGGCCAGGCAGTCAACCTGCTCGGCCTGTCGCGGGTGGTGACGCTGGCGAACAGCCTGGCCTTGCGCACGTCGCTGAATGCACAGGGTATTGAACGGTTCTGGGATCAGTCGGCGCGCACCGCAATGATCAGCGCGTGGCTGGCAGGCAAGTACGGCCACAACCGGGACGAAGCGCATCTGTTCGGTCTGTTTCGTGATTCCGGCATTCCACTCTTGATGAAGCGTTTCAAGGATTACAAGGAAACGCTGCGTCTGGCCAACGAGGATCCGCGCGGCTTCAGTGCGGTGGAAGACGAACGACATGGCATGAATCACGCTGTCATCGGCGCAATCCTCGCGCGCAACTGGCAACTGGATGAACTGGTCCGCAACGCCATACGCAACCACCATGATCTGGAAGTGTTCACGCTTACCCAGGATGGTGCAATGAAGAACCTGATCGCCATCGCCCACCTGGCCGGCCAACTGGAAAGTCGTTATTCGCGCAACCGCGACGATGGTGAATGGAAGCGGTTCAGTCAGGCCGTGCTGTCCTGGTTGATGATCGACGAGGAGGATGTCGAACCTTTGGCGCAGGAAGTCGGATCGCTGTTGCTTGAATCCGGGCTCTGACACGCCTGATCTCCCGGAAATCGAGAGCAAACGGCACACATGGCCCCATGGTTATCCAGGTTTGTTTGCTTTGCCCGCAAATGATTTTCCGGTTGCTGCTCTGGTGAAACAGGTCTGCATCTGCTTTCGGGCTGCATGATCAATCTCAAGGCATCCATGTGATGAATATCATAAAGTGCTAATGAACGAGATTTCACGAGACAGCGATGTTCAGCCCAAATCATTCCGTACAAACGTCAACCAACCCCAATCTGTCCTCCCCCCAACTGAACCAGATTGAAGCTCGCAAGCTGCTTGCCAGCATCCATATCCCGCCGCAACCCGGGATCGTCATGACCTTGATGTCCGAACGCAACCAGGACGAACCGGATCTCCTGAAAATCGCCAACCTGATCAGCAGCGATGTCAGCATTGCCGCTGCCGTCCTGAAGACCGTCAACTCATCCTATTACGGCCTGTCCCGAAAGATCACCTCCATGCCCCAGGCTGTTTCCGCGCTGGGCATCAAGAACATCGGCTATCTGGTCATGGGTCTGGCATTGCGCAACAGCTTGCCGGTCAAGGGTATGGAGATTTACTGGGAAACCACTCGACGCACCGCCCAGTTTGCGGTGATGCTGGCCCGCCAGCTCGGCTTACGCAATATCGATGAAGTGCAGCTCTATACCTTGTTCCACGACAGCGCGATGCCCTTGCTGCTGCAACGTTTTCCCGACTACCTCGATACCATGAAGCGCATTCCGGAAACCCCCTGGATCGAGATTACCGCCATGGAAGACCTGCGTCACAACACCAATCATGTGGCTGTCGGCGCGCTGCTTGCACGCAACTGGGAGCTGCCGGAAAAAGTGCGCGAAGCCATCCAGTGGCACCACGAACTGAGCGTGTTCGACACCGACACGGTTTCCAACGAAGCACGCACCCTGATAGCCGTGGGTCATGTCGCCGATCACATCCAGGAAGTGACCTCGCGACATCTGAATGAATGCGCCTGGGAAGAATTCGGCGATGCCTGCATGAAGCATCTGATGCTCGGTGAAACCGAGTTGCAGGAATTCATCGACTCTGTCAGCGAACTGCTCGGGACTGGTGACATTTGACCTCGGGCTGGCAATTCTGGGTTGATCGCGGCGGCACGTTCACCGACATCGTCGCGCGACCGCCGCAAGGCGGTCTGATCCAGACCAAGTTGCTGTCCGAGGCGCCTGAACGCTATGCCGATGCGGCAATTGCAGGCATTCGCGACCTGCTCGGACTGAAGGCCGGGCAGGCGCTGCCGGCGCACACGATCGATGGGGTGAAGATGGGCACTACCGTCGGCACCAACGCCTTGCTGACTCATACCGGAGAACCCGTCGTGTTGATCACCACGGCCGGCTTCGGCGATGCACTGGAAATCGGCGACCAGGCGCGGCCGGACATCTTCGCGCTCGACATCCGCAAGCCGGCGCCACTGCATGATCGTGTTATCGAAGCGCGCGAACGCATCACGGTCGCTGGCGCCATTCTGCTACCGCTCGACGAAGCCGGCCTGGGACGGGCGCTTGCCGTCGCGCGTGCCCGCGGCTTCAGCGCCTGCGCCATCGCCTTTCTGCACGCCTGGAAAAATCCGGTGCACGAGCTCGCCGCCGGCGTGCTTGCGCGCGCCGCCGGTTTCACCCAGATCAGCCTGTCGCATCAGGCCAGCCCGCTGATCAAGTTCGTGCCGCGTGCCGAAACCGCCGTGCTCGACGCCACGCTGTCGCCGCCGGTACGGCGTTATGCCGAACAGGTCGCCGCCGCCCTGCCCCGTGGCGTCAAGCTGGAATTCATGCAATCGAACGGCGGCCTCGTCGATGCAGCGCATTTCCAGGGCAAGGACAGCGTGCTGTCCGGGCCGGCCGGCGGTCTGATCGGCATGGCCAAGGTCGGCCAGGCGGCCGGCTTCGACAAGCTGATCGGATTCGACATGGGCGGCACCTCGACCGATGTTTCCCTGTTTTCCGGCGAGTTCGAACGTAGCCTGGACAGCCGCGTGGGTGGCAAAGGCGCCGGCCACCGCATCCGCGTGCCGATGCTCGGCGTGCATACCGTCGCCGCAGGCGGCGGCTCGATCCTGAGTTTCGACGGCGAACGTCTGCTGGCCGGCCCGGCTTCCGCCGGCAGCCTGCCCGGACCGGCCTGTTATCGGCGCGGCGGCCCGTTGACGGTAACCGACGCCAACCTGCTGCTTGGCCGCCTGCAGGCCGACTTTTTCCCGGCCGTGTTCGGCCCGCGCGGCGATCAACCGCTCGATATCGAGATCGTGCGCGCCACCTTCGCGCACCAGGCCGCCAGCCTCAACGCCACGCTGAATCTGGACTACAGCCCGCAACGCCTGGCAGCGGGCTACCTCGATATCGCGGTCGAGCACATGGCCGACGCCATCCGCCACATCACCCTGGCGCGCGGCGTCGATCCGACCGCCTTCACGCTGGTCGGCTTCGGCGGCGCAGGCGGCCAGCATGCCTGCGCCGTGGCGGCGCGGCTGGGCATCCGGCAAGTGCTGATTTCACCGTTCGCGGCGGTATTGTCGGCGTATGGCATCGGTCTGGCGGAACAGCGCGAAATTCGCCAGACGGCGGTGGAACGGCCGCTTTCCGATCTGCCCGACCAAGGCGTTGCGCGCGCCGGAGAAACCCGCCGCGCCCTGCTGCGCTATGCGGGCGCCGACAGCGTGCTGGCTATTCAGCTTGGCACGCTGAACGACATGGCCACGGCCTTCCACGCCGAACATCGCGCCCGCTTTGGTTTTGCCGATCCGGCACGCGAACTGGTCTGCGTCGCACTGGAAAGCGAAACGGTCAGCGGCGGCGGCCTCCCGGAAGCCCTACTCGATCTGCCAACCTCACCGGCCGAGCCGATCGCGATACGGTCGGTATTTTTCGATGGCGGATGGCTGGACGCGCCGGTGTACCGGCGCGATCAGCTCGCCATCGGCCAGACCCTGAAGGGACCGGCGCTGGTCGTCGAAGCCGGTTCGACGCTGGTGCTGGAACCCGGTTGGCGAGTCAGCCCGAGCGCGCGCGGCGACCTACTGATGACTTCGGAAAGCGCCAGCCTGCAACGCCCCGATCCCGCGCGCCCGGACCCGACCTGGCTGACCTTGTTCAATCGCCGCTTCATGAGCATCGCCGAAGACATGGGCCGCGCGCTGCAGAACAGCGCCCGCTCGGTGAACATCCGCGAACGGCTGGATTTCTCCTGTGCGCTGTTCGACGCCGCCGGCAATCTGATCGCCAACGCGCCGCATATTCCGGTGCATCTGGGCAGCATGGGCGATTCGGTGCGCGCCATCCTGAACGGCTTCGGCGCGCAACTGCGCCCGGGTGACGCCTGGCTGATCAACTCGCCCTATGCCGGCGGCACGCATCTGCCCGATATCACCGTGATTTCGCCGATCTTCTCCGAAGATTCCGGCACGTTGCGCTATTTCACCGCCAGCCGCGCGCACCACGCCGATGTCGGCGGCATCAGCCCCGGCTCGATGCCGGCGAACAGCCGCCATATTGACGAGGAAGGCTGCCGCTCCGACGGACTGCTGATCGTGCGCGACGGTCTGCTGCTGGAAAACGAGATTCGCCACTGGCTGGCATCCAATCGACATCCGGCGCGCAACCCGGAACAGAACCTGGCCGATCTCGCCGCGCAGGTCGCCGCCAATACGCTGGGCGAGGGAGCGCTGCGCCGCCTGGAGCGGGAAGTTGGCGCCGACGCGGTCATCGCCTACATGGGCTTCGTTCAGGACAACGCAGAGAGTGCAGTGAAACGTTTGCTGGGCAGCTTGCACGGCGGCGATTTCACTTTGCCGCTGGACGATGGCAGCCGGATCAAGGTTTCGATCGACATTGATCCCGCCATCGACACCAACGCAAAGCGCGCCCGCATCGACTTCACCGGCAGCAGCCCGCAACAGGCCGGCAATCTGAACGCACCGGCCAGCATCGTGCATTCCGCCGTGCTGTACGTGTTCCGCACGCTGATCGACAGCGATATTCCGCTCAACGCCGGCGTGCTGCGACCGCTCGACATCATCCTGCCGGCCGGCTCGCTGCTGGACCCGGCTTACCCGGCAGCGGTCGTCGCCGGCAATGTGGAAACTTCGCAGAACATCGTCGATGCGTTGTATGGCGCGCTCGGCGTGCTGGCGGCCAGTCAGGGCAGCATGAACAACTTCAGTTTCGGCAACGGGCAATACCAGTATTACGAAACCGTCTGCGGCGGCGCCGGCGCCGGACCGGGGTTCGACGGCGCCAGCGCAGTGCATAGCCACATGACCAATTCCCGCCTGACCGACCCTGAAGTCATGGAACTCAACTACCCGGTGCGTCTGGAACATTTCGGCATCCGGCACGGTTCCGGCGGCGAGGGCGCCCATGCCGGCGGCGATGGCGTCGACCGGCGCATCCGTTTCCTGGCGCCGATGCAGGCCAATCTGCTTGCGCTGCGCCGTCGCGTTGCCCCGTTCGGTCTGGCTGGCGGCGATGCCGGCAAGATTGGCCGGCAATGGATCGAACGCTCCAGAAGCCTGTTCGAATCCACGGTGATCAAGCTGGACGGCATCGCCGAGTTCAGGCTCGAAGCCGGCGATGTATTCGTGATGCAAACACCAGGCGGCGGCGGATATGGCGCAGCCGACATCAGCGAAACTCGGCCAGCAGCATCGCCTCCCGCTCTCGCTTGATCTTCTGGCGCTGCTTGCCGGTACTGCTCCAGCCCGGACTTTGTTGCAAACTCAAGCCGGGCTTCTCGATACCGCCGCGTGGCACCTGCGCCATCGGTTGAGTTCCGAGTCCGTGTCCGGCGACCTGGGTTGCCGCAAGGAAAATGAGCACCGCGAGTTGTTCCGAGTACATGTTTTGCCTCCATCGGGTTGACCGGCACGCGCCGGATGCTGTGCAGGCTAGAGACCGCGGGGCGTGCTCGTTAGCAACCGGGTTGCAACCCGGACGGCCAACCCGGCGGGCCAACCGGGTTGGTGTCGCGTTATGCTTCGGCCATCTAAGATGAATTCACACTCGCCACGGAGGACACGCCATGCCTTACCTGCAGGAACAATGGAACAGCCACGGACGCCAGCTCAGCCCGCTGCGTCGCTACAGCAGCCAGCGTGAATTCGAAGCCGACTGGATCGGCGCGCTGCGGCGGCGTTACAGCCTGTCGCAGGAAGCCCTGGCGGTGCTGGCCAACGTCTCGGTGACCACGGTGCAGAACTGGGAAAACCCGCAAAGCCGCAAGAGCATCGCGCCGCACAATCAGGATCGCCTGCGCGACATCGAACGTGAACTGTGGATCAAATCGCATGTGACGCTGCTGGAGCCCTGCCCGCCTTTCCTGCGCGCGCTTTACGACCTGCTCGGCTCAAACAAGGACAGCAGCGCGCAAGGCCTGGCCGAATACCTGATCGCCAGCATGCCGGAACACGACCCTGAACGTCCGCGCCTGCTGCATTGGGCCGGCCTTGCGCACAGCATCGCCGATCCGGCGTCGAAACAGGCGCGCGAGTACCAGAACGCAGCGCTGCACGCGCTGGGACAGGCCACCACCCCGCTGGCGGCGGCGGTAGAAAACGAAATCATCGGCAGCCAGTTCGAAGACCTGCTGACGCAAGCGCCGGGCCCGGAACGCCAGGACAAGGGCCGCCATCTGCTTGCGGCATGCGAACGCCTTTATCAGCGCGACCATCAGGCCGCCTACAAATGGAATGCGCTCGAAGTCGCCTGCCGCACCCCCTTGCCGGCCGCGACGCAATACGACCTGCTCGGCGAGTTGAATCAGTTGCTGGGCGATAACGCGGTGCGCCGACGCATACAGTCCGACGATGCCTATGAGGCGCTGCGGGTGAACTACGCCGCGTCCAGCGCGCTTAATTGAGGAGGCGGAAATGAAAACCCTTCTTCATCGCTCGCTTGTCGGACTGGCTTTGCTGGGATGCCTGGGCTTGGGCGCCCCGGTGTTGGCGACCCCAAGCGCACCGACCACAGTCCACCAGGCCCAGGTTCCTGCGCAGCCGGCAACGCCTGCACACCTTGCCTGGCAACGTGTTGGTTCACCACTCAGCCTGGAGGCCTGAAGCTGCCTGAAGCTGCCGGGAGCCCACCGGGCGCCGCCGCGCGCCTGGTGGCACATCTCGATCAAACCCGGCTTGCTTCCTTCTCGCTTTTAACCTTGATTCCTCTGTTGTACATACCCGAGTGCGGCTCACCCGAATGGTGCGGACAGTCGAAAGCACTCACGCCTGTGTTTATCCTGAAAGCTGCAGTTGGGATTGAATGTTGTGAAATTTAAATTGGTTGCGTAACTGATGCAGGTGCGAATGAATTCGCACCTGCAGCCCGGGCAACTGCGGTTTCCAGGTTTATCAGACATCTCGAAGCCTGATGAACACAGTAATCAAGGTTAAACCCCGCCGCTGTGCACGACCTCGTAATACAGCCGCTCCAGCTCGTTTTTGTGCTTGGTCTCTTCGTTGGCGAGAAACCGGAACAGATCGTGGATCGGGCCGGGTTGGGTGTTGTCGGCGAGAGACTGGTATTGCTCCATGGCCGTGTGCTCGCGGCCCAGTGCATAACGCAGCAGCGACTGGTCGTCCGGGTGCTCGCCCAGGTCGGGCAGCAGCACGGCATCCGAGAATTTGCGATCGCTGGCGGGAATAAGCACCTCGGCACCAACCTGATCGGCGATGTCGCTGCGGGTAGCCAGCTCGACAAACATACGGTAATGGCCGGCTTCCTCTTGCGCCAGTTCTTCCACCAGCCAGCGCATTTTTTTGCTGACCCTGGGGATCAGTGACGTGTAGAAATCGCGCGCTGTGGCTTCGAACGAGGTGGCGACCTCAAGGACTTCCTTCAACGTCGTCTTCGATTTGATGCGCTCGTAGCCGTGTGAGGTGCCTTCATGGGTGCCTGGTTGTTCGCTCATGCCTGATTCCCCATTTTCTTCAAATGACTGTCAATGCTGGCTGCAACGCGGTGGCCGTCGGCGACGGCATGCACCACGTCGGGACCGGCGACGCAATCGCCAGCGGACCAGAGCCAGGTTTCCGAGGTGCGGCCGTTGGCGTTGATCTTGATCCGGCCCCGGTTCCATTCCAGCGCTTCGGTCAGCGTCTCGCCGAGCAACGCGGTGTCGGCAAACTGGCCGATGGCTTCGATCACCGTGTCGCAGGCGTGGATGGTTTCGTCCGCAGGGTCATAGCTGGGCGCAAAGCGTTTCTTCTCGTCGAAGATGGACAGCACCTTCCAGGTCTTGAGGCCGATCAGCTTGCCTCCGGTATCGATCTCGCAACCTTGCGGGCCGCATTTGTCGCGAATCACGATGCCTTCTTCCAGCGCTTCCTTGATCTCGTCGGGGTCGGCCATGAAGTGTTGTTGATCTTCCAGCGCAGTGACCACCACATCGACCTGGCCGTACTGCTGCTTCTGCATGCGCGCCAGCGAGCGGGCGATGTCCATCGCGACGTTGCCGCCGCCGATCACTACCGCGCAGTGGGGGAGTTCGAACGACTCGCCGGCAGTGATCTTCTGCAGCAGATCGACGGCGCGGAACACCTTTTCGTGTTCCGAATTCGGAATGCGGGTCTGCCGCCCTTCCTGCAGGCCGATTGCCAGCAGGACGGCATCGTTCTCGTTGCGCAGTTGGTCGAGGCTGATGTCGCGGCCAATCTTCACATTGCAGCGGATATCGACGCCGACCGAACGGATCACGTCGACATCCTGATCGATGACGTCGTACGGGAGCCGATATTCCGGAATGCCCCAGCGCGTCATGCCGCCGGGTTGGTCGAGCGCTTCGTAGACGGTTACGGCGTGGCCCAGTTTGCCCAGGTCGAAAGCAGCGGTGAGGCCGGCCGGTCCGGCGCCGATGATGGCGACCTTCTTGCCGGTTGCCGGGCCGGGGCCGCCGACGATTTCCTTGCATTGCTCGAACGACACCTGATCCATGATGTGCCGCTTCAACCAGCGAATGGCGATCGGGTCGCCTTCGTGACGCGCGGCGCAGGCGTCCTCGCACTTGTGCGTGCAAACCCGGCCGCAGATGCCGGAGAACGGGTTGCTGGCGTAGAGCAGTTCCAGACCGCGCTGGTAGTCGCCATCGCGCACGGCGGCGATGTATTGCGGGATCGCCATGTGGGTCGGGCAGGTCGCGACGCAGAGGCCGCAGGCGACACAGCGGTCGGCTTCCAGGATGGCTTCTTCGACCGAATAACCCTGAACGATTTCGACGAAGGATTCGAGCCGCGTCTCGGGTTCCAGTTCGCGCATGTGGGCGCGGACCTGGCCGGTGATACGGCGATCGGTCGGGCAATGGTAGCCAAGCTCGGCGTTGTCCCAGTGTTTCTTGTCGACACCCGGCGTGAAACAGAACAGGTCGGGATCGTTTTCCACCCAGGTGTAGGCGTTCGACATGGTCAGCGATTTGGTCATGCAGACGTCAACGCACAGCGCACACCAGCAGCAGCGGCCGTAGTCAATGCGCGGGCGCAGTCCGGAATCGCCGCTTTTGGTCTCGATGCCTTCCACCGGCACCATGTCGATGGCGCCGTTCTGGCAGATGGTTTCGCAGGTGCCGCAGCCGATGCACTTTTCCACATCGTTCTGGTGGAAACCGCGATAACGCGGCGCGGCGGCGCGGTTCAGCGGGTCGGGAATGCTGACCGGGTCGCGGAACAGGTTCTTCCAGGCGGTGAAGGGGGACAGTACGTCACGGACGCTCATTTCTTCTCCGAGGGTCTTTGCGTAAGAAGGCTCTTGCGGGCCAGCGCATCCTGAACCAGTCTCTGCCGCAACGGCAGGTCGCTCGGGGTGCGGATATCCATGTTCAGGGCGAAAAGCCAGACATCGTCGCTGGTTTCGAGATAGCCAACATACCAGCCGATTTGTGGCGAGTTTCGTATCGCCCAGCCCGTCTTGGCATGTAGACCGGGCGCCTCGCCGCTGGAATCCATCACGCGCTTCAAAGTGTCGTAACTTGATTGACGGAAGGGGAGTCTGCGCTCGACGACCTGTCGCAGAAATTCGACTTGATCCTTGGCACTGATGCGAAGCGAGCCATCGAGCCAGAACTCGGTCAGCTTGAAAGGTTGCTGCAGCTGGCCATAGCCAGTCTTGTGCAGATAGTCAGAATATTTTTCCATCCCGATCCGCCTGGCCAGGTCCTGGTAGCACCAGACGCAGCTGACCTTGAAAGCGCTCTCCAGGGTCTGGTCTCGGTTCCAGGATTCGAATTCATGATGTTGACCATCCCAGGGTATCGGGCTGTCGGCGTGTTCGATCACGCCCTCTTCCAGGGCGATCAGGGTGTTGAAAATCTTGAAGGTGGACGCCACAGGAAACAGCCGGGCTGCCCTGGACTCGTCATGCACCATGCTGCGTCCGCTGCGGACCGAGGTGATCAAGAGAGTGCCGCTTACTCCCGCCTGTTCGAACAAATCGGCCAGGACGGCATCCTCGGTCCGGGCCTGATCGGTTTGCAACAAGTGAGTTTGTTGCAATTGCGCTTGCGCCGGATGCGACTGTGCGAGCAGCAACAAGACCATGAACGCGTTGATCAGGCTTGGCATCATCGCTCGATCTCCGGTGGATAGGTATGCAACGACACCATCAGCGCGGCCACGTCGGAGATGTTGATGTTGACGATCATCCGCTCCAGCAGCGCCATGGCGTGGGTGTAGGACGGGCCGCGCACGTTGACCCGACGCGGGAAACCGCTGCCGTCGGTGACCAGGTAGTAGCCGTATTCGCCACGCGAACATTCGCCCCGGACGTAGGTTTCACCGCGCGGAATCTTCCAGTGCAGCATGCTCGGCATGTCCGCAATCAAAGGACCGCTGCGCGGCATTTTGGCCAGGATCTGGCGGATCAGATCGACCGACATCAGCAGGTCGCGGCGACGCACATCCGAGCGGGTGTAGATGTCGGAATCGTGACCGATCACCGGTTCGAATTCGAGTTCGCGATAGACCAGATACGGCTGGTCGCGGCGCACGTCCTTGGCCACGCCGGCGGCACGCGCGTTGGGGCCGGTGACGCCGTACTGGTCGAGCCAGGCCGGGTCGATGACGCCCTGGCCGACGGTGCGTTTCTTGAACACGGCGTTGTGGAACATCACGTCGTGCACGTCCTTCATCGTGCTTTCGATTTCGCGCAGGGTTTCTTCCATGCGTTGCTCGAAGCCTTCCGGCAGACCGTCGCGCACGCCGCCGGGCAGGATGAACATGTGATAGATGCGGGCGCCGGTCATTTCCTCGAAACGGTCGAGCATCAGGTCGCGCGCGTAGGTGGTCCATTGGCCGATCACGCCCAGGCCGAGCGCGCCAGCCTGGCCACCGAGGTACATCAGATAGCTGTTGATGCGGCCCATTTCCAGGATCAGCGCACGCATCCAGTTGGCGCGTTCCGGCGACTGGATGCCGGCGAGATCCTCGACGGCGACGGCGTAGCAGTATTCGTTGAAGTCCGGTTCCGGCACGCAGATGCGGCAGACGATGGGGAAACACTGGATGAAACTGCGCCGCTCCATCAGTTTCTCGAAACCGCGATGCAGGTAACCGACGTGGGTCTTGCCTTCGACCACTTCATCGCCGCAGACGGTCAGTTCCACCGACATGTTGCCGGTGATGCCGGGGTGGTTGGGGCCTTGCCAGAGTTTCAGGTATTTGCCCGAGGCGAGGTCGATGTCCAGCGTGCCGTCGGGTTTCTTGGCCGGATACTGGCTGCGGTCGGGGGCGAAGAAATCCATGTCAGGCGCCGTCCGGATAGAGTTGCTGTTTCATGTGCTGTTCCGGGTCGTGCGTTTCGCGGCCGGGGCGATCGGTATAGTTGGCCCGGGCGTATTTCAGGGTATCGAAATCGCGCCGGTAAGGCGGAATGTCGTTCCAGCCTTCGAGGATGAATTCCTCGTGCAGGCGCGGGCTGCCGGGGAAATCGATGCCGAACATTTCACGCAGTTCGCGCTGATAGGTCGCCGCCGTCGGCCACACATCATGGATGCTTTCCATGCTGGCGCCTTCGCGAGGGAGCAGCACGCGCAGCCCGAGGTCTTGTGCACTGCTGCGGTTCGACAGCAGATAAGTCAGTTGAAACTGGCCGTCTTCAAGCCAATCGACCGCCGTCAGCAGCACCAGATGCGTGTAGCCCTCGCGGTCGCGCAGATGCAGCAGGGTCGGCCGCAGATACGCCGCCGGCACGGTGACGAAGCCGAGATCGGGGCGCTGCTCGGTCAGTTCGCCGAGCGGAAAAAGCTGTTGCAGTCGGGTGTGGAGCGCGCGCATCGTGGTTTTCCGTAGCCTCACCAGTTGTAGTCCGGCATGTCCCAGTCGTGGATCACCCGCTTCTGGTTGGATTTGTACCAGTCGAATTTCTCCGCGTACTGGTTGGCGCCTTCCGCCTTGCCGGCGCGGATCAGTTTCTTCAGGTCTTCGAAACCGGCCAGCAGC